>LCPQ01000044.1 GCA_001003705.1 Parcubacteria group bacterium GW2011_GWA2_48_9 | reverse complement strand
CCCTTGATGCATCGATCCGCACAGGTATCACCGGCGAAGCCAACAGGCCAATTCCGCTGCCCTTTATTACGGGCCGGCAAAAGGCGATTGAGCAAAGAGGCCTCGCGCTCGAACAGCCACTGCAGGCAAAAGCCGCACTCCTTCAAGCAAAACGAACCGCGACCCTCGAAGCATCAAAATTCAAACTCGATCAGGAAGCCGGAAAACTCGGCGCTCTCCGTGAGGCAAGCAAGCCGGTATCGGTAGCCCCGGGCACCTCACTCGTAAACCCGCTGACCGGCAAAACCGTCGCAAGCGGAGGATCCTTGAGCGACAAACAAGCACTCGACACCTTCTTCAATCTGACCCAAATGTACCCAGACGCGGCCGTGGCATGGGACGACTCACTGACCCCTCAACAGAACCTGAAAAACGCGCAGGCAGCCGCATCGAAGTCACCGTCCTTCCAAGCAAAAAATACCGTCTACGCAATCAACCCTCTGACCGGCGAGCCGACGATCATCTCAAAGATGGGCGGAGGCGGCGCATTCGGAGGCGCCGCATCGTCCGGCGGAGGCGTCACGACAAACAACCTTGCACCCGAATTGAAATCAGCACTGACAAGCGTCTCCGGCGTGCAGTTCTTCGACGCATCCAAAGTAACCAGCGCACAACTCCCCTACCTGCAACGCGCAGCGCAAGAGATGGGACTGCCACTTCTAAGCAAAGAGGACGCCAACAAAGTGCAGGAATCCTTACAGAGCTTCAGTTCCGCAAGCGCACTCGTTCAGCAGATCGTGAACCTGACAGCGAATGTGCTCACCGCCCCAGACAACGCCGGAGCGCAGACCGTACAGGCGGCACGACTGAAGGCAATCGAGCTCGCGCCATCCCTCTCAACCGACAACAACGCAAAACAATTTATCAGCGCACGCAATTCCGTCCTCTCGCTCCTCACCCGGGCAGCCGGAGAAAAGGGCGTGCTGACCAATCAAGACATCGAACGCATTGCACAGGCACTGCCAAGCTACAGCGACAGCTCCACCCTCGCCGCACAAAAGGCGGCCAACTTCTCAAGCGTCCTCCAATCCGTACTGACTGGCGCATTGAACGCCTACATCGGAACGACCAGCGGAGGATCGGCCGCAGGCACTGGAGGCGGAGCAGGTAACGATCCACTCGGACTCTTCTAAAAAACTATGACAGAAGCCACGATGACAATTCAGCAATTTGGGGCTCAGGTGAAAACCAAGTACCCGGCATACAGCCAATACTCCGATGAGGATATAGGCAATCGTATGCTGCAAAAATACCCTGTCTACAAGGACCGGGTAACTGGCGCACCCGCGGCAACTGGGGCATTTACTCCGAAAGCACCTGCCCTATCGGCAAACAAACAAGCCGATCTTGAGAGTGCTCAAAAATACGGCGCATGGGCGCCGGCAAGCACCGAGAGCCCGAGTATCATCGGCGAGCCCGCAAAAGTGGTCGCGAACCTCGCGCCATCAGCATTCAACTTCGTCAAGGGCGCAATCGACCTCTTCAACCCGATTAGCACATACAAGAAAGTGAAGCAGGCCGTGACCGAATTTCAAGGCCTCGCCAGCGACGTAGGCGACTATGGGAAGGCATTCGGGGCCCTCGGCAAGGAATTGCCAAAGGCGGCCTACGAAACGCTCGTCCCAGAGGCCGGTAGAGCAATCATAGGCGGTGACCTCGTTTGACACGACTGTGAGTAAGGTAGCAGCCCCAGTGACCAAATCCGCGGGCTACGTCTTCAGAGGGGTCAAAAACATGGCCGAAAGTGCCACAAAGTTCGCGGCAGGTCAAGCGACCGGCCTGAACCCGGAAACCATCACACAAGTAATAAAAAAGCCAGAGGCCTTCACCAAAGAAGCCCGGGGCATAGTGGACCGGGCAGCCCTCGGCAAAGAAGTGCAATCCGTCCTCGGCAAAAAAGCGGCAACGCTCTCCGAAACTGGCGAAGCATACGCGCCGATCCGCGAAGGCGGCTCGAGCGTGAAAGTATCAAAAAACTGGCTCGACTCAACCATCAAAGACCTGACCAATCTCGACATCAAAAAAGGCAAGCTCAAATCAAGCGGATCATCCGTGCTCCGGGAAGCAAGCGACGTCCGGGCAATGCAACACATCTACGACCTATGGAAGCCAACCTTCCAAAAAGGCACGATGACTGCAAACGAATTCCTGAACTTCCGCACTGACCTCGCAAAAATCTCAAGGTTTGAACGGCAGATCGGCAAGAGCCAACCGCTTGAGAGTATGGCAAAAATAGCCCGGGGGCGCTTCAACGAAGCATACCGGCCACAACTCGAAGGCCTTGACGCGATCGACAAAACATTCAGCGCACAGACCGTCGAGCTCTCCCGGCTCTCAAAGGGCTTCGTGGACAAAAACGGAAACCTGACCGACGCCGCAATCAACAGAATCGCAAACGCAACTGGCAAAGGCAAAGACCTTCTGCTCAACCGCCTCGAGGAGACGGTGCCCGGGATCACCGGGAAAATCAAAGTGCTCAAGGCCGTGGAGGACATCCAAGCCGCAAGCGGAATCAAAGTAGGCACATACGGACGCGCCGCAATCACCGGTGGCGCCTTCTTCCTCGGAGGCCCAATACAGGCAATCATCACCGCAGTTCTTACATCACCGGAGCTCGCCGTGCCACTCCTCCGCAGATACGGTTTAATCAAGAATAGCAACGCAGTCACTGCGGTTGTGAATGCGTTAAAAAAAGGAGCAACAACGATAAACCAGTTGCCGAACAGACCTCCGGCCGTTTTAAGTAAGGATGTGACAGAAATAAAGCCGAAAATTGGGTTAGGGATTGAGGATGTTTCGGGCGGTAAACCGAGTGCTTTCAAAATAAAACAAAACACTAAATTGCAACCTCTTGAGGGGTATCAAGGAAAAATGGATCGTATGCACGTTGTAGTGAACAAAACACTTAAAGATTCGCCAGAACTTGCTTCTAAGATATGGACAGGACATGGTGGTGCAGCATGGACAAAAGGAGGATATATTTCTGACAACTTATTCACTACAAAATTAACCACACCTAAGGGTTTATATTCTTACGATGAGATTCATGGATTGCGTCTTGAGAAAGCTGGATCCCAGACATGGAATGAACGAATTAAAACTGCACAGGCAACTATTAAAGGAAAAGAAACTGCAATGACTCCGGAACAATCTGAAAACTTCTTGAATCAAAACAAACAAGGTGCATTCTCCCCAAAAGCACCGGGGGAGGCGGCAACCCCTAAAACCGCCGCACAATCTCTCTTCCGAGGAGGTGGTGAAGGTGCGATGCCGAAAGGCATGACCGCGGCCGACGTGCTCAACTATGAGCGCACTCAACTCGGCAATGCCGACATAAAGCCAGTGGCCGGGATTGACCTCAAGAAAATAAAATCAGACAACCTGCAATGGCTTACGACGACAAAAAAAGCCGCCTCAAACTACGGAGAGGTGGCCGGAGTCAAAGGTAACTTCCGCGTGATCGCCAAAGATAGCGAAGGCGGAGTGCTCGTGGAAAAAAAGCCGACTGCAGGTGCATTCGGAGCAAAACCACAAGCTCTTTATCATGGAACGAATGACATCAGATGGGTGCAGAAAGGTGAAGCAATTAAAAAGAGTGAAACATCCACAATGGGAAATCCCGGAGTATTCTTTGCGAAGAAAGCCAGCGAAGCGGAAAGTTGGATCACGGCATCTGGTGGATACCATCAAGCAACCCAAAAAGGACTGACTGGAGGTGTTGTGCAACTTACAAAAAAGGGGGCTGATCAATTCAACCTAAAAAAAATGACTGAAGCAAAATACGAGCAAACATGGTTAAAAACAATGGACGAACTCCGTGCAAATCCTGAGAAATTTGGAGTCATGGATAAGTATGGGATTCACGAATCAGCAGGATGGAAAATTGTTGAAGATCGCCTAAGAAATCAGGGATACGACGGCGTCGACTTTGGCAACAGTGGTGTGCTGTTTGACCCCGAACAGATCAATGCAACAATTAAAAGCTTGAGAGAATCAAAACGAACTAACTTCGGGAAGTAATCCACTTATAAATGCCGATGCCGGCAAAGAGATCAAACAGCAAGAGCGACCCTTGCGTGACCCCATATTCCGAGAGAAGCGCCAAGAGGACAAAGATGACCACGAAGGCGATCCACGGATGAGAGATTTTAGGATTCATGCAATCATTCTACCATAAATAGCGATCCATAGTTATCCACAAGGGACACCTTAAATCTCTATACAAAAGTAAAATACTAATGTAAAATAGAGATATGAAAACCAATTATAAATTCAAAAAACTATCCCAAGCCGACAGAGCTGACATCATTAAGCACTTTCGCAAAGAAAAAAATATATTGCAATTATCAAAAATATATAACGTAAGCCGGGCAACAATCCGATATCATCTGAAAAAAACAAAACTGATTAAATTTGTTTGTCCGAATACTTATGCGGACTATCTTAGCAAAGAACAAGCACGAGAGAAAAAGACGCTACAATGTCAGCACCCTTCGCTCAAATGCGGAGTATGCGGAAAATTCATTGATAATCTAAAATAAAAGTTATGGATGATTTAAAACCTTTTGTTCATGGTTCGGAAGGTACTCATTTTGCTTGTGAGAAAATAGTAGAAAGAGGCGTAAAGACGGAGTGTTGCGGATGTTCCGGCCATAAATGCAAAGATAACGAGGATGACGAAGAATGCCCGGAGTGCGGCAGAGAATTGATTAAGGGGAAGTGCAAAAATTGCGGTTTATGTTTTAGTTGTTAATTATGATAAAAATGCTTAATCCTCTACCAAATTCAATTCTTGAAAAATATCCTGAAGGGTCTGTTACGCAATGGTTTGGCGAAAACAAAGAGCTTTATCTTAAGGCAATCGGAATGCCCGGACATCCCGGCACTGATATTTTTCAGCCGTATGGCACGCCAATCATCGCCCCTTATAATGGACGAATAAGCGGCGTGCATTTACAGGATACAAATAAAATCGGCGGCAATCAGATTGATTTGTTTTCTGATATTCAACCATCTGATTTTCAGACTAACGGCTTGGTGTGCGAAACGATGTTCGCTCATTGCTCGAAAATTCTTGTCCAAAAAGACCAACGAGTTAAGGCGGGAGACATAATCGGCAAGGTTGGTAATTCGGGGTTTGTGATTTCGGGTGGTATTCAATACTGGCAAAACTCCAATCCAGACAATCGCGGCACGCATCTTCATCTCGGCCTGCGGCTATGGAAGCCAATGCGCCAAGGCGAT
>LCPQ01000043.1 GCA_001003705.1 Parcubacteria group bacterium GW2011_GWA2_48_9 | reverse complement strand
TAGTGCCTGCACTTCGAAGTCCCGATGTACATCGGGACGAAGTAGTGCGCCGGGCTGGACTCGAACCAGCGATGCCCATGGGGCCGTGGATTTACAGTCCACTGGAATAGCCGCTATCCGACCGGCGCGCTAAACTAAAAATATCATATTTCGTGACAAAACTCAAACGAATATTACTTCTGTAAAACTACACTCGGCATAATGATCGGACTTTCATGCCGGCGCTTTTTTCTGATATCGAAAACAAATCGATTACGCCCGACTCTCGTTCTGCGATGAGGAATAACGCTCAGAACGTTGCGTGCCTTGACTACGTCAGGGATCGCGAGTTGCAGGAACGCACCACATTTGAACAAATGTGGATGCAGCAATTGAAAAAGGGGACTATCGTGGTCGACGTGAATTACGGCGAGATCATGATTCCCCCGGACTTGCGAGAGACTCAGACGCGAAAAGTCCTTGCCGAGCAGAACAAGCTGGCATGGGAAGCCGAGGAGCTCGAACAAGAAGCGCGCATCGCGACTGAACAACAGCGCGCAATTGCAGAGCAACAGGACTCGTTGGTCTATGCCCAGATCCAGAAGGAAAAGGCCGATTACTATCGGCAGATGCAGGACCTCCGAGGCCAAGGCGACGCGTCGTATGCACGTCAGCTGGCCGACGGTCTCGCGGCCAAGTATGGCGCCATGGCGAGTGTGATTGGTCCTGAGGGCGTAACGACGCTCGAATCTCTCGACCGTCTGAAGGAAATGGGCGTCAAAAACATCACCCCCATGGTGCTCTACCAGGGGGCTGGCAACGGGAATGCCGTGACAGAGACCTTTGGACCTCTGAATGCCACAATTCTTGGCCAGATGCTCTTGGGCCTCAAGATTCCCGGCTACAGTCCTATCGATTTCATGCCTGCTGTTGAACCTGATTCCGCGGCTGATTCTACGACGACGCCACCCGACACTACTGGTGCCTCCTCGCAGCCGTAACACCAACAACGCACATCTTTATTTGACCAGGAGTTTCGAAAGGGACTCCTGTTTTCTTTTTATTTATAACAATTTTCTGCTAATGTCTTACCGATAATCATTCTCATTTTTTTCGTGGATTTTTTCTTTGTAGGATGGTAGACTGATTTAAACATGTGCTCTTTGTGATCGAAAGCGAATGAAGTGCTAAATGGAAGTGTATCCCCAGTAGAACGATTCAGCGCAGGCAAAGGCACCTCTACGTGTGTGCTCGCCAGATGGATCTGGCCCTTCAGGGGTTACAATGGGATACGGACCCCTGCTCCGCCTGGAGACACGGGTCGAAGGGTGAGTGATGGAATGCTCTCGAGCGAATTCCTGACTTCCGGGTCTGGCCTGCCATTTGCTACGATCACGACAAGCCCCGGGTCTATTCCAGTCCGGGGCTTTGCTTATGTCTGAATATAAACGACCCGTTCTCTTCCGGCGAGGTCCTTAGCGTATGTTATATGTTTTTTTGAGAAGCACTGTTCGATCACATATCGAACTGCCTCTGTCTGTCGAGGGTCGATCTCGAGAAAGACTTTTCCATTTTCGTTCAGGTGGATTGGAGTTTCCTGGAGTACTTTCTCAATAAGCTCTAATCCCACTGTGGTGATCAGAGTAACAGATCTCGATAGATCGATTGATTTTTATGCTAATGTTCTTTTTTGCAATTGTTAACGCTCGAGGTGAGAGGTCAAGAGCGGTTATCTTTGTATGCGGCATGTAGTGGGCAAGCGTGATCGCGATACAACCCGTTCCAGTTCCGATATCAAAGATCTCAAGTGGTTCATTGCGGCCCGCGGATTTCAGTATCATGTCGATAAGCGTCTCTGTTTCCGGACGCGGGACCAGCACATCATTTGTCACGATAAAATCGAGACCATAGAATTCTTTGTGCCCGGTCAAATAGGCGACAGGCCAACCATGTGAACGCTTAGCAATAAACCTAAAAAAAATCTTTTGTTGACGGGAAGTAAGTAATCGTTCCGGTAAGCTAAGTAATCGTGTCCTGCTTGTTTTGAGGACGTGGGATAACAAAACTTCTGCATCGAGCGTTGCAGAAGACGTACCAGTTGTCCGTAAGATAGACAGTGCCCTGTCTAGGGCTTTTTCTGCTGTCATGACTCACTCGTCGATTTTAGGTCGGCTATAAGCGAGTCAAGGTTACCTTCAAGTACGGTTTGGATATGAGAGTAACTTTTCTTGATCCTGTGGTCAGTAATCCTGTCTTGGGGAAAGTTATATGTTCGTATTTTTTCACTCCTGTCCCCCGTACCTATCTGGTTTTTACGTTCTTTAGACCTTTCCTTCTGTTTTTTTTCGCGCTCCAGGGCTAGTAATCGGGTACGCAAAACTTGCATAGCTTTTTCCTTGTTCTGTTTCAGGTCAGTTTCTTCAGCTTCAGGTAGAATAACGACAGTGACAGTTGACGTATGGACGCGTCCCGATTTTTCAGTTTCGGGAACTCGTTGAACCCTGTGAACGCCGCTTTCGTACTTGAGTTCTGAGAAAACATCTCTTCCCATTATTTCAAATATTACTTCCTTCAAACCCCCGATGCCTATGTGGCTGGAGGAAATGAGATGGGTTTTCCATCCATTACGCTCAGCATATTTCTGGTACATTCGGAAAAGAGAAGCAGCAAACAGCGCTGCTTCGTCACCGCCTGCGCCAGCCCTCACCTCTACAATAATATCCTTCGTGTCCAGAGGATCTCGCGGCTTGGTGATTGCCATGAGCGCACTTGTGAGCTCTGAAAGTTGTCTCGATAATGACACACGCTCTTCATCAGCAAGATTTTTAAGTTCAGGGTCGGTTTCATCACTCCAAAGACGTTCTGCCTCGTGCAGATCGTGCTTAGTGCTTTCAATTTTTCTGTATAGCGAGATCTGCTCCTCGACACTGCCATATTCCCGGTTTACCGATTCTGCTTTTTTTCTGTCTCGAAATAGCTCCGGATCCTGGAGTATCCGCTCTAATTCATCATGACGTTTTTGGAGTTCTTCGAATTCACTTGTCATAGTAGTCGACAATTTCAAAACAGTTCAGGCAGCCAGAACATGACGCCTGAACGTGTTACTGCGTTTAAGCTTCCGCAGTCTTTTTTGAACGTCGTTTACCCTGGAGAGCCGTCTTTTTTTCCATGATTTTTCGAAAACGGTCCAGACGTCTTTGCGTATCCACAAACCTCTGTTTTCCGGTGTAAAAAGGGTGGCAATTTGAACAGACCTCGACGCGTATTTCATTTTTTGTCGAGCCGGCAGTAAACGTGTTGCCGCACGCACACACGATTTTTGCCTCGGGAAAGTAGGTAGGGTGGATACTGGTGTTCATAGTGAAACCCATTGTAACTGCGGATAGTGATCTTGTCAACCCCGTTAGAAAATTTTACCGGAACGTTTGGCTCGGGATTAAGTGTTTCTTAGGTTGCGTACGCTAGACATGCATGATCAGGCTTCAGAAAATTTTCTAACAGGATCAACCGTGGCACTCTGCGCACTTTTCGAGATCATACGGCAGGCCTCTTGCGGCGCGGGCATTTATGTGATACGATGATTTTTGCATTTTCGCTTGCCGGAAATGGCCAGTGAAGTGCGGTTTTAAAGCATTAATATCCCACATACCCTTCGTTTTCGGTCTTGTTCCTGGTCCGCAATAGCGAGACCAAAAGACGCGAAGTATACGGCGGGTAGAGGAGAAAAGGAACAACAATCTATGCGTGAAGTCACACTTGAAGAAATGCTCAAGCGAGGTGTCCACTTCGGACACCGCGAATCTCGTTGGCATCCTAAAATGAAGCCATATATTCATACGTTGCGCCAAGGGATCCATATAATCAATCTTGAGCGGACCTTGGAATGTCTGCATACAGCCTACGATTTTCTTAAGCAGCAAGCTTCAGAGGGGAAGGTCATCCTTTTTGTTGGCACGAAGCGTCAGGCACAAAAACTTATCCGCGATGCAGCTGAGCGAGTTGAAACTCCATTTATCACTGAACGCTGGATTGGTGGAACGCTGACAAATTTCGTGACTATCGTAAAACTCATCCGCAAACTGAAACAGTTGCGCTCCGCACGAGAGCGGGGAGATCTTCAGAAGTATACTAAGAAAGAGCAATTAGGATTCACTCAAGAGATCGAACATCTTGAGCATTTGATTGGGGGGATTGAGCGTCTCGATAAAACACCCGATGTCATTTTTGTCGCGGACACTAAACAGGACAGTCTAGCTATTGAAGAGGCGCGTAAACTTCATATTCCACGCGTAGCTATTGTCGATACAAATGCGAACCCTGAATTAGTAGATTATCCTATTCCAGCAAATGATGACGCTGTTAGCTCGTTGGAACTCATTATCTCACTTATGGCGGAAGCCGTTGAAGAGGGAAAGAAGCTCTTTTCTCAGAAACCAGTTGACGCAGGAGTAATCGCTTCAACCGACGACCACAAGGACAAGATGCACACAGCTTCAGCAAAATTAGACAAAATTGAAAAAATACCTGTATGAAGATTTCCTCAGAAGCCATACAGGCCCTCCGAGCACAAACCGGTGCCGGGATGATGGATGCAAAACGAGCTCTCGAGGAAGCAAGTGGGGATATTCAGAAGGCTATCGAACATCTTCGCAAGGCAGGAAAGAAAGTCGCACTCACGAAAGCAGATCGTACTACTCATGAAGGACGGGTAGGGGAGTATACACATATAAATGGGAAAGTCGCTGGTTTAGTCGCCATTGCATGCGAAACCGATTTTGTAGCTCGGACTGATGAATTTATCGAGCTTGCACATAATGTTGCGATGCATGTTGTTGCCATGAATCCATCCTATCTCGATTCTTCCCTTGTACCGCAAGACATTATCGACGCAGAGAAAGTTGTTTACCGCGAACAGCTCGAGCGGGAAGGTAAGCCGGAGGCAATTCGCGAGAAAATTATTGATGGCAAGTTGCGGGCGTACTATCGCGAACACTGCTTGGTCAGCCAACCATTCGTCAAAGACGACAAGAAATCCGTCGATGATATAGTTAAGGAACATATAGCTAAGCTGGGAGAAAATATCCGTATCATCGGGTTTTCACGCCTATCTCTTTAGTCTTTGAGTCATGATTCTCGATTACATTGTCATTGGTGTCATCATCGCCAGTATTATCGCAATCCTTGCTATCGTTGGGAGGAAGTTTCCTGTTTTAGCATCGATTTCAGTAGGTGAAATCCCGCGGCATAAGCAGGAGCGAGTAAAATCAGCCCTCATCGCAGGTCGCCTGTACCGACGTCTCGAGTCACTCAATAAGCCTTTGGCAAAAGCGTTCGAGTTTTTCCGGAGCACCATTCTTGTCTTTTTGCACAAGATCTGGGCAAATGTAAAAGACCTTGAGCGCCGACACACGTTGCCCGAGCACCAACTTTCTGCCAAGGAGAAAGTAAACCGGGAAGAGCACATTAAAGAATTGCTATTCGAGGCTGACCAGTTAGCAAAAGACGAATCATTTGCGGAGGCGGAAAAGAAGTATATTGAAACTATTAGTCTCGACCCTGACAATATTGATGCGTTTACCCGTCTAGGGAAAGTATACGTTTCAATGAATGATTTTCAACATGCGAAGGAGTCATTTAATTATTCTTTGAAACTCCGTATACATCAACGCAGCGTTGAAAGCACTGGCGCTCCTCAGCCCGTAGAAGGGGAACAGAAAGCAGAGCAGTCTTCTGCATCACTAGACCGGCTCATCGCAGATCATTATATCGATCTCGGCGAAGTGTACGTTTTGACAGAGGAGCCAGTCCTCGCTCAGAAATGTTTTGAAGAGGCAATTCACTTAGAACCAAATAACCCTCGAAACTTGGACACACTTTTTGACTTCGCAGTTTCCATGAAGAACAAGCCTCTCGCATATGAAGCGTTGAAGAAACTGCGGGTTGCTGATCCGGATAACCAGAAATTAGGGGAATTAGAGCAACAGATTGACAAGATGTAGTTATACGGGTAGATTGCCTCGTTGTTCTGACTTACCGTACTCGCCAACATATAATTGATGTAGTTGGGATTCCGCTTGAGCCGATGTAGCTTGCGCAGGCTCAGTGGTAGACCTGCCCGCCTTAGCCCGAGCCCATGTAGCTCAGTTGGTAGAGCAACTCCATGGTAAGGAGTAGGTCTGCGGTTCAAATCCGCACATGGGCTAAGGCGAGGGCAGGCGGAGCAACTCCATGCATGCCCCGTCGAATGGCGGGGGTAAGGAGTAGGTCGTTCCGCGGTCGCGTGACCATCGGCTGAGGTGGGACGACCAAACCTTTAACAACGTGGGTAGGTACCGAAGTGGTCAAACGGGGCAGACTGTAAATCTGCTGGCTTCGGCCTTCGGGGGTTCGAATCCCTCCCTGCCCACCAATAAATCTCAGGGGTTACTTTTTAGCAGGTTGCTTGTATCATCACTGGAGTAGGTAGATTCGAAGGGCGCGAGCATGCGCAGCGCCCGGGCCCGAAGGGGGATCCCTCCCTGCCCACCAGTCCATTAGCATCCTGGGCCACCCTAGCTCAGTGGTAGAGCAACTGTTTTGTAAACAGTAGGTCGTCGGTTCAAATCCGACCATCGGCTCCAGGCGCTTGGCAGGCGGGGCAATCGCTTTGTAAGCGAAAGGTTGGGGGTTCGATCCCTCTTTCCGGCTCCCGTTTTGTCAAAGAGCGTAGCGATTTGCAACAAAACGCAGTCCAGCGAGGCTTTGCCGAGTCGTGGCTCCGGTTGATCACGGGAAACGTTTTTATGTACTACAGCGTTTGATCATGATTGTTCTTTGATATAAAATGTATTTATGGTGGCAATAACTGATAAAAATAGGCGAATTGTAAAAAGGCTATATTATAAAGATTTGTATGGCGCTAGACAGATTGCCGATAAACT
>LCPQ01000042.1 GCA_001003705.1 Parcubacteria group bacterium GW2011_GWA2_48_9 | reverse complement strand
TTTTGTAGAAATTAACGCCGAATCTTCCTACCAACGCATACGTAATGCGTTAATACGTTAATGCGCTAATTACCTGTGAGCACTTCGTGAAAGGTTTTTGCCTAAAAGGGTATTTTCGAGGGAACGCATCCGTTTGGCCTGGCGGGCTGTGGCGTGGTCATGTCCGAGAATATGCAGGAGGCCGTGTATCATGAGTAATCGCATTTCTTCACTGAATGCATTGCCATACTGCTGAGCCTGGCTGCGGGCTCGGGGAACGCATATGAATATCTCTCCAAACACTCCTTCGTGCTTGCCATGACCGTAACGAAACGAGAGGACATCAGTAACACGGTTTATGTTTCGATAGGTGCGATTGAGACGGCGAATGGTACCTGCACCGCAAAGAATGATGTATATCGTACGCGATCGCGGAATAGAGAGAACATGGCGGACTCGAACCAGTGTCCGCGCAAGATCCCTCGTCGCATATCTGATGCCATCTATGCATCGGATACTGCCGACCATCGCACCCTTACGATCCATTCGTATTGGAATTGTTTACGTTGTTGGTGTTTCCGTTTGTATTGCTGTTGTTCGTGTTGCTATTGGTATTCACGTTTGTATTCGTATTGGTCAGCACAGAGCTTAACTCGAAACTCCGGTACATCATTTCAAAGGTGGTGCGGTAATTCGCGGCGGTAAGCAGATTCGTGCTGTACGTGATGACATAGGCGCGGTCTCCTGAGGTGTAATAGACCGTCTGTTCATCCAAACTTATCGCTCCCTGCAGCACTCCCGTGTTATTCGCAACAGATTGAATCTTCCGTATGTCGATTCCGGGAGACGCTTTTAAATACCAGTCTCGAGCGGCAAGCCGGGCGGGATTGCTCTGGACACTAACACCAATGAATTCACCAGATGCGGTAGTAAAAAGAATACCGTCCTCATTTTGCGGATCGGCGCTCCGGATCCACGTGCTTGGGTAGAGTACTTTATACCCGAAAGATGGATGGAGATACTCTTTCGCAAGGTTGGTATCGAGCAACTTCCCGACTCCTCTCGGACTATACCCGTGGATGACCTCCTCGCCGTCCCTAAACCCGTCAGAATCAGTGTCAGCTATACTGCCCGCTGTTCCATAAAGAATCTCTTCGACATCAGTCAACCCGTCCTTATCTGCATCGGTAGAATCAGGAATACGCACCACATTGATATTCAGCTGATTCGTATTCCCATTGCTGTTTCCATTAAAAAGCTGGTTCGTCGCACCGTTGACGTTAAAATTAAAATTTCCGGCGCCGTTGGTATTAGAATTATTGGAATTGAGCCCGGTACCTCCATTTTGGTTAATGACGCGGGTGAATACATACGCAGCCCCAAGCCCGAGTGCGGCTACCACAAGTATGATCAGTGCGATGACTAATTTCTTTGATCCGGCGTTTTGCTTTGGACCGAGGTAATACTGTTCGGGAATCGTGTGGACTGGTGCATTACGCGGTTCTTGGCCAGGCGGCTGGAGGTCTGGAGCGGTGTCGGGCATAAATTAGAGTTTGCGAGTTGGCGGGTTAAGCGTGTTCGCGAGTTGGTTGGTCGGAAAGAAGTGAAAGAATGTAAGAGAGATTTCTGGAGTGCAAATCATTTACTACAGTTTCTCAATCTCCGAGGTTAAATCCCGCAGAAGCCCGGCACCAGATGGGTTCTGCCCTTGCGCGACTTCCTGTCCATCAATTACCCCATCACCATCAGTATCGGGATTCGTAGGGTTCGTCAAATACACTTTTACTTCTTCTCTATCGAACAGCTGGTCACTGTCCGAATCAGCGTTCTGTGCATTTGTGCCGAGACTTTGCTCTTCCGCGTCGGGAAGCCCATCGCTATCAGCGTCAGATACCGAACCAGTATTCGAAGGCGGACTGATAGTTGATGGGAGAATGCTTGGTTCAGTATTCGTATTTGCCACCGGTTCATTCGTCGCCGTTTTCTCAAATGGGTTAAAGAAGACTACCACAACAACTGCTATGACAATGATCGCCAATATCACGCCAGTCAAAGCAACTGACCGGTTACCCATCAAACTTTTCATCGCAGACGAGGGTGTCCGCGAGACCGGTGGTATCGAAGCCGGCCGTTGACGCGCTGCTTGTTGTGGGGCACGCAGGGTCTGCCGAGCAGGTTGCGGGGTTACATTTTCATACATATCCTTCGGTTGTTGCGTAGGTGGCATAGACAATTGGTAACGAATTAAGCTGAAGATCTTACAGCTGACGTATCATTCCGCAGCAGGACGAGTGTACATAAGGATCACTTCACCCCCTTGGTTCTCAACAGTAACATCTAGTTCGGGTCCTACATCTAACTTTTTTTTCTCTTCTTCCGTCAATACCCTGCTCTCACCCGGCTGAAGACCGTAGGTGGGTGAAGAATTTGAAATTACTGGCTCCCCCTGATTCACAGCGGTATTCACGGGAGTATTTACGGCAGTATTCACGGTGGTATTCTCGGTTAGTCCAGTTGTGTCATCCTGCTTGTCACTTTGCAAATAGAGGTAATATCCGATGCCTCCGGCGATAACAACCATCAGTACGACGACGATGAGAATGAATTGGTTTTTCATACAGCGGTTACAAAAAAAATGATTCTATGCTCCGAGAGGGTTGTGCCCATTGTCGACTTCGATGCCGTCTGTAAAACCATCGCCATCAGAGTCGGGATTGAGAGGATCTGTGCCGGATTCTTTTTCTCTTTTCATGCTAAGCCCGTCTTTGTCAGCGTCGATTTCCCCTTCGGCTGTAGTAGAAATGGCGACATAGTCATCCTGTCCGTCCCCGAGCGTATCTGTTTTCTTCGGATCCAGTCCTGCCAGAATCTCCGCATTGTCAGTGACGATATCCCCATCCGTATCTATAGTATTCGGATCAGTGCCATACTTTTCCTCATCAATGTCAGAAAGACCGTCGCCATCGCTGTCGACTGGTGCACTCGGGTCCGGAGCTACATTCAACATGCGAATGGTCGCTCCCGGACTCGTGTCTGATGGAATCACTTCAAGCGTCGCGTCTACATTCGCCGAAATGCCGAGTTCGTTCTTTTGTGCCTCTGTTAATACATGGGTGCCGATCGTATTAATATCTTCGGCCTTGGTATTTGTATTTGAAAGTGTGGGTTCTTCTTTTTGAATAAAGAAAAAGTAAGCGCCGACGCCGATAGCGGCGCAGATAAGTACTACGAGTATACCGATGAAGAAGTTCTTGTTCATAAAAATGCTACATTATGGAATACAGACATTACCTACGCACTTGCTTGAACAGCAGGAATTGTTGTCATAACAGCCGTCGCCATTGGCGGTACAGGTAGATTGACATAACGAAACGCCACTAGGAATATCCAAGTAACAATACGGCTCCGCCGTACAACAATCATACGCATTAAGACAGAAAAATTGACAGTAGCTCCCCGAACCTGAACATATGAGCGGTAGCCCAGAACACCCAGCGTATTTACATTCACCCGCATCAGCTCCCGTACTGGCGCAAGACTTTCCGTTCACCAGGGCCGTATTCGGACATATATACAGTGAATTTGCATTTGCCGGCCGGGCATCAAGGATGACCCCGCGGTCGTCAAAGTAATGGGGTGCCTCGGGAGCTGCGTAGGTCCTGAAGCCGCCTTGGTTACAATACGATATTTCATTCGGGGGATTCGAAAGAGGATTTATCTTAAAAATAAACCAGTGCCTATACCCGGAACAGTTCAGACAGCCTAAGGGATTGGCATAGGTTTTTATGAGCGTATTGTTACTGTCGTACATCTCTACCCGCAACTCGGCTGGATTGGCGCTATAGTTCGGGAAGTTGCCGCCAGAAAGGAAAAAGTGCACCTCCGTTGGCGGCATGCTGTAAATATACGCAGTATCGTTATAACCAGTACCCGGGCCGGTAAATGGAATTACTTCTATCCATGCTCCATCGGTTCGATTGCCTGCTGTGTCGTCAGTCATTTTTCCACCTTTACGGTATAACACCGGCGAGGTGTTGAGCATGACTGCTTTGCCGAGGAACACTCTGATTTTATAGGTAAACGGCCTACATGTGCCGGTGGCATTACAAACACCTTTCCCGGAGTTGCAATCGGTGCCCTGCGATGCATTCGTGTGAGTGCAGCTGCCTGACCCGTCGCATTCATCAATAGTACAGTCGTTGCCATCGCTTGCGCAGGTCGATCCGGTGATCTTATTTGGATGCGCGCATGATCCTCCCTGGCAAATGTCATTCGTACATGTGTTTGTATCGTCCGTACATCCGGTGCCGTCGGGCGCGGTAGTGCATTCTCCGGCGCAGACGCCCGAGCCATTGCACGTACCTCCGGCACAGGGGGTTCCTGCCGGCTGATTCGGGTGCATACAGTTACCCGTTGCGTCACACTGGTCGATGGTACATTGGTTTCCGTCATCCGTGCATACGGTGCCGCTCGGCTTATTCGGATGCGCGCAGTTGCCCGACCCGTCACACTGGTCATTTGTACACTCTTTCGCATCCACTGTGCACACCGTCCCAGAGGCCGCGTTGCCATACGTGCATACATTGGTACTGGTATTACACGACCCTCCCGTTTTGCATTCCGGGGGAGAATTGCAATCACCGTTCGCCTCACAGCTACCAGGGAAATCGACAACGCATTGGGCCGCACACAGACCGGGATTGCGACAAATTTGCCCTACCGGGCATGAACCAGCAGTACACGGATTAACACAAACTAGTCCACAACACAAGCCCGTACACTTAGACAAAGGGCAATTATTATCGTTGCATTGAGTGCATGCTGCGGGACAGAAATCGTCACCGTTCACGCAAGCCACTATCGCCGTACTTGAACAGGCTCCTGTGCATTTTCCTGGTGTGATGCATGTATCAGTCGTACCCGGATTACCATCGTTGCACTGACCACTATTCTCACACTTCGGAACTCCACATGTCGTACCACAACATACGTTCGTTCCACCGCAATTGGTGCCAGGAGCGACGGCAGGATTTTGGCAGACGCCACCGACACAGGAATCTGTGGTACAGGCATTACCATCATTACAAATCGCCGGATTCAAAGTACAAGATGTGCACTTCGCGGCATACGCTTCTGGCCAGTCAGCCTGGCATGCGGGAATGCACTGGAAGATGTCACCTGCGTTACTAGATAGGCAATATGCATCAGTGCCAGCCCCATTCGTGAAACACGCTTCACCGCTTGCATAGCAATCTTCGCCAGCCGCAAGGAAACAGTCTCCTTTCCAGTGATTATTGGCATCGGGCAGAGTTTGGGCGTCCTGTGTCCATACCCCCAGGCATTGGCTGGTATTTAACGTACAGTTGGCGTTACACGTAATATTTGTCGTCCCTGTGCACGTCTGTGTTCCGGCGAAGACACATCGATGTTTTCCGATTTCGCATCCCACGCCTTGCGACACGCATGTCGCCCCACCGAGATCAGCACCATCGCACTGCTCGGTGCCGTCCTTGGTCCCATTACCACAGGTAGTGCACCCAGACGTGTTGAATCCCGTACACGTGGCGTTGCAAAGGAGACTTCCACCAGCGAACCCCTCGGTAACGCACGTATGTCCATTTAATTGCCCGATATCACAAGTCTCTCCCGGGTTAAGCACGCCATTCCCACACAATACTTCGCATAGTCCCGTCGCCTGGTTGCATGTTTTGCCTTGTGTCACACAGTTAACGCATGCATTACCATCCCTTCCGCAAGCCGTATTGGGTGGCACACCTGGTTGGTTCGTACAAACGCCAGTGACTGTATTCCTACATTGATTTGCAGCGCACGGAACGATACATACTCCGGCTTGGCACGTCCCATTGACCGCCCCCACCCTACACGCCGTTCCATTCGAGCATCCCGTGCAGTTCCCAGTCTGGGTAGCACAGTAAGAACAGTAGTCGGCAGAGCCGGGAGCACAGGCAGCTCCTGTACAGTTTAAAGCATACACA
>LCPQ01000041.1 GCA_001003705.1 Parcubacteria group bacterium GW2011_GWA2_48_9 | reverse complement strand
GGAAGAAAGAACGTGCATCAGGAAGAAAGTATTCAGGTGGTGATTCGCACAAAGCCCCACGGGCACATTCACGAAAGTTAGTTTGGGTGGCAGGGTATTCGAAGCGCGATGGCACGAAGGTGCACGGCCACATGAGAAAAAACTCTTAATCAAGCAATTAAATCAAATAACCTAACTTATGGCAAAAATATTAGGCATCGATCTCGGCACGACTAACTCAGCGATGGCGATCATTGAGGGCGGCGAGCCGAAAGTACTCGAAAATAAAGATGGAAGTCGCACTACCCCGTCAGTCGTTGCTGTGTCGAAGACGGGTGAACGCATCGTTGGCATGGCGGCGAAGCGGCAGGGTGTCGTGAATCCGAAGAATACTATTTTTTCAGTGAAACGGCTTATCGGACGCAGGTATGAGGACGCGGAAGTCCAGCGTGATACGAAGCTTCTCCCGTATGATATTGTTCAGTCTGGAGCAGGTGTGAAGGTGAAAATGGGAGATAAGGAGTACTCGCCGCAGGAAATTTCTGCGATGGTCTTATCGAAGCTGAAGGCGGATGCGGAAGATAAGCTCGGTGAAAAGATCGAAGAAGCGGTCATTACCGTACCGGCATATTTCGATGATTCTCAGCGCCAAGCAACGAAAGATGCAGGTGAGATCGCAGGCTTGAAGGTTCGTAGAATAATCAACGATGGAAGTTTCACAAGATACCGTTGAAGTGAAAGCCACGAATGGTGATACGCACCTCGGTGGCGACGATTTCGACCAAGTCATCATCCATTGGATCATCGAAGAGTTTAAAAAAGACCAGGGGATTGATTTGAGCAATGATCAACTCGCATTACAAAGGCTAAAAGAATCAGCTGAGAAGGCAAAAATGGAGCTCTCGACCCAGATGGAGACGGAGATCAACCAACCGTTCATCACAACTGACACGTCAGGACCAAAACACTTGCTTCTAAAGATATCCCGTGCGAAGTTGGAATCTCTCATCGGTGAGCTCGTGGAGAAAACCATGACTCCGACGAAGAAGGCGCTCGATGATGCCGGATTGCAAACTTCGGATATTAATGAAGTTGTCATGGTTGGCGGGATGACCCGCATGCCACTTGTCCAGCAGACTGTTGAAAAGTTCTTTGGCAAGAAGCCGCATCTCGGCGTAAACCCCGATGAAGTGGTTGCAGTAGGCGCGGCAGTCCAGGCTGGCGTACTGCAAGGCGATGTGAAAGATATTCTACTCCTGGATGTTACGCCGCTTACGTTGGGGTTGGAAACCCTCGGGAGCGTTATGACCCCATTGATTGACCGTAATACGACCGTACCGACATCAAAGTCACAAGTATTCTCCACAGCCGCTGATAACCAAACTTCTGTTGAAATAAATGTCAAAGCAAAAGACAAGGCAACCAACAAGGAGCAGTCCATCACCATCACTGCGTCGTCAGGTTTGTCGAAAGACGAGGTTGAAAAAATGAAACAGGAAGCTGCTGCACACGCAGAAGAGGACAAGAAGAAAAAGGGACTCATCGATGCGCGCAATAATGCCGAATCGCTCGCCTACACGGCAGAAAAGTCGTTGAAAGACGCCGGTTCGAAGGTTGATGACAAGACAAAGAAAGAGATTGAAGAAAAGATTGAAGCGGTAAAAAAGGTAAAGGACGCTGATGATGTATCCGCTATCAAGAAAGCAACTGATGAGTTGTCGCAAGTCATCCAAAAGATAGGTCAGGCGATGTACGGAAATCAGCAAGCCGGCGCGTCGGCAAGCCAGCAAGCCAGTCCAGGAGCGCAGAAAGCTGATGAGAAAAAGGACGATAAGAAAACTGTGGATGCGGAGTACGAGGAAGTGAAAAAGTAATTAACTGTCGAGGGGTTCCGATGAGGGGCCCCCTGTTGGTACGCTGACATTGTGCTGACGGGCATAATGTAAATAACAACTATGATTACCCAAGACGCAACATACGTAGAATACGACGCTGTGGAGCAGAGAACGATCCGTCTCGGAACGGCGTGGCATCACCATTGTCTTTCTCCCACGTGCTTCTATAACGACACTGGCAAGGAGGTCATCCTCCTCGAGACTCCGCAGGGGAACTTCTATTGCGATACCACCCCCGCGCTACAGCAGGAGCTCGAAAAGCGCGCGTACCAGCAGGCACAAGGTGATTTCGGCGCAGGTACTCACGAAGCACTCGAGATGGTGAAGGAGTACACCCGTACCAAGACGCTATGGCATTTCCATATTGCCCGGCCGCGTTGCCTGCTTAACGACTCGAACGCGTTCAAGCTTATATTGGAAGATGATTCGAAAAAGGATGTGAAGAAATGGCTTTTCGATGAAAAGCCGGTGGCGCTCGTCAGGGCGATCGATGACTACTATTTAGGGAGGAAGAAGTAAAGTAGATGAGCGCACCTTGGAAAAGGTACGCTCTGAAAAAACTCATTAATATCATAGAGCACCCTTTCTAGGGTGCGAACCGATATAACCCTGCAGTACTTTAACAAAACAAGAAGAGACCCGCCTATACATATAGCTTCGGCGGGTCAAGCGAACGCATGTCCGATGAAACGGATCACTTCTTTTCGATGGCGCTGAAACGGTCGCGCGTCCTACTCAGTGATCTGATCTGGTAGATGGTGCCGATGAGCCCGACAATGAGAATGATTCCGATTTGGATCAGACTTGGTGAATGTGCGCCTTGCATATGACCCCCTCGTTACGATTTTTGTGTTATTGATTTCAAATGTATCGTATTTATTCGCAGAAGGATCTTTTCCGGACCCGTGATCTCGATCCGGCCGGTACCGGGCTTGATTTCGTAGGTTTGGCGCCTGCCAGAGGTAAGGATGACCGTATGGTCGATTTCATCCGGGGGAAAGGAACAGGACGGCAAGGGCGTCCCGTCAACGTCATTCGTGATGATCACGAAATCTGTTCCCATGAAGACGACGTCTTTGAATGGGTGGGGGATATACGCACCGGCCCAGAAATAGAGATCCATGATGACTGTCCCCGAAGTGTGGATGAGACAGAGGTCATCGTCGAACTCGATAGTCCACATATCCTCATCAGCTACCTCGCAGAGGAGCACTGTTTCACTAAGGATCGCCTCCCGTTCGATCCGGTAGACTTGGCCGCCAAAGACCGCAGCCCAATACTCTCCCTCATCATAGAGGGTATCCAGGGCAAGTACATCGCGTTCAACGTAAGTAACAGAAGACATGGGTGCCTCCTGGGGTTGATTACCGAAGAGCGTTGTTATTCCACTGTTTTCAGTATAACCAAAGGCGCGGGAAATTAAAACACCCGCCGCCGCTCGTTCTCTGCCCACACATATGTGTGTTCAAAGGGATGAAGCAGCGGACGGGTGGATGGAACCGGGATTGAACGATGTTAGCCGGTGGTGGACGCGGCGGCATTGATGGCCTCAGCCAACTCATAGCCGAGGAAGAATGTGCCGCCGATGAGGGAACTGGCGAACCCGGGCGGTGCGATAATCCAGCGCAGGTGGCCGCTACCGTCAAGGCGGAAGCGCATCTCCGTGCCGTTGGTCACGAAAACCCCGTGTCCGATCTGAATGCGCTCGAAGCGGACGACCGGCCGCAAACGCTCGAGCTCATCAGGCACATCGATCTGCCATTTGCCGCTTTCAACATCCAACGAAATCGACTCGAACTTGTAGTCCTGGATCGGTAGACCCAGCTCATTTCTCATTGCGGCTGCTGGACCCTCCTGGATCCAAATGGTGATGTGGCCATTTCCGTCACGGTCCAGCCACATGGCGTCGGCAGTGAAGACGCTGATACAGCCTTGCGAGGCTTGTATCCGCGTTAACTCGACGACACTACCACTGACATTGATATGAACGATCCCGTCCTGGGCTTTCCACCCAGTAATTCCCTGGCGACTTCCTCCGATAGTCATGACGCCCTCCCAATTGGTTACAGAACTCTATTACTTCCGTCCCTATTTAACCTTTACTCATTATCATTTTATACTTACGCTGTCAATATACGTATTAACGGATTGAGCGAATTACGAATTAGTTTATTCGAGTTAGAGAAGTATTTAATAAACTGCTCAATAAGAAGAGAGCCCCGCAAGAGTTGCAAGCGGGGCCCGAAAAGAGGTCGGTGGTGAGGTCGCGTCAGGCGGCCAGTGCGAGGTGAGCTTCGTGCCACAGACCGATTGCTGCATGCCGGCCCGGCAAGAGGTGAAGCTCAGTGACGCTACCGTCGGTGGTGAGTCTCTCATTCTCCCCAGATTCTGTGATCTCGGAGACCACTAGAGCGCCGGAGATGAAGTCAGCGAGACGGAATTGCCACACACTACAGTTCGAGAAGATGGTCAAGCAGTTCGGCTCAACTCCCATCTCGATGCTCGTGATTTCGTGCCAACGTATCTTCATACTACCTCCCTCCCTGTATTGGATCCTGTACAATTTTGCTACTTCGGTTTGTTACCACCAGCTTACGCATATCATAGTCGCATGTCAATATGTATCCTTAATAAACTAATTATTGTCATTCACGTATGAACGGACAACCAATTCCCCAAACTGGCCCAGCTGGCCAGAGTCAGCAAATTCAGATCAAGATCGAAGACAGCGTCATGAAAGGCACCTACGCCAACATGATGTCGGTTGCCCATTCGAAAGAGGAATTTGTAATGGATTTCCTCAATGTGTTTCCGGCACAGCGCGCAGGGATTTTGACTTCGCGCGTTATCGTCTCGCCCGGCCACATGAAGCGCATCCTGAAAGCTATGGAAGAGAACCTGAAGAAATACGAGAGCAACTTCGGAAAAATCGAGGAAGCGAAAGTGCCAGGCTCGGAAGTCGGATTCCGCACGTAATTAAAAAAGCACCCCGTCTCCAACTTATGGACAGGAGACGGGGGCTGGTCACGCACGGCACACCGTGGAGGCGTCAGGAAGTCGCCTAATCGTGGGATGCCTTCATCCCACAGATTTACGGTATACCCCGCCGCACGTGACGGTACTGCCAGCGCATCGAAGCGCTTGGTGGATCGGCCATCAGGCGCAGTTCAGCCACAAGGGCTTGATTCAGCGCTCTACCGAGGCAAGTGCCCTCAATGGTGCGGGCTTAGCAAACACGGTAGTGTGTCTCGGCTGGGACCACTCATGGTCAAACCAGCCAGGCCGAAGGCGCAGATGACGCTGGCACGTTTTATGGTCTATTGTGAGAAAAGAGCCAATATGTTGAGTAGTGCCAATCTTACGCTCGAAAAGAATCACTGTCAATAGTGAGTGCGGATTGTCGGATTTGCGAATTGCGTATTACGCATTCGTAATTATGAAAGTTACTCGTTCGTAGATAATCAATAAACTAGCTCGAAATTCGCAACCTGCCTATCGGCAAGCAGGTTCACTAATCCATTAACTCTCCTCCCTCTTGTGATACACTATACCTATCTATGCGCATAGAAAAGCCAACGCTTGAGGAACAAGTGATTAAAGATCAAAAGGAAAAACCTTTACCCCAGCCGATGGTAAAGATGGTCATCCTCGCCTGTCTCACGGTACTTTCGATGGGGCTCTTTTGGTACTCGGTAGCGGGAGTGTTTAACAGCCAACTCGATTTATCCTTTCGGCTGGAGATGATTCTCGCCATCGCATTATCCGCACTGGCTTTTTCCCTTATGTTTGCCGTCGTTGGCATTTCCTCTGTGCTTATAGATCGCCACCTCTTCTTTTTGGGCGCCTCAATCATTGGGGGGCTAGTGCATTTCATATTCTTTCCCGTGACATGGGCGAATTGTATCGCTGTGCTCTCGCTGATTGTTGCCTTTATTGTCTGGAAACAAAACATTCGCGCTGATCTCAAATCACGGCTCAAATTCTTAGTCGGGCGCGTGATACTCGTAGGAGTGCATACGGCCATTAGCATCGTCCTCATTGCCGTATCCTTTACTTACTACGCTTATTTAAACGAAGACCAAAGTTCGGACCGGTTCGTAGGAGGCTTCATTGATGCGATGGTCGTGTCGGCGAATAACGTACTGCCGAAATACGTTTCCTATTACGATCCCGAGATGACACTGGACGAGTTTATTCTTGAGTCAAGCCAGAGTTCCATCGAAGAGATGTCTACTATCCCCACTGAAAATATTATCGGCGACGCGGTGCGGGAGGCTATTGATAGTGCCCAGGGAGCGGTACTCGGCCAAGCGCGTGCGCAGTTCCTAGATACATTTGGAATCCAGGCGAACGGTGACGAACCCATGGGTTCTGTGGTACGGAAGATTGTCAGTTCCCGAATAGATTCGGTGGTTGATCCGTACCGGACGTTCCTGCCGGCAATTCTTGCTTTGTCCCTGTTCTTTGTATTAAAGCTTTTTACGATTGTATTGAAACCCCTGATCCAATTCTTTTCGTTTGTTTTTTACAAACTCTTATTGATAGTCGGGTTTGTGAGGATTGCGAAAGTGGTTACAGAGAAAGAACGTATTGAACTCACTGACGCATGATACTTCTACGGAGGGATTGACTTATCGGTATTTTTTGAGTACACTAATGCGGAACTTTTAAGTAGCTATGGCGAAAGATTACTACAGTTTATTAGGGGTCGACAAGAACGCGACGGAAGCCGATATCAAGAAGGCATTCCGTAAGCTTGCCCATGAGCACCATCCTGATAAAAGCAGCGGCGATGCTGAAAAGTTTAAAGAAATCAACGAAGCGTATCAGGTCCTAAACAATAAAGAAAAGCGGGATCAGTATGACCAGTACGGCACCACGTTTGACCAGGCGCGCAGACAAGGCAACGCAGGGCCGGGAGGATTCGGCGGGTTTTCTGCGGAAGATTTCTCACGTGCTGGCGGACCGTTCGGCGGAGGATTCAGGACTGAAAATATAAATTTTGATTTCGGTGACCTTGGAGATATCTTCGGTGACCTCTTCGGCGGCGGAGTTCGTTCGCGGACTCGAACGACGCGTTCACGGGCGGGAGCCGATATCGAAGCTGCAGTTCAGGTCACATTTGAAGAGGCAGCGTTTGGAACTGAGAAGGTAATTGAGCTGGAAAGACAGGTTGCCTGTGACCGGTGCGGCGGCGACGGCGTGGAGCCCGGCGCAAAGAAAGAAACATGCCCGACGTGCAGCGGTGCCGGACAGGTGGAGCAGCTCCAGCAGACATTTATGGGCACGTTTCGCCAGGCAAGCGTATGTCCCGAATGCCAAGGTGAAGGCCAGCGCGCGTCGAAAAAATGTTCTTCATGCGGCGGCGATGGCAGGAAGCGCGGTACCGAAACGATGAAGCTGAAAATACCCGCTGGCATTAATGATGGCGAATCACTGCGCCTATCAGGCAAGGGACAGGCAGGTCAGAAAGGCACCAGTGCTGGCGATTTATTTATTCGCATTTCGATTGCGCCGCACTCGCTGTTTAGCCGCGACGGGGATGATGTACGTACTACACTTGGCATTTCTGTTTCAGATGCGGCGCTAGGTGCGAAGAAAAATATCCGTGACGGTAAACGTGGTCATTCCGAGTAAGCTTTCATCGCGGGAGAGAAAGCTATATGAGGAGCTAGGAGAGCTAAAGTAGATTATGAAAATTCCGATCGCAGGCTTCTGTGCCTGCGATCGGCAGAGGTGGTAGGATTGACATCCTATTCTTTTTTGCATACAGTACGATAAAGTTCACAACATTGCTCCATCACATTCAGACAGGAGAGTTGCCATGAACTGGCAGTCAGTTTCATCAGTTGATCCGGGGAAGATGGCAAAAGGGTCTCCAGCAATTATTGCCACCGAGGGCGATGCGATCTTGCTCGTCGTCGGTACTGGCAGGCCCGATGCATTTTCTCTCCGGATGCTTCTGGACCGAATGCCTGATTTCGGACTACAGGCTTTCATCAGGCAGGGAGAGGATCTCGGCTGGCCAACGGATGGATTTATAACATTGGGCGGGGTATCAGGATCACCAACATTTCCTCTTCACCCCGGCCAGATGTTCGGTAAGGTGATCTCCGACGATCCTATGTTTCCCTTCATAATCCGAGAGATGTGGACTCCGAGGAGCTAAATGTACTTATGCGCGCATCGAAGCCCTGCATGTCAGTATCGCATCCGCGATCTGTTCAGGGCTTTTTCTTTATGCATAATTCCATTGCTTTTTTGCCGATTTTATGCTATAGTTCAGTCATCACGATACGATAAACAAAAACTATGCTATTCGTTCAAGCCGCATACGCAGCGGAAAACGCAGGGGGATTTCTCTCGAATATGAACTGGAGCCAACCGACATGGGATCTATTCATTATCCTGTTTTTTATAGTTGCTGCGTTCCTGTATGGGCTGTCACTCGGACGCGACAGAATTATTGTCATACTCGTATCGATTTACATGTCGCTCGCTATCGTAGAACACGCGCCTTTTATCTCGAGTCCCGATTTTCAGGAAAACGTGAATAACGTCGTGTCACAGCTATTCGTATTCCGCATTTCTGCGTTTCTCGTGGTATTCGTCCTTCTCTTCTTCATGTTGTCTCGCTCAGCTCTCGTAAAAACGATCGCCTCGAGCGATACGCATGGCGCATGGTGGCAAGTGCTGTTATTTAGCATCCTGCATGTCGGTTTGATCGTCAGTGTGGTCCTGTCATTCCTACCCCCAGAAGCTACGGAAGGCCTCGCGCCTTACACGCGAAACCTATTTGCTACCGAGAACGCGCGGTTCGTCTGGATCATCCTACCAATTGTCGCGATGATTCTCCTGAAGGGTGGAGCGAGCGATACGAAGAAGTTTAAGTACGACATTTAGAAGTTAGATTTTTGAGGTGAGAAGTTAGTCGGGAGGTTAGATGTTGGAGGTGAGGGAGGTAGAGCCGAAAGCAGAAGAGTTAGATCGTTTTTTTACTCCGAGCGCACCCGTCCCTGGGTGCGGTCGCCTGTTTGTTAATAGATTGAGTGGTGAGTGTTGAGGAGAACTCCACATTGACAAAGGTGAGTGGTTTTTGGTAGCGTAGGTTGTCGATACGAAAATACAAAAAACGCACAGGAGGTTTGCAATGCCACAAGAACTGCAGAAGGTGTCAGTACACTACCCTGGGAGACTCCGTATTACTACAGGATGTTCCAAGGGGTCCACAGTGTATGAAATTGGTGCTGTCGAGAGCGACGGTTTACGGTCAATTCGACGAGCTGACGACTCTCAATTTCGGGGTGTACTCATTGGTTCGGGTTTCATCGGTGAAAATACCCGGACCTTCTATCTTATGAATTCTGATCAGGTGGAAGTTGGTCTCTCGATGGCAACTGGGAAATCTATAAAGACGACAAATATAGTGGCGGCACGTGCAGGAGCTCGGTCTTTCCCTTCTTGATCATCCCGATGAAGTAGTCGTGGACGAAGCGGCCTTCCTTGCTGACGGTCATCTTCATGACCCCGTCGTAGGTCATGCCGATCAGGGCCTGGCGGATCTTGTCCAGGTCCGAAGTGGTCCCGGCCTTCTCCACCGCCTTGGCGAACATGTACAGAGGATCATAGAAGGTGAAGCTCCAGATGCCGCTGGGCCCGGGCTCCTGCCCCACCAGGGCCTTGTACCGCTGGACGAAGGCCTTGACCTTTGGATCGTCGGAGGAGGGGCTCCGCGTCCCGATCACCCAGGTGTAAAAATCCACCTGGTCCTTGTAGGGGAGGGCCGGGATCTCGCT
>LCPQ01000040.1 GCA_001003705.1 Parcubacteria group bacterium GW2011_GWA2_48_9 | reverse complement strand
ATGACAAGGTCCTGCGGCCCGGCAGGGCTTACCCGATAGGATTCTCAATCTTTGACGACACCGTGTCCAACCGGCGGCATTACGTGACGCTGCCTCTAACGCTGGGGCTTGGTGTGGACGGGGACGTCAGGGCAGTAAAAGTCGGTCCCTGACTCCAGACGGGTTCTCGCGAGATAGCTTTTTTCAGGCGCCCTTGACCTTACAGACGAGCCGATGCTATAAAGTATCGCTTTCCGATAACGAAAGACGATATGTAGGAACTATCAAGGTGAGTTTTTTCGCTGCTGCCGGTATTTGCCTTGCCGCCTTCTTGATTGCGGCTATGGTACTCATGAGCGGCTTTGGGTTGGGAACGCTGCTGACACCGCTATTTGTCCTTTTTTATGACATCAAGATCGCCGTGCTCCTGGTCGCGGTTGTCCATTTCTCCAATAACCTTTTCAAGCTAGGCCTCTTCTTCCGGCACTTGTTAGCCCTCTAAAAGATATTCTTCTGTGATTCACAATTTGCATAGCTAATTTTATAAAAAAGCCGAGACTATACTTTGTTTCTAAGGGCTTAAAATCGTAATATTTATATATCAGTTGTAATAATATTATTACATATGTTAAAAAAAGATAATATTTATAGGGTTTTAGAAATATTTTTTGATGACCCATTGCCTGCTGGAATAGGATTTCAGCTTAGGGAGATAGGCAGGAAGATAAATCTTGCTCCAAAATCTGTCAAGCTGTATTTAGAAGAGCTTGAAGGTGAAAATCTAATAATAAAAAAAGAGCATAGAATCCATAAATATCCTGTTTATTATGCAAATAGAGACGATGATTATTTCAAATTTCTTAAACGATTGGATATAATAAAATCCATAAAGGAATCTGGGCTTTTAGATTATCTTTATGAAAAATGCATGCCTGATGCAATCATACTGTTTGGTTCGGCATCAAAAGGAGAGGATGTAAAAGGAAGCGACATTGACTTATATTTGCAGTGTGAAGAAAAAAAATTAGATTTAAGCAAGTATGAAAAAGAATTAAAAAGAAAGATTCACCTGTTCTTTGAGAAGAACTTTAATAGATTAAGCGAAGAATTAAAGAAAAATATAATAAATGGGGATAAACTTAAAGGATATTTAAACATTTCATTAAAAAATGGATGAAGAATTAATCAGAGTAACTCCGGATAAGCTAAAGGCAAAGTCAATGTTGAAAATGGTAGAAATCACGCTGAATATGATTAAGGAAATAGACATAACAAGATATAGTTCAAATATCACTAAAGAGTATTATGAAGTTATAAGAGAGCTAATGGCTATAATTTTATTGCTTGATGGATACAAAACCTATGGAGAAGGCGCTCATAAGAAGCTGATAGAATATATCGAGGCAAATTATAAGCAGTTTGCCGATTATGAATTATCATTATAAAAGGGATAATACAGAAGAAAATTAGGTAGACTTACTTATTAGTGTATTTTAGGAATAGATTCTTTAGATATGCTCACACACAGAAATTATTAAGTATTGTTGTGTGTTCGTAATATTCAACAACAAATCATACATAACATCTAATTACTTTGTTGGTTGACTATATTAATAAACCCCTAATTCCCCCTTCTATCATGCGCCCTTAAGCTTGGTCTTATTTTTTCAGCGCCTTTGCCTTTGCGCAACAATCCTCTTCCTCTTCTTCCGGCGCTTGTCAAGCCCCTATAAACTCTTCCTTTATGCTGTGGCTCAGCAATCCAATTTATTCTTTCATCTGCAAGAATTTGCGGATGGGATTTGTCAACTAAAATCGCTTCATACCAATAATGCAAGCCATCTTGCCCAACATAATAGCTGTTGAGAACTTCGCAATTTGGATAGTGCTTTGCTGCTCTTTGCTCAGCAACTGTTTGATAATTCATTGTCAAGTCTTTTCTTCTTGACATTGCCTTTGGCCTTCTAGGGTGCCTTATCTTTGGCCTTTGCCTTCCTCCCCTATTTACTCTCTGTCTTACTATGATAAATCCAGGCTTTGCTTTATACCCTAAAGAACGGGCTCTGTCAAGCCTTGTTGGCCTTTCAACCCTTAAAGTAGCAGGCTCTTGCCGCCATTTTATAATGCGCTGCTGCCAAAACTCAAGCTCTTTTGGCTTTTTCCAAGCTTCTCTAATATATTGGTACATTCCCATTTTAAGCTTCCATATTTTTATTTAATTCGAGTTCAGGTAAGCTACTACCTACATTCTCAATGATTTGGAATTTTCGGTGGTTTATAAAAGTATTGGGAGATATTTGACAACCTCAGCATAGTTAAATTTAAAAGATAATTAAAATACCAAATGCAAAATGTCGCTGGACAAGGAAGTAGCTGAAAAATTTATGGAATTGGAAGAAAAGCACAAAGAAGGATACAACAAATTGATACCCTATCAAGTGGCACTTAAAGGAATTTCTAATTTGAAAGATAAATACAAAATATCATCAAAATCAAAAGATCACACCAGTATTACAATAAGGCAAAAACAGCTTGCTGGATTATCAGGAATACTACTAAAGCATCTCGAAAATTGGAATGGTTATTCTTATTTTCTTTTTGGGGATGTTTATAAGGATGCAAAGAAGAGAAGCAAAGAAATAGACAAAAAAGCAAAGATATCTGAAGGTTTCACAAAAAACAGGATAAGCTCTATAATAAGTGAACTGTGCGGGACTCATACGCAAAATGGGTGTGAATTTGAATTCAAGGGCGCGGTTCACTACATAAAGAATGGTAAGTGCGAGTATGGTGTCCCTTATTATAGGTTGTCAGGCTTAACCTAACAGGTTTCCCACTCAACCCAAATCTTTTTATACAATTATCAATTATTCTGACTAAAATGCCAACCGACAATTCCAACATGCTCAAAGTCATTGAGGATTTCCCTTTGCAGTGCAGGACAGCACTAGAGCTGCCCAAGGGAATGACTGTTTCCGGAAAAGTTGACAAGATTGTTGTGGCTGGAATGGGCGGCTCCGCTGTCGGCGGAGATTTACTGAAGATTTACACGCACGATTCAAAAGTGCCTGTTTTTGTCATTAGAGACTATAAAGTCCCTAATTTTATTGATGAAAACACATTGGTTTTTGCTGTTTCATACTCAGGCAACACAGAAGAGACGTTGTCGGCTTTTGAAGATGCGCAAAGAAAAAAGGCAAAGATTGTTGCAGTTACATCAGGCGGGCAGCTTGCAGTAATGGCTAAGAAAGTCATTAAGATTCCAAGTGGTTTGCAGCCAAGGGCGGCATTGGGCTATACATTCTTTCCAGTTTTGGGGGTTTTGGCCAATTCAGGAATTGTTGATGTGAAGGGCAAGGAAATCGAGGAAATGCTCGATATTCTGTCCAAAACAGATGAATTCAAGGCAGTCGGAGAAAGGATTGCTAAAAAAATTGGATTAAGAACGCCAATAATTTACGCCTCTGAATTATTAGGAGCAGTTGCCTACAGGTGGAAAACTCAGTTTAATGAAAACAGCAAGGCTGCTGCCTTTTACCATGCATTTTCAGAGATGAACCACAATGAGATAGCTGGCTACCAGAGCATTAACAAAAATGATTTTGTTGCAATTTTCATAAGGGACAAAAATGACAATGAAAGGGTAAAGAAAAGGATGGACATAACAAAGGAAATTATCTCAAGCAGGGTTGATGTTGAAGAGGTTTTTACAAGAGGTGAGCATCTGCTCTCAAGGATTTTTTCAGGAGTTTACTATGGCGACTTTGCTTCTTACTATCTTGCCTTGGCAAACAGGGTTGACCCGACTCCTGTAACTGTCATTGAGAATTTGAAGAAGAAGCTGAAATAAAATATTATTTCTTTTTTGGCACCCTTTTCAAATCGTCTAGGTACATCCCGCCGATACTTTTATAACCAAGCGGATAGGTATTTTTTTTTCTTTTTCATATCCTGCAGGTAATTTTGGTTGCTTAAAATCATCATTTTAAGCGCTTCATAGACTATTTCGTCCATTGATTTTCCAGTCGAAGCAGAGTAATGTTGTGATAATTTAACCATTCCGTGGGGAATCCCGAATGTAACTGGCTGTATTGCATAATTTGCCGTTGCTTCGGATGCAGATATCAATCTTACGGCACTGCCGCCCTGCCCTTTTTCCAGTATATAGCAGTACTGGGGCTTGCTGTCCCTTCCTGAAGCATATATCTGAAGTTTCTGCTCAAGTATTTTTACAGCCTTCAGAACCTGCCTGCGCGCAACATCAGAGTCCATCTCACCAGAAAAAACCCCAATTTCCTTGAGCTTGGCTGCAATATCCTTATTGCCGACAAAGTTGCCAACCTTGTCCAGCAGCAGTTTGAATAAGGCTAATTGATTTTTAGCAGGAATGCCCATATAAGTTGTCTTTCCCAGCACTTCTCTTGCCACCATTTCAAGGTCTAGGTCCATTAGGTCGATAAATCTACAATGTTATTTAAATTTTATCATTTGTACTATTTTAATAGTAGTAAAAATATTTTATTTGTAATAATCTACTAAATTTTCCACAACAACTTTTAAATAACTTCAAGCATTACCAAGACTATGCTCCTCAAATCCATAAAGCTGCACAACATAAGAAGCTATGAAAGCGCAGAGATAAATTTTCCTTCAGGCTCTGTTCTTCTGGCTGGCGACATCGGCTCCGGGAAATCAACAATACTTCTTGCGGTTGAGTTTGCAATCTTTGGAGCAAAGAAGGGAGAACTGCCAGCATACACTTTGCTTAGGCACGGAAAAAAGGAAGGCTATGTTGAATTAAGAATGCAGATTGATGCCAAGGACATAATAATAAAAAGAGCCCTGAAAAGAAGCAACGAGGACATAAAGCAGGAAGCCGGCTATGTCGTTGTTAACGGCTTAAAAAAAGAAGGCACAACTGAAGAGCTGAGGGCGATTGTGCTTGAGTTATTGGGATATCCGAAGGATTTGATAAAGAAGGGCAAGGACTTGATTTACCGCTACACTGTTTACACTCCGCAGGAAGCCATGAAGCAGATTCTTTATGACGACAAGGATACAAGGCTTGAGACTTTGCGGAAGGTTTTCAACATAGACAGGTACAAAAGGGCAAAGGATAATTCGAAAATTATAACATCCTCGTTGAGGGAGAAGAAAAAGCATCTTGAGGGGTTTATCATTGACTTTGACTACAAGAAGAAAGAGCTTGGAGAAAGGAAGCTGGAAATCATTGATATTGATGACAAAATAACAAACATGCTGCCTAAAATCGAGGAAGTGAAGAAGCTTATACGCCAAAAAAAGGCATCAATAGAAGGCATTGAAAAAGACATCAATGAGCTGAATTCCTTAAGAAAGGAGTTAAGCGTTGCAGAAGCAAACCTTAGCCACAGAATAGAGCAGAATAACAGGCTAAACGAGGAAATAAGAAGGCTTGAGTCCCAGATTGAAGGTATCAAAAATGATGTCCAAGGCAGGAGTTTGGAAGATTTAAGCCTGATAACAAAAAAAATCGGTGAAAAGGAAAACGAGATAAATGAGGCGGAGCAAAATTACAAGAATGCCATAAAGAATATAAAAGAGATTGAGGTAAAAATAGAGCACTGCAATGACACGATAAGGAAGATGGAATCCCTGGAGATATGCCCGGTGTGCGAGCAGAAGGTTGATGAAAGCCACAAGCACGGCATTCATCTGAGGGAAAGCGCGAAATACAATGAATTAGTTGAGCAAATACAAAGCTGCAAAGAGGGGGAGTCAAATCTTGAAAAAATAAGGCTTCAGCTGAAAAAAGAGCGCGACTCGTTAATGAAGGAGCAGAGCCATTTTAATGTTTTGAAGATAAAATTTGACAACCTGAATGAGAAAACCAGCTTGAGAGAGGAAAAGCACAGGCTGAAGGAAATGATAAAAAAGGAAATTGGCTTGCTGAACTCAAAAAAATCGGAATTGCATTCAAAAATTGAAAAATATTCCGAGACAGAGGAAAAATACAAGATTGTTAAGAAGGAAATTGATGAGCTGCTGCCTCAGGAAAGGTTTTTGGAGCTTGAGAAGGGAAAGTATGACGTTGAGAAAGATTCAATAAAAAGATTCATTTTGAATATAGAAAAGGAGCTAAATGAAAAGCAGAAGGCAAAGGAAAAATTAAGCTATATCTCGCAATTAAGCAACTGGATTGATGAATTGTTTGCCAATTTGATGTCAACAATGGAAAAGCATGTGATGGTTAACATACACTCGCAGTTTAACGAGCTGTTCAAGAACTGGTTTGACATTCTGCTTGAGGACGAGGCAATGAATGTGAGGGTTGACGAAGAGTTCACTCCGGTAATCGAGCAGGATGGCTACGAGACTTACATCGAGAATTTGAGCGGCGGAGAGAAAACATCCGTTGCATTGTCATACAGATTGGCGCTGAACAAGGTCATAAACGACATTGTTGCAGGCATAAAGACAAAGGACATAATAATGCTTGACGAGCCTACTGACGGCTTTTCCACAGAGCAGCTTGACAAAGTAAGGGATGTTCTCGAGCAGCTGAGCATGAAGCAGGTTATTATTGTTTCACATGAAAGCAAAATTGAAAGCTTTGTGGAGAATGTCATAAGAGTTCAGAAGCAGGAAAG
>LCPQ01000039.1 GCA_001003705.1 Parcubacteria group bacterium GW2011_GWA2_48_9 | reverse complement strand
AGCAAGCCGATTACTAAGCATCGGCCTTGAATACCGATATGTTACACTGTATCTGCAGGGTAAACTGACAAAGCAGGAGATGATGGCCCAGCTCCGCGCTGCTATTCACCAGTATGCCAAGCGTCAAATGACGTGGTGGAAACGGAACGATCAGATTCACCGGATTAAAAGCTTCGCGGAAGCTGAGAAAATACTTCGTTTCAGAAACATCGCATAACCCCCCATCTGTCATACTGAATTTATTTCAAGTATAAGGAAATACTCAAGCAAGAAATTATATGCTGAAACAAGTTCAGCATGACAAACCAATAATGCTCAACACGTCTCTCCCACCTCAAAAACAAAACGTCAACTGGGTGATAGTCCTTCACGGAATAGTCATCATACTCATCTGGGCCTCTCCATTCCTCTTTCGATGGCAGCTGATTATCATTGTCATTCTCCTCTACTTCCTTCAAATTATTTTCTTGGGAGACTGTATCTTGACTCGGCATCAGTTTGACGTGAAAAAGCGCGGCGTAACCTTTTATTACTTTATTCTCGTCAAACTTGGGTTTGCGCCTGACATGTATCGCGTCCGTTTTGTTGCCGACTATATTATGCCACCAGTCATACTCGGGGTTGCACTTACATGGCAGCTGGCATTGAACAACCTGCCGTTGATTTTTTAACTTTATGCAAGCACTTCTTTTCCTCTTCCTCCCTCTCATAGTCCAACTTGCGATTTTATACTTCCTCTCGCAGGCGACTGAACGCATGGTGATGCGCTGGCTTGGTCGCGGGTGGTACCTGGCGACACAATGGCCCGGTGTCATCGTGCATGAGCTAAGTCATCTCGTTGGGTGTTTGGTAACCTTTACGCGTGTACACGAGGTGAAGCTTTTTGCCCCCTCAAACGAAACGCTCGGATATGTATCGCACTCTGAAACACACAACCCCATAAAGAACGTGGTTATTTCGATAGCTCCACTTTTTGGCGTTACTTTTATCATGTGGCTCCTCGTCAAATTCTTCATGCCGGCTTTGTATGTGGATATTATTGACCCAATGAAAGCGGCGCTCACCAACATTGATAGTTTTCAACACGCTTTCAGTACCCTCGGCGAAACAACAAAAATTTACTTACAATATTTCGATACACTCTTGGAGAACATCGATTTCGGTGACTGGAAAACGTATATATTCCTATATTTCATGGTTACACTCGCCTGCCATGCCGCGCCTTCGTCAGTTGACATGAAGCATGCGCTCGGGGGCATCATCGGACTGATGGTTCTTTTTGGGATAATTTTCTTTATAGGTAATCTCGCCGGCGTGGATATCCTGCGACAGATCAGTGTGTGGGCGAGCTACCCGATTCTTTTCCTGTCAGCGCTATTAAGCTACGGAGTACTCTTTTCATCGGTGGGATTGATAGTATTGCTCATTCCTGGTAGTATGACACGATTAGTAAAGAAGCCAATCGTATGAGCCCGCGTATTTTTAACCAACCATTGCGCATACTGCTCGGCACAAACGCGCTCGTACTTATTGCCAGTGCGATGTTTATTCCTATCTATGCATTATACGTCGAAGATATCGGCGGGGACCTTTTTGATGCTGGTTTAACGGCGGCCGTCTATGCGTTAGTCGCAGGCAGCTTGACCATCGTTTCTGGGCGGATGACTGACAGGTTGAAACGAAAAGAACTCATGGTTATCGTGGGGTATGTAATCGTCGGAATTGGATTCCTCCTGTACACATTCGCAAACTCGCTCGCTGTACTTATCGTTATCCAGGCAATTATCGGGTTCGGAACCGCTGTCTATGCTCCGGCTTTCGACACACTATATTCACACAACCTGCACATACGTCGGACCGGCCTCCAATGGGGCGCGTGGGAAGCGATGGACTATTTCGCTACAGCGGCCGGAGCTTTGCTCGGAGGAGCCATAGTGACGTTCCTTGGGTTCACTGCTATGTTTGTCCTGATGTCAGCATTCTGCCTCGCGAGCGCTACGTATATCTTTTTTCTTCCAAAAAAAACACTCTAACCCTCACTGGGTAAATATGAAGACCAGGGCTTTGCCAATAAGTCTTTCAGTGACGTGTTTTGGATTGCACGCAAAAAGAGTGTCGCGAGCTGAAGATTCGTAATCAGGGGCACGTTGTAGTCAATCGCAAGTCGTCGCATCGCATAGTCATCCCTGATGACGTCTCCTTCGAACTGATGGGCCAGATTAATCACGAGATCAAGCTGATGGTCGGCGATATAGGTGGCGATACTCGGCTCCCGGAGAACATGAATTTTCTCGAGACGTATACAACCGATGCCGCGCGCTGTGAGAAAATCGTGGGTATGTTCAGTCGCATAGAGTGTGTACCCGTGTGATGCGAGCGCACGGAGTTCATCGAGAAGCATCATTTTATTCCGTTCACCGCCAAGGCTCACGAGGATATGGCGCCTTGGAAAATTAAAACCCGTCGCGAGTACGGACTTTAGAAAAGCCTCGTGTAGATTGGCGCCGAATGAAGCTACTTCGCCAGTTGAAGCCATTTCCACACGAAGAATCGGATCAGTCCCGGTAAGACGATGGAATGAGAATTGCGGGGCCTTCACGGCAACATACGGAATCACCGGGTATGGCACAGGTTCTACGCGACGACTCAGCATCGCCCGAACCGCCAGGTGAATCAAATTAATCCTCGTGACCTTTGAGGCAAATGGAAAACTCCTGGATGCGCGCACATTGCATTCGATGACCTGGATGGCATTATCCTGTGCGAGAAACTGAATATTACAGGGACCGGAAATTTTAAGCGCATGGGCAATCTTGCGCACCGCATTCTCTATTTTCTGTTCAGTCTCGACGTAGATTTTCTGGGCTGGCAGTACGAGTGTCGCATCACCAGAATGCACCCCGGCATTCTCGACATGCTCTGAAATGACCATCGAGACTACGCGACCTTGCTGGGCAACAGCGTCGACATCTATTTCGTGCGCGTCGGTAACAAACTTCGTTAATACGACTGGGTGTGCCGGTGACACACGTACAGCTTCTTCGAGATAGGATTTCAGTCCGTTTTTATCTGTAGCGACATTCATCGCCGACCCACTCAGAACATAGCTTGGACGAACAAGAATTGGATACCCAACCTTTTTTGCAAATATAAGTGCGGATTGCGCCGATTTGGCTTCAATCCATGGCGGCTGGTCGATGCTCAATGTGTCCAACAGACGTGAAAATTTATGGCGATCTTCTGCCTGGTCAATCGATGACGCCGAGCTTCCCATCAGCTTTATGCCTGAACCAGCTAAGGCAAGTGCCAGTGTATTGGGAATTTGTCCGCCAACAGAAACAACGACTCCGTGAGGCATTTCTATGTCACAGATGTCCTGGACACGCTCGAGCGTCAGTTCCTCGAAATACAAAGCGTCGGACATGTCATAGTCGGTCGAAACTGTTTCCGGATTACAGTTCACCATGACGGAGCGAAAACCCTGGCGGTGAAGCTCTTCCACTGCATTCACCGCGCACCAGTCGAATTCGACTGATGAACCGATCCGGTATACTCCTGAACCGAGTACGATAGCTGTTTTCCGGGGATGGCGATCAACATCCGATACCGACCCATGATAGGTGCAATAAAGATAGTTTGTGGACGCGGGAAACTCGGCAGCCACAGTATCAATTCGCTTCACGACGGGAGTAATGCCTAGAGTGATGCGTTTCGAGCGAACTTCCCCTTCCGACACGGACCAAATGCGGGACAGGCATTGATCGGAAAAGCCTTGCTGTTTTGATAGGCGCAAGGTAGCTGGCGTAACAGAACTGTACGTGGTCCTGCGAAGATCACCGTATGTATGCACCATTTCTTGGATGTGATGCAAGAACCATACGTCAATGCCGGTCGCTCGAGCGATCGCTGAAGGAGTCGCACCGTTCCACAATGCCTGCGCAATAGTAAAGATTCTATGCGGTGTCGGGCGCCCAGCAGTTCGAGGTGTAATCTTCCGATGAGGGAAATCGCATATTCCATCCTTCCCGATATCGAGCATACGAACGGCTTTTTGAAGCGCTTCAGGGAAGCTCCTGCCGATAGCCATGACTTCGCCGACACTCTTCATCTGGCTGCCGATCCGTTGGTCGGCATTGAGGAACTTCGAGAAGTCCCAACGAGGAAATTTTACCACGAGATAGTCGAGTGCTGGTTCGAAAAATGCAGGTGTTTTCTTTGTAACGCTGTTTTTCAGCTCATCCAATGTCCGTCCGACGGCGAGGTGCGCCGCCACAGCTGCCAGCGGATATCCCGTTGCTTTAGAAGCGAGCGCTGATGAACGGGAAAGCCGGGCATTTACTTCGATAATCCGATATTCTGATGATTTCGGATCAAGTGCAAACTGGATATTGCATTCGCCAACAATGTCTAGCGCCCTGATTACCGCAATAGAAATCGAACGTAAACGGTGGTATTCTTCGTTCGTGAGCGTTTGGGATGGCGCTACCACAATACTTTCACCAGTATGAATGCCGAGCGGGTCAAGGTTCTCCATGTTGCACACCGTGATGCAATTGTCAGCGCTGTCGCGAACTACTTCATATTCAATCTCTTTCCACCCTTCGAGACACTCTTCGATAAGAATTTGAGAAACGTGACTGAATGAGCTCCGGGCAATTTCAACAAGTTCCCGCTCGTTACGCATAATACCTGACCCGAGGCCTCCCAATGAAAAACCGCTTCGAACCATGACAGGGTACCCAATGAGACGTCCCGCTGAAACTGCCTGATCAACTTTCCTGACTGCATAGCTCCGTGGGACTCGAAAACTCCTTTTGGCAAGAAAGTTTGCGAAAAGCTCCCGATCTTCTGTAGTACGAATTGTCTTTACTGATGTGCCAAGCACCTGTACGCCATATTTCTTAAAGACACCTGTATGGTCTAGTTCCAAGCCGCAGTTTAAAGCCGTTTGGCCACCAAAGCCCAGTAGAATACCGTCTGGGCGTTCTTTACGGATCACTTGTTCGACGAAATGTGGTTCGACGGGGAGAAAATACACCTCATCGGCCATGCCTGTCGAAGTTTGGATCGTCGCGATTGATGTGTGTAGACTTTTTCATCTGATGCTGCGGAGAAACTGATCAAACAGTCCATTGGTATCAAGCGGACCGGGTGATGCTTCGGGATGAAATTGCACCCCCCATAATGGGCGTGAGAGGTGCTTAAAGCCTTCTACAGTTCCGTCATTGAGATTTCTAAACCACACTGAAACATTTCGAGGGAGGGATTTCTCCTGAACAGCAAATCCGTGATTCTGGCTCGTGATGGAACTTTTGCCAGTTAGCTCGTTAATCACCGGTTGATTATTCCCTCGATGACCATATGGAAGCTTATAGGTTTTTGCGCCTAGTGCGCGTGCAAGCAATTGATGACCCATGCAAATACCCCAGAGTGGCATGCGCCGTGAGATTAACCGTCGTAATTCCACGACAGTGCGATCAACGAGTGCCGGGTTACCGGGACCATTTGATATGATGACGCCATCTGCCTCATGGAAAATTCTGTCCGCCGGAAAATCCCAGGGGACTTGCATCACCCGACATGAACGATCAACGAATGCCCGTAAAATTCCATGTTTCACGCCACAGTCGATTACTACGATGCGATGCTTCCCTTTGCCAAAACGTCGAGGTCGCGTACAGCTAGCATGTGCGACGAGGTTCTCCTTGTCTGGATCATACCAGTCCACTGACTGTGAACCTACCTGTATACGGCCCAGCATGGTTCCCCGCTCCCGAAGATGCTGTGTGAGTGCACGGGTATCAATTCCATAAACTCCCGGTATCTTTTCCTTCTGCAACCACCTATCTAATGACTGAGTTGAAAGATAGTGACTAGGATGGTCGATAGCTGACGAGACGATGAGCCCGCGAATATGAATAGTATCTGATTCATACATGCGTTTCGGGTACACGGCGTAACTTTCCGCTTTCGTAACACCGTAAGACGGCTGAACATGGCCGAAGGCTATACCCTGAAACACGGCGCCGTCTTCGAGCATTAATTCAGCTGTTTTCCTGGCAATCGACTGAGATTTCGCCATGGGTATTTACGGGTAGATAAAAAAAATTCTCCGATTCCGGAGAACTCCACGATCCATGTACTGCAGCAATAATAGTTTAAGACGTTGTATTGGCATGTTTCTACCACATGATACCAGGCGCCCGAATAACCGTCAAAAAGGTCCACAATGAGTTATCCACAGTATACAACTAGTGGCTCAGTTAACGATAAGTAGCCCCGCGAACACATTATCGATATAGCAGGTTACTGATCAACCAACTACTTCAATCGATACATAAGCATTTCCCGTATCGCTTCTGGGTCAGCTTTTCCTTTTGTTTCCTTCATTACTTTTCCTATGAGGAATTGAAGAACACCAACTTTTCCGGCTTTATATTGTTCAACGATTAGCGGATTTGTATTTACAACAGTGCCGACAACCTTTTCAATTCCATCCCCCTCTATCTGTCCCAAGTCATCGGATTCGAGAATATCTGACGGATCATTCCCCGTCAGAAACATTTTTTCCAAAATAACCTGGGCGTTTGTGCTGTTTACCCGGCGTTGATGAATCAAGGTAATCAGCTCTGCAAAGTTTTCCGGTGTCACCTTCGAGTCTGTAATTGAAATCTCATGTTCGTTTAAAAAGGTAAAAAGTCTGCTCGTCATCCATCCGACTACCAACTTCACTAACTTCGTCTTGTGCTTCTCCCAAATCTCCTGCTCGGTACCAGATACTTCCTCGAGAGCTACGAGCCATGCGCGTAACTCCGAAACGACTGCTTCGAAAAAATCAGCTACTGTCTTATCCTCTACTACCACAGATGCGTCGGCAAGATTCATTCCATACTGATTTTCAAAGCGTTGGCGCTTATCTTCTGGCAATTCAACCATCTCATCACGAACTTTTAGAACCCAATGTTGTGAAATGTCAAATGGTGGTATATCCGGTTCGGGGAAGTATCGGTAATCGTGCGCGTGTTCCTTTTCACGATGCTCTACGGAAACACCCTTCTTTTCATCCCACCCACGTGTCGTGGCGTTTAGTGGGGGTTTACTAGAGTGCCACAGCTCGGTTTGTCGCCTGATCTCATAATTCAGCGCACGTTCTACCGAACGGAACGAGTTTAAGTTTTTGATCTCCGTTTTTGGGAAAAGCGTATTTACATTTCCATCGAGTCCGAGTAACTCTTTTGCTCGGTCAAAATCTTCAGGGATCGGCCGGAGACTGATATTTGCATCACACCGCAGATGCCCTTTTTCCATATCCGCGTCCGAAATACCTATATACCGCATTACCAGGCGTAGTTCCTGGAGAAATAGACGAGCAGTTTTCGGATCAGGAATATCTGGCTTTGTTACAATCTCGACTAATGGTGTTCCGGCCCGGTTATAGTCAACGAGCGTTGAGCTACCATCGGCTGTATGGACAAGCTTCGCTGAATCTTCTTCCAGATGGAGCCGCTCGATCCTTATACGGTGCTTTTTACCGCCAATGGCGACGAGCAGGTGGCCGTCCGTACCAACAGGATCGGCATATTGTGAAATTTGATACCCTTTTGGCAAATCGGGATAAAAATAGCTCTTGCGGTCAAATCGCGTCGTTGCGCTAATCGTGCAGTGCATGGCGAGCGCTGCTCGCACTGCATAGCCGATAGCGATCTCATTCGGCACCGGCAGGGTGCCCGGATGCCCCATGCATACAGGGCAGATCGAAGTGTTCGGTTCTGCATCTTCGACTTGGTTCGCACACCGGCAAAACAGCTTCGACTCCGTACGGAGCTGAACATGTGTTTCTAACCCGATGATAGTTTCAAAATTGATGGGTTTCATTTTCTTACACTGTTATCTTTTCGATGCAATAAACCGTTCCCACATCTCAATCATCCTATTAGTCGTATCGGCGAGCGAACCACGTGTATCTAATACTTCAACGCGCGATCCTCGCTTCTCGAACAGCTGGCGGAACCAGGGTGAGAGAAAACGTTTCTGGACTCGAGATAAAAATACCCTGTTTTCAAACACCGCTTGGTCCTTCTTCCTGCGTACGTGGAGCCGGTGAAGCGCGACACTGGGATTAATTTTTAAAATACACAGCATATCTGGCCGATGCTGGAGCGCAAATTTGTTACCATCAATATCCATAATATCCTTTATTGTGAGCCCTCGGGCATGGATGGGTTGGTACGCGATTGATGATGTCACGCCGCGTTCTTGGAAAATATACTTGCCTGCACGAAGTGCGGGAACATGGATGCGGGAATAGAGGACGAACCGATCCAACGCATACGCGTGAGCCAGCGCTTCAGGCGTATAGTCCTTCCTATGTTTATTCACTAACTCTTCCCTGATTGCTCTTCCGATAAGCGAATGTGTTGGTTCGGCGCAGACGATTACATCAAACGACTTAATCTGCCGGAATTCAGGGATCGTGTGATGTGTTTTTTCATAGTCAACAACGTTGAATATTTTCAAGCCGTGTTTTTTGGCCCACTTTTCAAGTGCTAAAATCAGTGTCCCTTTGCCAGAACCGTCGATGCCGTCAACAATGACATGAACCCCTCTATGCTTCCTTTTCAAACTCATACATTGTGTAGATAAACTCTTCACTCTGGCAATCCCGTTGAGTTACAACCCTTGAAAAAACTGAATAATCTGGAAAAAAAACGTCAGCCCCATAGTTCCCCTTGACGACGGTGAGATACAGCTTATCAGCAACGAGCATCCCCTGTTTAAAAATCTGACCGCCCCCAATGATAAAAATCTCGTTTTTGTCAATCTTTTTTGCTTCATCAATTGCCTGATCGAGTGATGTTGCCATGACACATCCTTCTGGCCGGTACTCCTGGTTACGCGAAATTACAATATTTGTCCGGTTCGGAAGTGGCTTCCCGATTGATTCGTAGGTTTTTCTCCCCATGATCACTGGATGCCCTGAGGTGACGTTTTTGAAGTGTTGAAGGTCTTCCTTAATTTTAAAAAGCAGTTGGTTATCTTTCCCCAACCCGCGTTCTTCATCAATTGCGGCAATCATACTTACGGTTGGTTGCGGCATAGGTTATATGGCGATCGGGGCAGGGATCCTAGGATGCGGATCGTAGCCTTCAAGCGTAAAATCTTCAAATGTATATTCGAAAATTGACTTAACTGTCGGGTTGAGTTTCATGGTCGGCAGTGGACGCGTATCACGGCTCAATTGAAGCTTAACCTGTTCCATATGGTTATTGTAAATATGTGCGTCACCGAATGTATGTATAAACTCCCCTGGTTTCTTATTTGTGACGTGAGCCACCATCATGGTCAGCAGCGCATACGAAGCAATGTTAAATGGGACACCGAGGAACGCATCAGCGCTTCGCTGGTAGAGCTGGCATGATAATGTATCATTCGCGACATAGAATTGGAAAATCATGTGGCACGGCGGCGGCGCTGTTTTCTTTCCTTTGATAAGCGTTTGCAGGTCGCCCACATTCCAGCCGCTTACGATGATACGACGTGAATCAGGATTTTTCTGAATCATGTCAATAACATTTTGTATTTGGTTGATCTTCGTCCCGCCAGTTGCTTCCCATGCCGTCCACTGCTTGCCGTAAATCGGCCCGAGGTCGCCGTTCTCATCCGCCCATTCGTCCCAGATAGTCACGCCGTGTTCGTTGAGATACTTCACGTTTGTGTCACCTCTCAGAAACCATAGCAACTCATAGATGATCGCCTTCAGGTGGATTTTTTTTGTTGTAACGAGCGGAAACCCCTGTGAGAGATCGAAACGCATCTGATAACCAAAAATACTCCGCGTACCTACGCCGGTGCGATCATCCTTCTGAACCCCATGCTCGAAAATATACCGCAGAAAATCGAGATATTGCTGCATACACCTGCAGTATACCTTTTTTCTACAGTTTTGTCATAAGAAAATCCCGCCTGTTGTTAAGCGGGAGTCCCGACTACACCGACGATCGGAATGGTATGAACGCTATCAGTAGTCGAAAGCGTGATAGCGTTGTTTCCCACCTGGATGTGATCCGCGGGAAACCAGTCACTTAGTGGGCCGTCGTCAATTTGTACCTGATACTCACGGGTACTGCCCGGCACAACTGGTTCACGGCTTTTGATGTGGACGTCAGTCATCCGTAACTCCTCCCCTACAGAAAATGAACGAAGTGTATAATTGTAAAAGCTTAATAGACTACACTCAATGTGTCAATACGGGCTATAGTTTATTAAAAAATCCCGCTTCACTGAGTCGGAGAAGCGGGCGAACGTTACTGAAATACCCTACGTGCTTCATTCTTTGTAAAACTCCGGAAATACTCTGGGAGCCAGGGCTGCCACGACCATGTCAATATAGCCTTTCTCGCGAGTTACCATGTTCTTTGTGGCAAAGCCAAAAAACCCTTCGGCTTGCTTCGTATTCTTTTTGTCCAACAACTCATCGACGATATCTCCAAGCTCTTTGCCCTCCTTCTTCATCCGATCAACAACGTATGCGGGTATCGGCACTCCAAATGAACGGCCGTAGGTAATTTTGCCGGCCGTGTCTGCGATAGCACACCATCCAGTGACAAAATACCCTTCTGGGCGTGCATCAATGCCGCCCTCAAGCCCAACGCCCAGATCGGCTCCACTGGCTTTCAACGCTTCAAACGCGCGGTGCTTTGCCCCACGTGGTGTCTCATCATTGAATGGCTGGTCCTTCGTGCCGCCAACTGAACATGAGACAACTTCAACATCACCTTCCCACACAGCGGCGAACGCTTTTTTCACTGATTCGATCTTTTCGCCCTAAATGAATAATTCGCATACCTTCCTTTTGAGCATCACCGAGATAAGCTCCGGCAAATTCCTCAAAAAGCTTCATGAGGCTCGAAACTTGTTCTTGCTCTCGATGCCAATTTTCCGTTGAAAAAATCCAAATCGTAATCGTAT
>LCPQ01000038.1 GCA_001003705.1 Parcubacteria group bacterium GW2011_GWA2_48_9 | reverse complement strand
GCGAATTGCGTACGCCGGACACAAAAGCGTAACCTTCGAACTGTATGTTAATGCCCAAAAAAGTAAAATACCGGAAATGGCATCGAGGAAAAACGCGTGGCATGGCGACGAGTAAAACGCGACTAAGCTTCGGCACCTATGGTTTAAAGGCGATGAGTGAGAAATGGGTGACATCACGTCAGATCGAAGCAGCACGACGTGCGATGACCAGATTTATTCAACGCGGAGGAAAAGTGTGGATTCGTATTTTTCCAGATAAGCCCATGACGATCAAAGGTTCTGAAATCCGCATGGGCGGCGGAAAAGGACCCGTCGATCACTATGTTGTTGTCGTCAAGCCTGGAATGGTACTCTTCGAGATTGACGGAGTCGATAAGGAAATCGCTCGAGAAGCCATGACCCTTGCGTCGCACAAATTACCTGTCAGAAGCCAGTTTATTCAAAAATATACCGCTTAACTCGTAAGAGATATGGCACCAAGCGAATCACACGTAAAAAGTTTAAAAGAGCTGCACCGAACACTCAGTCAGCAACGAGAGAAGCTTCGCGATGCGCGCTTCCGGGTTGCATCAAAACAGCTGAAGGATGTGCGATCGATCAGGAAATTAAGGATGCAAATTGCTCAGACGCTCACCACACTCAACGCTACCCGCACTACACATCATAAACCATAACCAATCTATGCCGCTTCGAACAGAGAAAAAAATTATTCGCACATTGTCGGGTGTTGTCGTATCTGACAAAATGCAAAAAACCATTGTTGTAAAGGTGTCTCGTTCTGTCGTGCATCCACGATATCACAAACGTTTCCAGCGTTCCCGCAAATTTAAAGTACATGATCCCGAGAATCGTTTTCATACAGGCGATACAGTCACTTTTCGTCCAACGAGACCGCTATCACGGGAAAAGTGCTGGATAGCCGAATATCCCGCTAAGTAAATTCTATGGTTCAACCCCGTTCACAATTAGCTGTAGCAGACAACACCGGCGCCCGCATGGTCCAAGTGATTCGCGTCCTTGGCGGCTATCAGAAGCGATATGCGATCATAGGCGACGTAATCACCGGTGCGGTCAAAATTGCAGTTCCGCACAGCACGGTAAAGAAAAGTGACATCGTGCACGCAGTTATTGTGAGACAGCGCAAAGAGCTGCGGCGTTCAGACGGTTCCTACATCCGCTTTGACGACAATGCCTGTGTTATCATAGATAGAAAAACCAAAGAACCTCGCGGCACGAGAATTTTTGGCCCTATGCCCCGTGAGTTGCGCGCAAAGGGGTTTACGAAGATTATTTCACTTGCGCCAGAAGTGTTATGAAATACTTCGCATTTAAAAAGGGGGATACTGTGATGTTGGTTTCCGGCAAAGACAAAGGGAAAAAGGGAAAGGTGCTTGATGTGATGCCAAAAGACGGAAAAGTTGTCATTGAAGGATTGAACCTTCTCGTGAAAAATGTGAGGCCAAAGCGCCAAGGCGAAAAAGGACAGGTGGTTAAATATAACGCGCCCCTTAACGCTTCAAACGTATTATTGTTCTGTTCCACCTGCGGCCGCGGCCGTCGCGTAGGGTACCAGTTACAGAAGGATGGAAAAAAAGTCCGTATATGTAAGAAATGTAAACATATATTTTCATGAAGTCCCGTCTTTATAAACAATATATATCTACCGTGCTTCCCGAATTGAAAAAACGCCTCAAAGCTTCTAACGTGCATTCAGTTCCCCGGCTGGAGAAGGTGGTGCTCAATGTCGGCATCGGAAAGCTTGTTCGCGAAGGAGACGTACTAGAGAAAGTTCGCAATAACCTCGCGAAAATTTCTGGACAACGTCCCGTCGTTCGTAATGCAAAGAAATCGATTTCCGGCTTCAAGCTTCGCCAAGGTACGCCCGTCGGACTTATGGTAACCTTGCGAGGGGATCGCATGTATTATTTTGTGGATAAACTCATTAATATCGTATTTCCTCGTATTCGCGATTTCAGAGGAATTGATCCAAAGTCAGTCGATGCTCGTGGAAGTCTCTCAATCGGTATTCAGGACCATGTTATTTTTCCCGAAATCGGTACGGAAGATATGGAACCTCCTCATGGACTGCAGATCACGCTTCACACAACTGCACAAAATCGTGAGGCAGGGAAAGAACTTTTCATACTCCTGGGAGTTCCCTTTGGAGAATCTAGTGCTTCATAACTGAACTATGCCTAAAGCATCACAAATTGCGCGAGCAAACAAAAAACCAAAATTTTCCTCACGGATTGTGAGACGTTGTTTTCGATGCGGCCGCCGCCGGGGATATATGCGCAAATTTAGACTTTGCAGAATATGTTTCAGAGAGCTGGCAAACAACGGACTCATTCCGGGCATCAAAAAAGCTAGTTGGTAAGCCACTTTAACGTATGAACACCACAGATCCAATCGCAGACATGCTCACCAGAATTCGCAACGCGACACTTGTTCGCCAGCGTGAAACATGGATTCCGTTTTCAAATATTAAACTTTCCATTGCTCAAATACTTCAGCAGGAAGGGTTTATCAGCGATGTTCAAAAGATGGAGCGTGACGGCCATCAGGGAATTCAAGTGCAATTGAAGTATGTTGACGGAGAATCAGCGATTCGCGGACTAAAGCGCGTAAGCAAGCCCGGACTGCGGAGGTATAATGGCTATCTTAAATTTCCTCGTCACACACCGCAGCTTGGCGTTGCCATTATATCTACTTCCCGTGGGATTATGACTCACCTTGAAGCGAAAAGGCAGAAGGTCGGAGGGGAAATATTGTGTGAAATATATTAATCTTTCCTATGTCACGCATCGGTAAACAACCAATCAAACTTCCCGAGGGTGTCACTGTTTCAGTGAATGGCACACATGTCGAGGTGAAAGGTTCGAAGGGAACCCTCGAAATCACCATGGCTACCACGGTTCGAGCCGAAGTGAAAGACGGTTCATTGGTTTTAACTACGGAAAATGCTACTGATCGTAACCAACGCGCGCAGTGGGGTCTTTTCAGGGCGCTTATTGCTAACATGGTTGAAGGAGTATCGAAAGGATTCGAAAAAAAATTGGAGATTAATGGTGTGGGGTACAAAGCTCTCGTCCAGGGAATGAAACTGACTCTCAATCTCGGTTTTTCGCATCCGGTCGATTTCCCATTATCAACAGGCATCACTGCAAAGGTGGAAAAGAATGTTATCACCATTTCGGGAATTGACAAACAACTTGTCGGTGAGACGGCAGCTACTATCAGGCGTCTACGGCCGCCAGAACCTTACAAAGGAAAAGGCATCAAATATGCTGATGAAATAATCCGCCGAAAGGCGGGTAAAGTAGTTAAAGCCGCCGGATCTGGATAAAATACTCTTATGAATCGCATTCAAAAGAAACGCAATGACTATCTGAGGCGCTCCGCCCGCGTACGTGCGCGTATAGCGCGCAGCGAAGCCCCCCGTCTCTCCGTTTTCCGCAGCTTGAAATATTTTTCTGCACAGGTTATTGACGATGAAAAAGGACGAACGCTTGTTGCCGTCACGGAAAAAGAATTGCCAAAAAAATCTGGATCAAAAACTGATCGTGCAAAAGCACTTGGTTCATTGTTGGCAACCAAGGCAATAGCTAAGAAAATAGATAGCGTCGTCTTTGACCGCGGTCCATATTCATACCATGGTCGGGTTGCAGCATTCGCTAAGGGCGCGCGTGAAGGCGGACTCCACTTTTAAATTTTTATTTCCATTACGTTCATGTCGAAACCTCCATCAAGACAGCGTTCAAACAGAGCACCGAGAGAAAAAAAGGAATTTGATCAGCAGGTAATTGATATTGCCCGCGTTACCCGTGTCATGGCAGGGGGTAAGCGCATGCGTTTTCGAGCGTGCATTGTAATTGGAGATAGAAAAGGCCGGGTTGGTATGGGACTTGCCAAAGGGGCAGACGTGTCGGGAGCAATCACCAAAGCAGTGGCAAAAGCCAAGAAACACTTAATGAACGTCACTATAGTTAATGAAACTATTCCTCACGTTGTTGAAGAGAAGTTCGGTGCGGCAAAAGTACTACTGAAGCCAGCGCCACAAGGCTCTGGAATTATTGCTGGAGGCGCTGTGCGCTCACTCTTTGAACTCGCCGGGATCCGCAACATCGTAGGAAAAATGCTTGGATCTCAAAATAAGGTGAATAATATACAAGCAGCTCTCGGCGCACTCGCAAAGTTACGCGACATAGAAAGTATCAGGCGCATTCGCGCTATCTCATAATTTTACTTATGGTACTCGAACTCCACACACTTTCACGCACGTTTGATAAGAAGAGAAAACGCGTAGGCCGCGGAAACGCATCAGGGCACGGCTCGTATTCTACGCGCGGCCAAAAAGGTCAGCGTGCGAGATCGGGCGGTCGCAGAGGCTTAAAGCGCAGAGGCTTAAAGCAATTTTTACAGCAACTCCCGAAACGCCGAGGATTTACCAGTCCTTACAGTAAATTGGCGACCATGAACCTCGGTCAGCTTGATCAAGCATTTCAAAACGGTGACACGGTGACGCACCGACTTCTGATCTCAAAAGGCCTGATTCGTGCTTCGTCCCGGGGGATAAAAGTATTGGGAGCCGGTAAGTTTTCAAAGAAGCTTACGGTCATTGCTGACGGCTTTTCTGAATCAGCGAAATCTGCTATTACAAAGGCAGGTGGATCTGCTATTGTGCGCCGTTCATAATCGTTTTGCTCCATGCTCGAGAAAATAACAAACATTTGGAAGATTAAGGATCTCCGCAACAAGATCCTTTTCGTGTTGGCTATGCTGCTTATTTTTCGTGTCGCCGCTCATATTCCTATACCAGGGGTGGATACGTCAAATTTAGAGGCATTTTTCAAAAGCAACCAACTGCTCGGATTGTTAAACATCTTTACCGGCGGCGGTATGGAGAATTTCTCTATTGTCATGCTTGGCGTTGGACCCTACATCACCGCGTCCATTATTTTCCAGCTGCTTGCCATGGTCATTCCAAAGCTTGCCGAAATGCAGAAAGAAGGTGCTCAAGGGCAGGCAAAAATCAACCGCTATACACGTTATGCCACCGTCCCACTCGCTATCTTGAACGCTTACGGGCTGATCACTTTTTTACGGCAGTCCGGAGCAGGTATTATCGGAGAGATGAGCATTTTTACCTTTGTGGTAACCATTATGACGGTAACGGCGGGTTCCATGTTCCTGATGTGGCTCGGTGAACTGATTACGGAGAAAAAGATAGGAAATGGCATTTCCTTGATTATTTTCGCCGGTATCGTCGCCCGGCTCCCTATCTCGGTCCAGCAAACCCTCGCAACATATGACTCTTCCCAATTGCCGACCATTGCCGCCTTTCTCCTTGTTGGCCTGGTGATCATCGCGGGGGTGGTTTTTATCACGGAGGGGCGCCGAAACATTCCAGTATCGTATGCTAAGCGTATTCGAGGCAATCGGATGTACGGCGGTGTCGATACGCATCTCCCGTTGCGCGTTAACCAGGCAGGGGTTATTCCCATCATCTTCGCAGTTTCTATAGTTATTTTCCCG
>LCPQ01000037.1 GCA_001003705.1 Parcubacteria group bacterium GW2011_GWA2_48_9 | reverse complement strand
TGTTCGTCATCAGTCTGCATGACCGATCGCAAGGCATCATACGCGATTTGGTCGCCGTCCAGGTTTCCGAAATCCTGTTGGTAGTATCCGATGACAGTCTCGGGAGCCACCGTGGCATGAGCGGATGATCCGCCGGCAATTTTCGCGAGCAAGGTGCTTTTGCCGATACCGTTCGGCCCCGCGATGACCACGTGTTCGCCCTTTCGAATCTCTATGTCGAGCTTTCGTTCCGCCGCCTGGTGGTCACGCACGACTGTCGCACCGTGCACATGGGCGACCACCCCGCTGAAGTGCGGACCGAAGTCCTGGCATGGAATGGTGAAGCTCCGTATAGTCTTGTCTTCCTTGCGGACGCTCACGACATTCTCTTCAGCTTCTTCCGCCGCCTCGCGCATACGTTTGGCAACCGAACGGAGTTTGCCGCCTTTGTGGGCGAACACTTCCGCCTGTGCACGTTTTACTGTGATCTGCCTCTGCATCCGGGCATTCTGTAAATTCTCACGTTCAACCCGCTGGGCTATCTCTTCCACGACATCAGTATAGTTTCCCGTATATTGCTCGACCTTCTGCGAATGCGCGTCGAGATAGAGCACACCGTCCGAAAACGCGTTCAGAAAATCAGCGTCATGGGAAATCACCAGGCAGGTCTTCTCATACATGACGAGGAACTCGGTCAAATGATCGATCCCGTATTGGTCGAGATTATTCGTCGGCTCATCGAGCAACAGGATATCGGGTTTCTGGACCAGTGCATGCGCCAAAAGCAGCCGCGCCTGCTGGCCGCCTGACAGCTGGCGGACGACACGGTCCAGCGGCAGTGAGAGATGGACGATATCGAACACTTCCTGAATCATTTTATCAAGCTTGTGTTGCACCTCAGAAAACGCAGTAGCAAAATATTCCCGTACAGTCAGGTCGCGCGCCGCCTGAGGCATAACCTGGCGGGCTATCGCCACGCTGGCATTCGGCGGGGTGCGAGACACGCGGCCGTCGCTCGGCTTCAGTTCACCGGTGATCAGCTTAAAAATAGTGCTCTTCCCCGCACCGTTCTGGCCCATCAGGGTAATCCGGCTCCCTGCCCGGACCGAAAAGTCTACCTCCTCGAGCAGTACTTTCCCGTCACCATAGGCAAAGCTGACATCAGAGAAGCGGAGGACTACGGAATCATTGGACATGTGAATAACGCATTATGTGACAAAATACATCCGAGCCGACTGTTAAAGTAGCCGTTAGGATACTACTAACGCCTCTCGTAGGAGTATAGCAAAAAATCGGGGTAATATCTGATACTATCCAAAAAGTTCGCTGATGCTACCGCGGCTGGTGTAGACGACTAGGGATGAGGTCTTAGTGTGGTGGAGATGCATGAAAGGTTTAGGACAATGTTGGAAGATTCATCACTGTCATTGCCCGCTTCAAAACACCAGCGGCCGCGTCGTCACGCTGCACCGCGAGTACCGGCAGAACTGCTCGCACTGACGCATTGGCTGTCGGCAACAGCTCAACCCGACCGGAGAAATGCTCGGCAAGATTTGTCAGAAACTCATCGAACCACCCCGACGTCACTGTGAGTACGCCCTCAAAATCAACTGCCACCGGCTGACTGGTATTGAGCGACGGGCGAATCGCTCGAAAAGCTTCGAGACCCTCTGGGCGTGAAATGAGTACGGTACCGAACTTTTTTAAATTGATTGTTTGCATAGTTTTTTTACAGGTGACTACGGCAACAGCCTCGTTTCCTCGATCAGGTTCCTATATTCCAGATGCCCTTCTCCCGGAAAGCGGGAATCGTCTGTCGCTTAGCGCTATTCAACATTGCTTGGAGTGAACGTTTGTTGCGTTTTGAATACTCCGAGAGCTGCACTATACGCATACCCCGCAGATGAGCGACACGTTTGTGGAGAGATTCCAAAAGAGAAAGTGTGAGTATGCGTGCCATGATTTTCAGTTTGCTGTCAACACGGTATTCACGGAATGCACGATAATATTCTTTCTTCTCCTTGTTCTGGATAATCACCGGAGGATACCCGTATTGGCGTAGCTGCAAGTTAATCAGAATGCGTCCGATGCGGCCATTACCGTCATTGAAAGGATGCACGGTCTCAAAGTCCATATGAAACTTCGCTACTTTGTCCAAAAAATATGTCTGATCATCACTTGCGTACTCAACCTGTGCCTGTCGTAAAAGTTCCTCAATCTTTTCCGGTGCAGGAGCGACATGGGTGCCCACCCTCACATATTCGCCCTTTTTCCTAAATCGGCCGGCAATATCGCTCCTGATATTTTCAAGAAGCATCTTGTGTAAAAGTAGCATCTTTTCAATCTCTACCGCTCCACCCCAGAAATCTTTCTTTCGAGCGTACTCCATTACGCGTGCTAGGTTTTTTGCTTCAAATACTTCGCGTAAATCTACGGTACGCTCCACCTCCATTTCAAGCAGTATCTTTTCAGTTTCTTTCAGCGTCAATGTAGAGTTTTCTATCGCATTTGAGTTGTACACGCTTTCCGGTATTTCCGTTTCCTCAATCAACCGCAAAAGCGACTCCTTGTCGGGCCGTAGTGTTTCATACTCTTTTTTCAGCGATGCAATGCGTTTTTTGACGTGATTTGGTAAAGCCATATATCAGAAGTATATACCATTCACGATTTTTTGTCAATATACCGTGAATCATGGTAATTTTTACATCAAATTCACGTATTTCTGAACGTATCAAGTGATGACCATATCCTTCACCCCTTCCAGCAATAAACTCTCTAAGGGAATGCCCTGATACTGCTGTTTGCTGATAGACACGTTCTCATGCAGGATGTTGACCTCGAATCCCGCCTGCTTCACGATGGCAATGTACTCGTCTTTCAATACCGCCCCGCCGACACATCCGGCGATAAGCACTTCGTCACTGCGTTGTTCTGCCGTGAGTTCTGCTAAAAGCACGATGTCTGACACGCAGATCATCCCACCCGGCTTCAGCACACGGTACGCCTCCCGGAAAACTTTCAATTTATCCGGTGCCAGATTGATAACACAGTTGGAGATAATCACATCCACGAGCCCGCCAGGGAGCGGCAGGTTCTCGATATCGCCAAGCCGGAAATCCACGTTCACATATCCGTCCTTGAGTGCATTTGCTTTCGCTTTCGCGATCATCGCTTCGGTAAAATCGATCCCGATCACCTTTCCGCTCGGGCCCGTCTTCTTCGCCGCCAAGAAACAGTCGATGCCTCCCCCACTGCCGAGATCGACGACGATATCGCCGGGTTTAATTCTGCTAAATGCTGTCGGGTTCCCGCACCCCAGCCCCATGTCCGCTTCACCTACCTGTTGCAGCTGTTCAGCTGTGTAGCCAATCTCTTGGGAGATCTTGGCTTTTTGCGAACACGAGCATCCCCCGGCCGGTTTGCTCGCTATCCGGGAATATGAACTTTTAATCACATTTTTTACGTCCAACATAGGCCTATCAGTGTACTACTCTTGCCCGGACTTTACTATCCATATGCATTCAAATTTCTCGAGCGTTCAGAATCTGGGATCCAGCTTGCCCTTATTTATTCGGTTGGCAGTAGTTGTCCACCCACTCGCAATCGGGCTTCCCGTCAGCACCGGCTTCAATCTTTTCATTCACAATATCGATCGCTTCACATACCTCTTGGGTATCTGCATAACACCCGCCGCCAATGCAGTAATTCATTTCAAATGTCAGCTCAGGGCCTGACGTATCAATGGTTCTGCACGACTTCGGCACCTGGTTTGTGACATATAGTAGCAAATACCCTCCAGCGGCGAGTATGACTACCCCAAAGACGGCGAGTATGATGTAAAGTTTTTTATGCGCAGGTGAAATATTCTTATTTTGCTCGCGTGGCTGGTCATTCATATTACTTAGTGATTATTATGTTTTTTCGGCAAGTGGGATTTAGACATGATTACATTCCAATCTTTCCTTCACCGCCTCCACTAATTCAGGAAACTGCGTTATTTTCCCAGATACGATTTGATTTTCTGCTCCAAGACGTCCGGAAAATCCCGCAGATGCACTTACAGGTACTTGAGTATCTCCGTGCTGAGGACTCGGGAGAATTCCTTAAGTAAAAGATGGTGGCTTACCGGCAAAAGCACGGTCAGCTCTTTCTTAAAATTAATCCGGCTTTTGAGTACACTTTCCTTTACGCGCGGCAGCAGCTTTTTGTCGACGTAGTGGCTAAGTTCAGGGTGACGCAGAATAAAATACAAATCATAATAGTCTCTGGGTTTCTGTCGATCCAAGAGAGCAGCCATTTTCCCTCTGACTATTTCCGACGGGGCGAGATGAAACAGCGGATACGATGGATGGTAGTCATTCGTAATGCTGGAGACTTCTTTGTTTGCTGCTGTGCCTCTCCGCAAAGATACCTCAAACTTCATGTCTTCTGTGAAATCATACAGTTCATAGCGGATAATACCGAGATACCCGCCGGTGGTCGGCTTGGCTTCTTTCAGCTCTATGTGAATGCCTGATTTCTCGACTTCAGCCACGGCAGAAATAAATAGTGCATCAATAGTTGAGGCGGCATAGATATTCTGGCCGGTAAAGTCGAGGTCTTCGGAAAACCTCGGGCTTTGGTAAATAATTCGCAGTGCCGTCCCACCTTTAAAGAGTAGTCTTTCGGATCCGGGAAATCTATACAAAGAAGACAAAAAGAGGTGCTGTACGTACTCCCTCAATACATTGGTTTCTTTGGTTTGATACTTCTTAGTAAATTCTCTGAGGCTTTCTAAACTCAGCATATATGTGATTCACAAGTTGGTTGATCGATGGCCGTTTGAATAGCCCTACGTACATCATCAATTTTTCTTTCTTGACCTTTGTAAGATCGAGCCGCTCATATGCCAAACTGCGTTTTTTTAAATCAATAAAATACAGGTAGTCGGCTAGTGCTTTTTCCGGCTCTGCGATGAGAATGGTATAGCCACGTATGTTTTGGGGTACGTAGCCGCTATAGGCGTCTTTTTTTATAGTCTGATAAGAATAGAGCACATCGTTCACGGTAAAGTTGCGCGTCGCCCGGCTCGTGATCGATGTAATGCTGTATATCGTTTCAGGGATCATGTGATGATGCGACAGGGCGCTATCGAGGGATATATACGAAGGCTGGTATATGTTATTAGCAATTTCAAATTCAGAAGGCAGGTATGTCGAAAAGCAATAAAACTCGTTTCGTAGTTTGATAATGAGCCCCTTTTTAACGTACCGGGCCAGGAATCCCTCCACAGTTTTTCTGGAAGCATTAAAAATCCTCTGGATATCGAGAGATGAAAATATCTTTATCTGTTTCCCGGCCATGTACTGCTGGATGGCGATCGGGTCAAGAATAATATGCATAGTCTGTTTTTCAGTCAATCTAGTAAGGTGATATCCACTTCACCTTTCTGAAATGGATATTAGTATAATAAAACACTATTTTAGAGGTGTCAACCACCTCAATTAACTTAATTAACCGGATTTACGCTACCGCTTTTAAGTGAAGGCCCAACCCGCGGGTTACCCGCGAGAGAGTTGAGAACGTCACATTATGGCAGCCACGTTCAATTTTCGCAATTTGACTTTGTGGCATCCCAACTTTTTTAGCAAGTTGGTGTTGGGTTAATTTCCTCTTTTTTCGGGCCTCAATAATCTGCAAAGTGATATCCAAAAGCTCCTTTTCTTCTTTGAGAAGTTTTTGGTATTCTTTGTCTTTTTGAAACTTATAGAGATAGTTGCTCTTATTCATAGGTTCATTATTGCTTAACGGTGCCCTGCCATTCTCCCTAACAAAGTAGAAGGCCCTCATATTGTCAAAATAACGCTAAAATGAGTATATATCATATATGATATACTGTCAAATAATACAATTAGTCTAAAAATTCAGCCCCTGACTGTGTCACCCGCCTCCACTAACTCCGGAAACTCCGCCATTGGTTTATTATATCCCAGCTTGGGATCTACCGTTCCGAAGTGGCCCCGGTCAGCATACTCATGGTATTCGCAGTCGAGCTGTTCTTTAATATGGCGGGGTTCGGCGATAGGGATAAACGGGTCATCCAGCGAGGCAAACAGGATACTCCACTTCTGATTCTTCTTTATCGCGTCCCACTTCCACGGATGGTCGTAGTAGCCGCTGATCTTCTCGCTCTCGATCCCAAGGTCGGTATAATTCACTCCGACGAGTACGGTGCCGAGAAGCTTGTGCGTTTCGGCATATCGCAAAGCCGCCACCGCGCCGGATGAATGGCCGATGAGGATAGTATGCTCATCCGCTCCCAGCTTTTCTATATGTGGCAGCCACACGGACGCCTTGGCTTCTACGTTGTCCGGAAACGTTTCAGCAATAACGGGAATGTGCATCGATTCAAACTCGCGCTTCACGTATGGAAACCAGTAGTCGGTGCCGGTACCTCCCCCGTTGCCGTGGATGAGGATGATTTTTTTGGAGGCTGGGCATGACGCATGCTCAGATTTTCTTGGTGAATTTACACTTTGGGTAATTCGAGCAACCAATAAAGTCACCAAATCTCCCACTCCGAACAACAAGGTTCCCTCCACATCGCGGGCACGACTCAGTTGCCTGAGTAGCTTGCTTTTTAGCTTTTCTTTGTGAAATAAAGTTGTCAACTTTTTTGTCCAGCTTAGTGAAAAAATATGTAAGCGCTATGGCAACCGCCCCCATTATTAATAATGCGGGGACTAGTATCCGAGCCATAGTCGAAGCTACGGTCTTGCCTGCTTCTACAACTTGTGGATCTGCAGCCATGTAATAAATATATCAATACAATCGGTCGGTTCTAGCAGGGCGAAATCGAGGTGGTTACTGGATTTAACCCACTACGTAATTATAATCTTTATATAGAGCAGCGGCTTGATTCAAAATTAGATTAATCACCTGCTCTCGCTGGTCTGCGGGGAAACTCTTTTGCATGAGGAGACGACGTACATTTGCACGAATGCGCGATTTAATAATCTCACTATTCGTCCAATCAACTGAAACATCGCGCTTGATAACTTGGACTAAGTCTCGAACAGTATCCTTGAGTTCATCATTCTTTAGCGGTGATTTCTTTTCTGCAAGAATTGCATCGTAGAAAGCAAGCTCCTCTTCTGAAAGTCCAATCTGCTTATTAAAACTCTCGGCTCGCTGTACCTCTTCTGCAAGCTCAACCAACTTTTCGATAACCTTAGTCGACTTTATCATATTATTCTCGTACTGCTCAATGACTTCTTCGAGCATCTCCATAAACGATTTGTACCTAACAATATTCTTCTTGAAGCGTACACGTAACTCATCATTGAGAAGCTTTCGTAGCACCTCAATAGCTAAATTTCTAAACTTCATCTTTTTAACCTCTTCAAGAAACTTTTCATCGAAAATTGAGACATTAGGCTTACCCTTTTCGTGCATTTTGAAAATATCAATCACTCCTTCTGCCGCGATACTCTTTGATACGAGTTCCCTGAGCGCAGATTCAACATCTTGTCCAGGTCCTGGCTCGTGCTCAACGATCATCATTTTTCGAATCTGTAATTTGACTGCTTGAAAAAACTCTACTTCATTTCGAATTCGGTGCGCTGCAGCATGGGGCATAACGAGAGCAAAAAGCTTATGAAGATTCGTAGATTCCTTGAGAAATCGACGCTTCTTATCCTCATCAATATTCTGAGTCTGCTTATCGGTAATAACTATATTTACCGCCTGATGGAATAAAGTTGCCATTTCTCCTGGGGAAAGTTTCTTCCAATTACTCAAGTCTAGACCATTGAACATCGACTTCACAACATCGTACTTTTCCATCATTTTTTCGACTACTTCCTCCAAAGGAATGAGCGCCTCTTTGCGAATTTCAGAACTATATATACTCAATGCCTTCTTGAGATTATCTGCGATACCAATGTAGTCAACGATCAAGCCGCCTTCCTTATCTCGAAAAATCCTGTTTACCCGCGCAATTGCCTGCATCAACGTATGATTTTTGAGGGGTTTATCTATATACATCGTATGCAAGGAAGGGACATCAAAGCCTGTAAGCCACATATCGCATACAATGACTAACTTCAAAGGATCCTCGAATTTCTTAAATCTTTTTTCAATCTCCTTGTTATCAAGTTCGCTTTGAATCTGACCTTTAAACTCCTCTGGCTTCGAAATAACAACTGCCATTTCAGGAGCTCCCGGAATCTTCTTCAATAACTGGTACATCTCGGCAGCAATCCTGCGGCTCATTGTGACAATCATGCCCTTACCCTCAAGGCCTCTATTATTGAAGTGATTAATAATATCTTGAGCGATCTTCTGAAGTCGGTCTTTTGAGCCGATCGCTTGCTCAAGCCGAACGCGTAACTCTTTTCTCATCTCATTCTCCTCGCCCAAAATGTCGTTTAACTCTTCATCAATAAACTCATTGGTGACATGGAGCGGTACAAGTCTTCCCTCATAGTAAATCGGCACCGTCGCATTATCTTTGACTGCCTGGTGGATTTGATACGTACTTATGTAATCACCAAATACAATTCGCGTATCCCGATTATGAAGGCTTATTGGAGTGCCGGTAATTCCCATAAATGAAGCGTTCGGCGTAGCCTTTCGTATGTTGCCTGCGAGCTTGGCATATTGGGAGCGGTGAGCTTCATCGGCAATCATGATGATATTATCCCTTTCGGAAAGCTGCTCATCTTCCGTGTCAAACTTCTGTACGGTGGTAAAGAGTATCTCTGCTCCGGCAACACGAAGTTTCTCTTTCAGATTCGCAATACTTTCAGCTTGCTTTGCAAAATGCGAATACCCTGTTCGCTTGAATGTCTTATATAACTGATCATCAAGGTCATTACGATCTGTTAGAAAAACTACGGTCGGGCTCTTTAGAGTTGATAACGTTCTTATTTTGTTAATGTAAAAAACCATCGAAAGCGATTTTCCCGACCCTTGTGTGTGCCAAAAGACACCAATCTTTTTATTACCCCTCAGTTTAGTCGCACGGATCGTTTCAGTGATAGCTTTATTCACTCCGTAATACTGATGATACATACACATCTTCTTCGTATACGTCGTCGCATCCTGGTCACTATCAGCCTCGAATACAATAAAGTTGCGAATAATATCGAGGAGTCTTTTCTTATCAAACATTCCCTTCACGGTAATCTCAAGTATCGGTTTATCGTGGTTATCCTCATTCTCGCTTTCGATACCTTTCCATATCCCATACCATTCCCAAGTAGAGGAAATTGTCCCGTGCTTCACATCATTTAAGTCTCCAATCACAATTACCTGGCAATACTTAAAAAGGTCGGGAATTTCTTTTTTATACTTCTCAATTTGGCTATACGCCTGCGCAGTCGTGCCTCGAATATTGGTAGGACTTTTTGCTTCAAAGATAGCCACTGGAATGCCATTAATAAATACAAGCACATCAGGTCTACGTACATTCTCAGGTCCTTGAATAGCAAATTGGTTTACAGCTAGAAATTCATTGTTTTCAGGATGGTCGAAATCTATCATTTTTACGATTTCACCCTTAACATCGTCATCATCACTTTTTACATCAATGGTGATACCCTCAGTAAGAAACTTATAAATATCCTTGTTCGCAAAGACTAGATTTGGGTGTTCGTATTTGACCAGCTGATCAATTGCATCTTCAATAGCTTGCTCCGGTAAATGAGGGTTAATCCGTCGAAGAGCATGGTCAAGCCGCTTTTTTAGTACTACCTCCCGTGGATCACTCCGTTCACTCAAAGCCATTCCAGGTGCAATGTCAGGACCAAAAGCATAGTCATACCCAAGCTGTTTTAGCCAGTCTAGGATTGGCTGTTCTGTAATTGTATCTTCGTTAATTCTAACTGCCATATTATTTAATAACTACTTTCCTAATTATATCTACTATTTTATCAATTTGAGATAATGGCAGGTCACCTTCTTTATCACTTTTTGCCCCATGATCAGAGATATTTTTCATTGGTGACGAATATATATTTCCTACCGAATTAACAATAAAGTCTAATGCTCTTTCCTGTTTCTTTTCTTCCGTAATCCCCATATCGGTAATTTCTTCCCGAATCAACTTTCGGTATGCTTCAAAAGATAATGCGATTGTTGACTTAAAACGATACTCCTCGAGAAGCTTTTTTTCTCTGGAATACTGACTGGATACGAATGTTACAAGATAGACTAGTGGTGATGTTAGGACTACCTTAACTAAAAAGTTCAAGGCAATAAGTGTTCCCTCACTCTCAATTTGATAAATAACAATACTAATAGCTACAATTAACAGCGCTCCGGTAGAATAAAGAAGCCACTTAAACCAATTATCTACCGACTCCTCCAACTTTTTGACCTCGGAGCTAAATGAATTTGCTAAAACTTGCGAGCTAACTCTACCCAATTGCTCATCAGCAGTGCTTAATAAATCATCAGTTCTCACTTTTAATTGATCAACCTCCTCTTTGAGAGTTGTATACTGTTTTTCTTGCTCACTAATTTTAGCCTGGTACTCTTTCGCGGATGCGGCTGCCTCGTCCACCGCCACTTTTGATTGACCAACGCTTTGATTTATTTCAGTAAACTTTTGGACAAAATCCTCAATTGTAGCTTTCTGAGTATTAAGCTGCTTTAACAATTCATCAACCTGTTTTCCAGTTGCCGTAGCATTATCTATGGTTTGTTTTAATGTATTAGCATCACCAATCTTTTCATTAATTTGGGCAATTACTTGTTCAAGTTCTACTTTTTTCATAATCTACTCTTTAATAATTAGCTAACCTTCGTTAACTTTAATTTCTGCTGATGAATAAATCTTAATTGAGCGCTAATGGTTTCAATAAACCATAATGCTTGAGATTCAGTTGGTGAGGGCGAGGAGCCGTGATGCCTAACGCCTATAGAATCTGAACCATATTCATTTAGCTTTTCCAGGACGCCTTTCTGTTCTTTGTTGATTATACCCTGCTGAAATAAACTTTTAATTGCACCACCAAACTTTGAAGTTGAGGTAATTACTTTGAAATAGTTTTCAGTTGCTATATAAATATTTTTCACAATGTCTTCTGGCTTAGAGTTACGTCCAAGTAAGTTTCCAACAGCCTCAAAAAACCTTTTGTATGCCGAGGGTGTACTTTTTAAAACTTGTTTCGTTTGCTCCAGTTTTTCTGCTGCATCTTTATCAATGTTTAACTCAATGGTCATACTACTAGATACTGCGTAGACTGACCCAGATAATCTAAAGGCCTTCACTAATTCAACTATTGCATTCTGCTGATTTACTCCTGTAATACTTTTTAGCATGTCTAAAAAGATTTCGACTATTGTAAAAACTTCGTGAAAATCTCCCCTAATAATTATCTGAAATGGATCACGCCTATTGATCCTATTTCGTAAATTGGCGGAAACCTCTTCGTGTCCAGAGTACTCTACTGTGTATTTATTTCTGTGACTAAAATAACTCATACCCTTACCTCCCCTTTCATTAACTTTGGTAAAAGCAAATCGCGGAGTTTGGCTAAGCTTTTGTTTTCAATCTGAGCTCTATATTTCTTAATTGTTATTGGTCTTGCTATATCACCAAACTTCTGAGTTAGATGTTCTGGGGGAATCACTATACGTCGTGACATCAACTCAGGCCAGTGCCCTTTATAGTCATTAAATACTACTAAGTCTTTAGTAGCGAAAAATAACCAAAAAATATCTCTTTTATAATCCGGATTCGGTCTAAATGGCAGAACATTTTGTATAGCAGAAAATGGAAACATGATTAAGTTCTCATAACAAGTATGATTTGCGAAGACAATTATGGGATTACCTGCACTCGCAGCCACTCCAGGTTCACTACTGTGAAAACCGATAATTCCGCTTTTCCCCTGATCAAGAATAGGCACTTTGCCTTCTTCAAGTGCTGTTTTCTGCTCATATTTTTTGCCCGCAGATACCCGCTTAACAAGCTTTTCGACTCGGTCAATTTCCCACCCCTTCGGCACTTTCCCAAGTTCGCTGTCTACAAACTCAGCTTTCTCATGACCAGGAAAACGAAACTTCACAAACCACTCCTTAAATATCTCCTGCGCCATTTTTTCTAACGTGGCGTTGATTTTGTTGTTGAGCTCGATTTTTTCGTCAAAGGCGGAGAGGATGGAGGCGATGCGGGATTGAGTGGTGAGATCCTTTGGCACTTCTACTTCTATGCTCTCAAAGGCCTCACGTTCAACTCTTTGACGTCCCGAAGCGCCAATCATGCTTTGTTCGGCAAGTTTCCGAACACGATAAGTCCTTGAGAGATAGTGAACAAAGTTAGTGTCAGCAATTCCCTTTTTGCCACGTAAAATAATAAACTCGGTAGAACCAAAGCCAGGTTTATCTAATTTCAAAGCTTGGGTAATTTTTCCGTTCTCTAGACACGGAGTGATTCGCGCGAATAGTGTGTCTCCTATTTCAAATCGAGCACCTGAACCAGAATATACTTTCATCTTTTCCCAATCCGTGGTTCGTGAAAGCGGCTGTACATCGGCCATATCCATAAAAGGATACTCTTTACCACGCACTAAACTTACAGATGGATTAATATCTGCAAACTTTGCAAGTTTTACTTTTTGCCAAGTGGGTCTCATAAGCCGATGATACGCTGTGTTGCGTGATATGCGGCATTGAAAACTTCCACTACTCCGGGTAATGAGCCAACAAAGGAAATACTTTCCATCGCTTTTTGAACGATACTTTTGTCGGGCTGCGCCTTGGATAATTGACTCTTTATCGTCTGAACATCTGCCTGTACATCCAACTTCTGTTCTTCGGAAAGCTTATCTGACATCTTCACAGCGCCCTCTAGCTGGTTGAAAGCGCGAAGGACATCAATAAATTCATTCCTCACAACATTATTCGAGCCAACTACGGTGACTCCACCAATGTTTGTAATGTTAATCCCGGAAAAGGCGCTTGTGCGATCAAATTCCGATTCGCCTTCGACAAATTTTAGACCTATCTCCGACAAGCCAAAAAGATGCTTTTCATTGGGAACTTCGAATCCTCTTGGGGTTTTATATGGTCGCTTAATAACTCTTTCATCTACCCACCCATGTTGAACAAGGTAGTCTAAGTTTTGCACTACATCATTCTGTCTAACTCCCACTACAGCCATTGCTTTTTTTATCTCCGAGCTTGAGGCCATTAGAGAATCAAGTCCACGAGCTTTCTTACGATGAGCTACTAAAAATGAGAGTATCTTGCTTCGTACTTCATCGGGGGCATATTCTAACACCTCTTTCTTCTTCATATATCTAGTTTCTTTAAGTTATCAAGGATCTGTCTCTCCAGCTCCTCTCCCTTTTTGAATGACTGTTCGAGCTCTTGTTGAAGTTTCTTCGTCTTTTCCTCAAACGGTATGCCATCATCCTCTTCTTCTGCCACGCCGACATAGCGTCCTGGTGTTAAAACGTACCCATTTTTTTCAACTTCTCCAAGTTTCGCGGCTTTGCAGAAACCAGCGACATCTTCGTACTTGCCTGACCCTTTCTCGCCACGCCATGCCCGTGCAGTGTCAGCTATTTTCTGTATTTGCTCATCAGCAAACCTCACCTGCTTCCGAGAGATCTGTTCGAATGTTTCCCGAGCGTCAATGAAAAGTATCTCTCCCTTTCTATTTCGAAAGCGGCCGTTAGTCTTGTTTTTCGACACAAACCATAGTGAAACTGGTAAAGCGACATTGTAGAATAGCTTCGGGGGACACGCAATGATCACGTCTATGAGATCAGCGTTAATGATCTTTTTTCTCATTTCCCCTTCCCTCCCACCTACCGCTAAAGCACCATTAGCCATAACAAATCCGGCCATGCCACTCGGTGCGAGGTGATGGATAAAGTGCTGAATCCACATGAAGTTAGCGCTCCCACCTGGAGGAGTACCAAATTTAATTCGTGGATCGCTGTCACTCAGTCTGCTTGGGTCCCACTCAGCATTAAAGGGAGGATTAGCAATAACAAAGTCTGCACGAAGGTCGGGAAACTTGTCGTCGTAGTAGGTATTACCGAGTTCAACTTGCCCGTTGATACCCCTTATTGCAAGGTTCATTTTACAAAGCCGAAGAGTCGTTGGATTACTTTCTTGGCCATAAAACGACAGGCGAGATTTGTCTTTCCCATGCTCAATAAGAAAACGTGCTGACTGGACGAACATTCCGCCGCTCCCTGCTGATGGATCTAGCACTCTTGCATTTTCAAAAGGCTCAAGAATCTCGACTATTAGCTGGACAATTGATCTTGGCGAAAAAAATTCCCCACCACGTTTACCCTCGGCAGATGCAAACTGGCCAAGGAAGTACTCATATACACGGCCGAGTATGTCTTTTTCTTTTTCAAAGTCATGATCAAACTGAACGCGAGAGAATACAT
>LCPQ01000036.1 GCA_001003705.1 Parcubacteria group bacterium GW2011_GWA2_48_9 | reverse complement strand
GAACATGGGAACTTTAACAGGCGCTCCAAAAGTAGAAGCTATGAAATTAATTAGAATATATGAAAAAACAAAGAGAGGTTTTTATGGCGGAGCAGTTGGGTACATAACGCCAAGTGGAGACTTAGACAGCACAATTGTAATAAGATCTATAAGAATTAAAGGAAACAAAGCTTATGTCAGGGCAGGCGCAGGAATCGTTTATGACAGTGATCCTGAATCTGAGTTCGTGGAAACTGAAAGAAAGGCTTATGCGTGCCTGAAAGCAATAGAGTTAGCAGGTGATTAAGATGAACATTCTAATGATTGACAATTTTGATTCATTTACTTACAATCTAGTTGATGAGTTTGAAAAAAGAAATTGCAAAGTTTATGTCTATCGAAATAATATCAGCTTTGAAAATTTTGAAAAGATTATAAAAAATATAAACACGAAATTGATAGTTATATCACCAGGTCCTTCTGCTCCCAAAACTGCAGGAATCTCAATAAAAGTAATTAGGCGTTATGCTGGAAAAATACCTATTTTTGGAGTTTGCTTAGGACATCAATGCATAATAGAAGCTTTTAATGGAGTTGTTGACAAAGCGCCAGAGGTTTTTCATGGCAAGCCATCAAAAATAATTCATGATAATAAGATAATTTATAAAAATGTGGGAAATCCTTTTCAAGCTGGAAGATACCATTCTTTAGCTGGATTAAAAATTTCAGACGATCTTGTTGTTAGTGCAAAAACTGACAATAATGTTGTGATGGGCGTACGTCATAAAAATTTCTTTGTTGAAGGTGTACAATTTCATCCAGAAAGCATACTAACCCCAAGCGGCGGTTTAATTATAGAAAATCTGTTAGAGGAAATAAAATGATTCAAGAAGCAATATCAAAGCTGGTTCAAAAACAAAACTTGATACGGAATGAGACAGAACGGGTTATGAATGAACTAATGGAAGGCAAAGCAACAGACGCACAGATTGCTGGTTTTCTTGTAGCTTTAAGTCTTAAAGGTGAAACTATAGACGAAATTACAGCATGCGCTAAAATAATGAGGCAGAAAGCTCACATAATAAACCCAAAAGTTAAATTTTTAGTTGATACTTGCGGTACTGGCGGTGATAACTCAAACACATTTAATATTTCAACTGCTGCTGCTTTTGTTGTCAGTGGAGCGGGAGTTGCTGTTGCAAAGCATGGTAATAAGTCTGTTAGCTCTAAATGCGGAAGTGCTGATGTTTTAAAAGAATTGGGAGTAAACATAGAATTGCAGCCAAAACAAGTGGAAAAATGCATAGAAGAGATTGGATTAGGGTTTATGTTTGCTCCAATATTCCACCCAGCAATGAAATATGCATTGAATGCGAGGAAGGAACTCGGTATAAGGACTATTTTTAACATACTTGGTCCATTAACTAACCCCGCTAATGCAAAATCCCAACTAGTTGGTGTTTTTGATGAAAATTTACTGGTAGATATTGTAAATGTATTAAAAAATTTGGGCAGCAAACACGTAATAGCTGTAAATGGCAATGGTTTGGATGAAATTTCAATCTGTAACAAAACAAAAGTTTATGAATTAAAGAATGGTGCTATTGAATCTTATGAGATTAATCCTGAAGATTTCGGATTTAGTTGTAGAGGGTTAAAAGAAATAACAGGTGGTTCTCCTCAAGAAAATGCTAAAATTATCCTTGACATTCTGCAAGGTGCTGACGGTCCAAAAAGAGATGTTGTTTTGTTGAATGCAGCTGCAGCATTATTAACAACAGGTATAGTTAAAAATTACAAAGATGCTCTAGAACTTGCAGCTTATTCTATAGACTCCGGCAATGCCCTTAAAAAATTAAAGGAGTTAATAAGTTTTACAAATAAAAATGCTAGCCAAAATAATTGAAAATAAAAGAAAGGAAATAGGAATCAGTAAAAGAAATATGCCTTTAAATAGTTTTATTTATAGACTAAAAAATGTCAAAAGAGATTTTAAAGGGTCATTGTTACAAAATAAGTTAAATCTTATCGCTGAAATTAAAAGAACATCGCCATCACAAAATATCATTAACCAAGAGTTGGATATTAAACAAATTGTGAAGATTTACAACAAATATGCAGATGCCATATCAGTATTAACGGATAAAAAATTTTTTGATGGTAGTTTAATGGACATAAAAATAGTTAGTAAATTATCAAAATTGCCTATTTTGAGAAAGGATTTTATAATTGATGAATATCAAATTTATGAGTCACGATTTTACAATGCTGATGCCATTCTATTAATCGCTTCTATTTTATCAACTTACGAATTAAATAATTTTATTGACATAGCCAAGAACTATGGTATGGAGTGTCTCGTAGAAGTCAATACAGAAGAAGAATTAAATAAAGTATTAAATTCTAATACCACCATAATAGGGATAAACAACAGAGACCTTAACACATTAAAAGTTGATACTGAAACAACATTGAGGTTAATAGATAAAATACCTAAAAGCAAAATAGTAGTTAGTGAAAGTGGAATTTCATCAAAGAATTATATAGAAGGATTAATCGGAAAGGTTAATGCCATCCTTGTAGGAACTTTATTTATGAATTCTACACAACTGGAAGAAGATATAATATCTTTAATAAAATGACAAAAATTAAAATATGTGGAACTACAAATTATGAAGACGCAATGAACGCAGCAAATTTAGGAGCAGACTATCTTGGCTTTAATTTTTATAAACATAGTCCAAGGTACATTGAAAAATCTAAAGCAAAAAATATTATAGAAAAACTTCCTAAAAAGATAAAAAAAGTTGGTATTTTTGTTAATAAAGACATAAGTAAAATAAAAAGAATAGTCAATTTTTGCAATATAGGTGTGATACAGTTATCGGGGGAAGAAAACTCACAATTCATCATGGATTTAAAAAAAGTATTACCCAATAAAATAATTAAATCTTTCAGGGTAAAGGAGATTAGTGACATTAAAAATATAAATCAATACAAAACAGATTATGTAATGCTAGATTCTTTCAAAAAAGGTCTTTATGGAGGAACGGGGGTAGCATTTGACTGGAGACTTGCAAAAAATGTAGATAAAAAAAGATTATTTTTATCTGGAGGTTTGAACTCGCTTAATGTCAAGCTAGCTATTCATAAGATAAAACCTTATGCTGTAGATGTTTGCAGCAGCATAGAGATATTTCCTGGCAAAAAGGATTTTGAAAAAATGAAGGAATTTATTGAGGCAGCAAAATGAAATCTTTAGGAAAATTTGGTGACTTTGGAGGAATTTTTGTGCCAGAAACTTTAATGCCTGCATTAGAAGAGTTAGAAAGTGCTTTTCTGAAATTAAAAAACGATAAAAAATTCAATTCCGAGTTAAATGAGTTATTAAAAAAATATGCCGGAAGACCTACTCCTTTAAGCTTTTGTGAAAATTTAAGCAAAAAGCTTGGATGCAAAATCTACTTGAAAAGGGAAGACTTACTGCATACTGGAGCGCATAAGATAAACAATGCTCTTGGCCAGGCTTTGCTTGCAAAATATATAGGAAAGAAAAGATTGATTGCAGAAACAGGGGCTGGTCAGCATGGAGTGGCTGTTGCAACAGCTGGCGCAAAGCTAAACTTTCAAACAGATGTGTATATGGGAGCAAAAGACATTGAAAGACAAAAACTAAACGTTTTAAGAATGAAACTTCTCGGCGCAAATGTTATTCCAGTCACAAATGGCTCAAAAACATTGAAAGATGCAATTAATGAGGCGCTTAGGGACTGGACTGCAAATGTAACTGATACACATTACTTGCTTGGTTCTGTGCTTGGCCCTCATCCATATCCAAGTATGATTAAGTTTTTTCAAAGCATTATAGGAAAAGAAATGAAAAAGCAGATTTTAGAATCAGAAGGCAGATTTCCAGATTTGATAGTTGCATGTGTAGGGGGGGGAAGTAATGCAATAGGCATTTTTAATGAATTTATCAATGATAAACATGTAAAATTAGTTGGTGTTGAAGCAGGCGGCTCAGGCATTAAAAGTGGGAAGCATGCCACCAGGTTTAACGATAAACGCCTTGGAAGAATTGGAATTATTCATGGCACAAAAACGTTTGTTTTGCAGGATAAATACGGGCAGATTCATAATACTTATTCTGTAGCTGCCGGCTTGGATTATTGTGCAGTTGGGCCTGAGCACAGCATTTTAAGACAAATGAAAAGAGTGCACTACACTTACGCAACAGATAAAGAGGCTATTGAAGCATTTAAGATATTAAGCAAAGAAGAAGGAATAATTCCAGCTTTGGAATCTGCTCATGCTGTAGCTCATGTTATAAAAATAGCAAAAACAATGAAAAAAGACGACATTATTGTTATTAATCTTAGTGGAAGAGGGGACAAAGATTTAGACCAAATAGAGGAAATAATAATATGATAAGTTATAAAGAAGTTTTTGAAAATTTAAAAAGCAAAAAGGAAGGGGCATTAGTATGTTTTATTGTAATTGGAGATTCAGATTATGAAACGAGCTTAGAAATAGCAAAGACACTAGTCAATGCAGGCGCTGACATTCTCGAGCTGGGTTTGCCATTTTCCGATCCTATTGCAGACGGTCCATCGATACAAGCAGCAGACGTAAGGGCTTTGAATAACGGCATGAATACAGACAAAGTTTTTGAATATATAAAAGAACTAAGGAAATTTACAGATGTTCCAATTGGGCTTTTATCTTATTACAACCTGATTTATCAATATGGAATGCAGAAGTTTTACGAGAAAGGTTTTATCACAGGAGTTAACAGCATTCTGGTTGCAGACATGCCAATTGAGGAATCTGATTCAGCGGTAGCTCACTCGGAAAAAAATAAAATAGATACCACATTCATGATAAGCCCAATTACCGATAATAAAAGAATTAAAGAAATAACTGATAAAGTGACAGGCTTCATTTATGCTGTTTCCAGATTGGGCATAACTGGAGCCAGGCAGGATTTGGAGAAATCAACTTTAAATTTTATAAGAAGAATCAGGCAGTTTACAAACAAGCCAATCTGCGTAGGCTTTGGGATAAGCAAGCCGGAGCACGTCAGAGATGTCATTAAAGCAGGCGCAGACGGAGCAATAGTCGGAAGCGCAATTGTCGATTTGGTTGCAAAGAATTTGGGAAATAAACAAAGAATGCTAGCATCTATATCGCATTATGTTCGGGAATTAAAAACTACAACGAGAATTTAAACAGCTTACTCCCTCAGCAAATTCTCGTACTCTTCCTCCTCAGCAACCTCTTCCGAAAGCAAGTCCTCTGCAAGCTCATGCGTCACCAAGTCCTTGCCGTGGGTTGCTTGCGCTAGATTATTGTATAGCTCGATTGCATGCTGCTCCATCTTTATAAAAAGCTTGATGAAACCTTTAATATTAGATCTATTTTCAGGAAATCTTATTATTCCAATCCCTGCAGTTTTTTCTATTTCACTCATTGATAAAGCAGGCTCTCCGCCTAATTCAGCAATTCTTTTCGCAATCCTGTTTGCATGCCCAAGCTCGCCTTCTGAAGCTTTCTTGAAAATTTCAGCATAAACAGGCGTAGCCAACCCTGAAACAATGTTTGCAGCCAGAGAAGCGTAGTAATGCACAACCCACTCAAAGGCATAAGCTTTGTTCAATTCATTCAACAGCCATTTATGGTCTAGTTTTGAAATTTCTTTTCCTTTTTGCCCCATAAAAACCACTTAATACTCAAAACTCTGCCCGCAGCCGCATCCTGACTTCACATTGGGGTTGCTTATCTTAAAGCCCCCTCCCTGCAGGCTGTCAACATAATCAAGCTTTGCGCCTTTCAAGAAATTCATGTTTTCCTTGGTTACTATTATCTTGACTCCCTTTTCCTCAAAAACCTTGTCCATGTCTGTTGTGCTGTCATCAAGCTCCAAGCCGTACTGAAATCCTGAGCAGCCGCCTGGCACAAGCTCGACCCTCAATCCGGAGCTTTCCTTATTGTTTTCCCTGAGAACTTCCTTGAGCTTTTCATGCCGTGCCCTTTAAATCCCTGCTCCAATGTTTCATGATATGACACATGGCACCCAACGCAATGAACTCCTGCAGCCTGCAAAGGCTCTATGCTGGCGGGATATTTTGCTACAACATCGCCTATTGTCATGTCCTTTGTTATAAGCTGTGGCTTGACTTCTTTTGCTTCTTGTTCCATTTTGTCTTAACTATTGTTAAGTATTCTAGTATATAAATGTTTTTATTGACGAATTTACAATTTCATATACTCCAAGAAGTTATTAGTTGCTTTTATTTCTTCATATATGAGCACAAATTCAAATTTTTTGATAATATCCGAAAAATTTTTCCTTATTTCATTTATAAGTTCTGCCAATGCCTTGAAATTTTCAATTTCAGCCTCAAATTCTATTTCCCAGGGACCCCATGAGTTGGAGTAATTAATTATATTTGGATGCAGCTCAAGAAATTTTCTTAAGCCACTTTCTTTAATTTTGTTTAAGTTTTGCAGTGTTATCATAACTTTGTAGTAATCCATTCCAATTTTGTTTACATTTGGTATAAGCCTGAAATGCGTTATTATATGCTCTTTCAGCAGTTCCTTAATCCTGTAATTTATGATTCTAGGCGTAGTGTTCAGCTTTGAAGCTATAATTGTTGATGGCATTCTGGAATTGGAAGCTAGCATTTTCAAAATTTCTACATCAATTTTATCTACTTTTTCTATAACTGGCTCCTTTAGGAAAGTTTCGCAAACTTTATGTGATTCTTTAACAACTAAATAGCCACGCGAAAAGAAATCAGGGTCTATATGTGTAGTGACTTCCATCCTTAACTCGTATTTGCTAAATTGCATCTGAAAATCATTTAGCAATCTATAAAATTCATGCACATTTTTCGTCAAAAAACAAAACATTAAATCAAAATCGCCTTCACATTTTATTATCCACCATATATGCTTGTTGTTGCTTACATAATTAACCACTTTTTCCACTACCTCTTTTTCTCTATTCTGTAACTGCACATAAACCTTCCAGCTTGTTAATCCAAACTTTGCAGCATCTACGAGAGCAGAAAGCGACACAATTACGCCCGTCTCAATGAGTTTTTTGACTCTGTACTCTGCAATCACTCTTGAGCATCTTGCTTTTTTTGCTATAGAAGAAAAAGGCTGCCTGCTATTGGAATCAAGCTCATAGAGTATTTTCCTATCAATTTTATCAAGTTTGTACATCTTTTATAAAATTAATACATTTTAATATATAAATTTTGTTATTTTTTAATAATTTTGAATGGAAAAATATAAATATAGTATAATCATATTGACACCATAAGGTAGTAACAATTTTTAGAACTAGTAGAAATGAGAAAAAAATGGTACAGGACTTAACATATAAGGACAATCCAGAACTTTACGAAGAAGTAGAAAATATACCTGGAGAGAAAGCTATGTTTTCCAAAGCTGCGGATGTAATAGCATTGTTTGCAGCGCAAAAAAGAAAACCAAATAAAAGAGGAATTTCAATACTTGACTTGTGTTGCGGCACTGCTCCGCTATATGACTATCTTCTAAAACATGATTATCCAAATTTACACGACGAAACTCTTTTTGATAAAATAACTGGCGTTGATATTAGCCCCAAATATTTAGAGTACGCCCAAATAAAGTATAACTCTAAACTTGCATATCAGCAATTTGACGAGGATAAAGGGGTTAAATTAGAATTTATATTACATGACGCTGTTGATTACAATCATTCAGAAAAAGTTGATTTAATCCTAGCAAGTTCTGCATATCATCATATCGAAGATGAAAGAAAAATTGATTTTTTGAAAAAAGTCCATAGCCAGCTAAAAGATGACGGCATTGCAGTATTTTGTGAAAATTTAATTGATGATTATTCAAACCTTGAGGAAAGGGCAATTTCTGTAACTGATTTCTATACAAAAAGAATTGATGAAATGCGTGCATTAGGAATAACAGATAGAAGAATAGAACTTGTACAAAGAATTCTCAAATACGAGTTAGATAGGGATTATGAATGGAAGAATTCGTACAATATATTCATGAAAAATTTGGGTGAAGTTGGCTTTAAGATTTTAGGAGAATACAAAGTCTGGCCATCAACTAAAATGTTTGAGAACTATAAAGTAGGGGATTTTGTCATAATTGCCGGGAAAAAATGAAAATAGCACTTGTAAAACTTCCAGTTGTAGGCTTGCAACTCAAAGGCTATGCAGAGAATCCAATCTATTTAGGCAATGTTTACAAAAGAACTATGCCTTCAAGCTTATTGCGTGTAGCTTCAGTATTGCAGGATACTTTGGATGCGAAAATCGGGTTTTCAGATTTGCATATAGCTAACCCTAACAGAATAGAAGATTACAAAGAAATAAACTGGGAAGGCTGCACTATCACTGCCCAGAGATTTGGCGCGCCTTTTGGCGCTATTGATGATATCATAAAAGATGCGGCATGGCTTGGAATCTCCTCTCACTTTACATTTGATTTTGATGTTGTAAGGGAGTTTATTGCGTATGCAAAATCTGTAAATCCTAGATTAAAAATTATGTTGGGAGGGGCAGATGTAAAAGCGCAGCCTTATGAATATCTGAAGGCAGGGGCGGACTTGGTTTTTACAGGCGATATTAATCCATATGCGCTTAATGAAAAAAAATCTCTGGAGCAGAGATTAATCGGTCCGTTTAAATATCAATTTGAAAAACTTGTATATCCGGATTTTTCCTTACTGCCAGACCTAACACAATATAGTGGAAGCCAAGACGGCTCTGTTCCTTCTGGAGTTAAGCCCCCTATAGGTTTTTTATATTTTACAAGGGGGTGCCCAAGAGAATGTGATTTTTGCGAAAGCCGATTTAGTGGCTATGAAACTCTAGATTTAAAACATGCAATAGCTATGGCAAATCATTATAAGAAATCCGGCATTAACGCCTTAAATATTGTTGATGATAATTTGCTTCTTCAAGTTGGTAATCCTAAAAAAAGAAGAGAGCTAATTGAATTATTTAATGAACTTTCAAATATGGGATTTGCATGGGAGTTTCCGAATGGATTAGAAATTGGAATGCTGGCAAGAAATGGAAAATTGGATGAGGAACTTATCAATGCCCTATTTTATAGGACTCAAGATAGCCTCGGTAATATCATAGGCGGATATAGGTTATATTTTCCAATTGAAACATTTAGTGATAGGGGCAATTATCGCAAACTAAAAGGGTTAGATGTGCAAAACAGCATAATAGAAGCTTTGGCGCAAAGGCAAATCCCAGAAATAGCATTTGGCATAATAGTAACCCCTAAAGCCGATGAATATACATTTCAAATAATAAAAGAAGAATACGGAAAAATAAAACATTTAATTGAAGAAAAAAGCCTTGGCAAAACTAAAGCAAGATATGGCATATTCCACTTAATACCGATTGCTGCCCATAGGCAAATGAAAACAAAGTACAAGGATTCAGAGCTATGGAATTTCTATATTCCCCCTTATGACGGAACAAATTTTTCAGCAAAAGAATTATTCAGAAAGAGAATGGAATTAACGAAAGAATTAGACCCTGTAAATTTTCAAGCAATGGCTATTGGTCGGTATGGCTATAGCTAGTTCCCAGAGAATTAAACACTAATATTATCCAAAAGTAATGCCTAACTATTGCATTACTCTTTAAGGTTCAGTAATCTACCGCTTTTCTAGTGCCTAATTTTTAAGCATTATCTGCACCTAAGAATTTAAAAAAAAATTCTTAAATTAACAACATCTTTAAATATGTGCTATGCCTGAAATGGTTTTATTGAGAACTTTGAATAATCCAGCATATTGCTATTTTACATTCAAAGTTCTCTTAGAGAATACTTGAAAACTAGTTTTCAAGCAACGGAATTTTGATAAAATCCCGAGGTGCTCAGAAATGCATTGCATTTCTGACATTCCCAAAAATGCAAGGCATTTTTTAGGATTTGACAATTAATATGGATATTCAAAATTCTCTATTGTTTTCGCGTCAAAGCAAAATGGCAAAAAGAGGGCAAGCGGCAGTATTCATCATTATAGGCCTTATCATGGCTGTCAGCTTTATCCTGCTAGGCACTGCAAACAAAGAAAACACGTCAAAATTAGAGCCAGAGACTGAAAATGTCAGAATTGACGACTCAAACATAAGGGCATTTGCCCAGTTCTGCGTTGATACCCTGGCAAAAAATGCAGTTTTCTACCTTGGCTTTGTCGGAGGCAATTTAAAAAATGACGTCTTTCCGCAATTCTTCCATTACGACAGATTTTACAGGATTCCATATTATTACTATGAGGGCAACTCATTGATTCTGACAGAGGAGGGGTTCAAGAACCTTGTGCTGGCTAAATACATGAATGAAAACCTGAGGAAATGCACAAATAATTTCAAGGCGTTTGAGAATTTGAGGATAGTGGACAGCAGCGCAAGGACAACTGTTGAGATGAGCGATGACGAAGTTATATTT
>LCPQ01000035.1 GCA_001003705.1 Parcubacteria group bacterium GW2011_GWA2_48_9 | reverse complement strand
AAATGCCCCGCGCCCATTGCCGAGTGTAAGAGGCCCAGTAGGGTTCGCTGAAATGAATTCTACGTTGACCCGTTTGCCTTTACCCATCTGACTACTCCCATACAGTTGTTTCTGAGTCAAAATCGCTTTCACCTCTTTTCGAAGCGTTTGGGCGGAAAGAAAAAAGTTCAAAAAACCAGGACCTGCAATCTCGAGCTTTTCTATCCCTGGAACTTTCCAGCTAATAAGAAGCTTTTCCGCAACTTCTCGTGGTGGCAACTGCACGATAGGACTTAAGCGCATCGCTACATTCGTAGTGTAATGTCCAAATTGAAATTCTGGAGGGTATGTTACTTCAGCAACTATCGAGCCGACGTCAAATGCATGCTGTGTGTGGGGCCATAGAGCAACAATGCGTTTTTTTAATCCTAACTCGAGTTTAGTCTTCGTGGTCATGATATAAATAGTATATCACATTAACGAATTAGCGAGTTGGCGAATTGCGAATTAGCTATTACGTGTAATGTCTTTGTATGTGGGAAATAACCGAAAACTAATACGCCAATACGTAATTCGCTAATACGTTAATTTTAGATAAAGAAAAAGCCCCGTCTGTCGCACATGTGGTACGAGTAAACAGGGCTGGAATACATTGTTGTAGAGGTTCGAAGGTCAGTTCATGAGCGACTTGGGATTCAGCCCTTGGAGCGACTTCGGAACGAACAGGCCGTCCTTGCGGATCAGCTTGCCGTCGAAGTAAATCTCTCCGCCGCCCATGTCCTCGGATTGGACACAGACGATGTCCCAATGAACACCGCTCTTGTTGCCGTTGTTGGTACGGGCGTAGCAATCTCCGGGAGTCAAGTGGAAACTCTCCCGCCGCTTCTCATCGAAGAGGATCTCGCCGTACGTGTTGGTGATCAAGGGGTGAAATGCAAGTGACCACTCGCCGAAGTACCGGGCACCCGGATCTCTATCAAGGATCCGATTCAGTGCGCTTTCGCTGCCAATTTGGCAGGTGGCCCCCACAATCCGGCCCTTCTTCACATCGAACCTGATACCCTCGAAGATATGGCCGTCTTGGCTAATCGTCTTCGTGTTGTACTGCGCCACGCCGTCCATAGAACGCCTGACTGGCGCGGTAAACACTTCTCCGTCGGGGATGTTGATCTTCCCGATGCACGGAACGGCACCAATACCTTTGATGCTGAAGGTGAGGTTCGTATCGCCGGGGCCGACGATTCGAACCTGATCGGTCTGCTCCATGAGCCGTTGGAGCGGACGGGCGGCCCTCGCCATTCGGGCGTAGTCGATGCCAACACAGGCGAAAAAGAAATCCTCCAGTGCTTCGGTGCTCATGCCGAAGAGTTGGGCCATGGCGGGTGTCGGCCAACGAGTCAACACCCAGTTTTCGACTGCGGTACGCACCCCGAGCGTCGGGCGACGAAAGTAGCGAGACCAGAGTTTCATCGCATCCTCCGGTACATCGCTGCCGTAGAGGATATTGCCGAAATCCCTGATCAGAATCCCTTTGTCGGCATCAAGCATTGTGAGCTCGACGTTCGCCGCGAACTTGAAGAGACGTTTGTCGGCGCACGAAATCATCTGACGCCACAGGCGTTCGTTACTCCGTCGTGGGTAGGGTAGGCCACCGGCTTTCTGCACGGCAATCATCACCGCGCGGACAAATTCGATAGGGGTGTTCTCCATCACGTCGATGTACACCACTTCCCCCGGTTGAACTTCGATACTGTAGTTCACCAGGGTGTCCGCGAATTGCACATACCTCGGATCCATCTGGACCCTCCTCTCTGCTAAGTATTCGATTGATACAGGACAACTGTTGATTTTTGCGATTAACGTATCTTAGTCAAGATGAAGCAAAAGGGCAAGCTATAAGAAAAGGGCGAGTAGAAATGGTCCACTCGCCCAACATTGACATGCATACCAAAAATGGCTAGCGTGCACAATGCAGAGCGTGCATTGGAACCTACCAGTCCTAGACCACCAGTCAAAAGACCAGGTTCCATTGCCGCTCTGTTTATTTTGAGGTTACTCGCGGTAGTACACGGGATTCATGTACGTGTTGCGCGCGCCGTGTACCACCGGATCCGGCCGCGCGTTAAATTCCATCCCGGCCAGTACTCCATCGAAGAGATACAAGCCGTGCTTCGTATACAGCTTGCGTTCCGTCGGCTCGCCATCCGCACCGGCGACAGTGAGACGTTCCTCAGCGGGATAAAACTGCTGAGCGATCCAGCCGTCTTGGGCCCTGCTGATAAGCTCTTGCCATTTGCCCTTGCCAGTCCGGCAGCCAAGGTACATCCTACGGCCGGATGATCCGGCGGGATCTTTCAGTACCCACTCATCGCGCTTCAGTGATGCGAGTGGCACCTTTCGATCCGGAAACCGGACCTCAACACCATCAATGACGCCGATTTCAGGAAACGCACCCTTGAGAATGGCATATCCTGGTCCGAGTCGGCCACGGAAAAGCGACGCAAACGGTTCGATGGAGAAAAGGTACATCCACATCTTGTTGCCAATGAAGCGGCGAAAGAGTGGTGACAACACGCACCGCTCGTCAGGGTATCCCGCCTTTAAAATCTCATAGGCAGGATCGCCTTCTTTGATCCTAGAACGGATGACGGCGGTTGGTTCACCAAGCTTTAGTTGGTCCGGCTCGATGAGTTGGGCATTCAATCCGCTTCCGGTGAGTGCCCGGCGAAGGTTTTCAAAGTTCTTCCAGTCTCCGTCCCGCTCCCGAACGACGATGTTCACGCCGACCGACTCACCGGGCAGATGGCGCTTCGATGCCCAGTCATCAACGCACTGCCGGACGACGTGGGCAAATGCTGCTCCCATCGGCAGTGAATGGACTAATGGATCGATATTGCCATTCACCATCGCTTGGTGAGCAATTATATCGCCCACCCCTGCTGGACGGGTGCTGTTTATGTCCAGCACCTTCCAGCACTCATCGATGAGTAGTGCGTCCAGCCGAACGAATGGATGGATGACGCCGTAGCCAGGATCGATGTGTCCCTTCTCCCACTCTTCATCGGTACACATAGCACGAACCAGTGCACAATCTTCGAGTGGTAAATGATTCGCACGCGCCATTTGGAAAATCTCCATCTGCGCGCGCATGAACGGCGGCCACAGTGAAGCGAGCTGGCGAGCATGTTTGATCGCCGGACGACTAAGAACGATGGGTTGCAGCACCGGTTGAATCACTTCTTCAATCATCGGGCCCGTGCTGGTTTGCACCTCATGTGTCGGCGAAGGAAATGGGTGCCCGCCTGATGAAAGGAATTCGAGCCGCTCCGGCGGATAGCGGTATACGACTCCTCGGTCGAGGAGTTCACTGCAGAGCTCATGAATCGGTTTCATGAGTAACCTCCTTACGGTTGGTTGTGAATGAACAGCGTTTGTGTTCTGTTTGTATTCGTACTGCCTAGACTCCGATGCTTCCAAGCTTCGTTCCTGTCCTGATTACATCTTTTCCTTTTATAGTGAGTAAGGTTCCTGTGATCGGCGTTATCACCTTTTTCGCTTCAAACGTCGGAAAACAGGATACGGTTCCAATCTGCTGACCGGCAACGACTGTTTCGAGTGGTTTCACTAAGGGGTCAAAGATTCCCGCATCGTCGGCATAGAGGTATTTCGCTGAAAACCGTTTGATCTCTTTACTCTGCCCAAGTGGCGCTTGGAATCCTTCGAAGACGTTTCTCACCCCCGTGGCTATCCGCGCGATGAGTCCGTCGGAAATCATCTGATAGTTAGGCATTTCGATGAATACCGATGGGATGCCTTCCCTCGCCAGCGCGCCGTCGAAACTCCCGTTGAACCTGCGGTCCTCACCTTTTTTTTCATCAACAGCCCACACGACATCTGGCTGCAGCAACTGGATCATTTTTTCCACGGTATAACGGTCTGCTTTTTCATTTTGTGCGTACCCGGCCAGGAATGGAGCCTGGCGTGAAAAAGTGTGCAGATCAATCACAAAGTCTGATGTTTTTGCCATGGAGAAAATCGTGTCTGCAATCCGGGCAGAAAAATCGCCATCGGCTCTGCCGGGATACTGCCTGTTCGGATCTTTGCCTTCGATAACCTCATTTCGTTGCCCAAAAACGAATCCGAATGGGTTGGCGATTGGAATGATGGTCATGGTCCCCGTCTGAGGAGGAGTTTTCAGCAACTCTTTAATTATCCACAGGGGGCTCCATTCGCCGCCATGTTGGACAGCTGTTATGAGCCCTTTGGGGAAGCCTGAACCTACTTCGAGATATGGAATCTCGACGGAAAACGTCCCGACTGCCCCGATTTGAAGTTTATTAACTGTCATATTCGTACATTTGTAATAATTCGTAAGGTATTTAATAAAAAAGCCTCGAGCGGGTGCTAGAGGTTTCTTACTACTGGATAGAATTATGTCGAATCGTACTAGACCATACTTTCTCCTAACAGTAAAGAAACCTCGCCGCCAAAGCGACGAAAATACCAGCGGTGCTTTTTGAGGTTGTTCTGTTTGAGTGAAGTAAGAGTCATAATGTAGTAAGAGATTACACCTTCTTTGAAATGATGTCAAATGAATGAAGAATGGGGCTTAAACGAAGATTCGCCTAAGCCCCGAACTATTGCCGCCGGATGGAATCGAACCATCGACCTCAGGGGCCACAGCCCTGCGCGCTACCAACTGTGCTACGGCGGCTGTCTATTTCCAAAGAACATTTCTAGTCATGGTACCGGGGGAAGGAATCGAACCTTCGATCTCTGGACCCACAATCCAGCGCTTTTCCAATTAAGCTACCACCGGCAAAGTAAGCAGGGAGGACCAAGTAACTGAACCCTCCCTGCGTGACAAGATACGAACGCGCGCTTTGTGTAACGGGTTACTTCGGATTACCTTCCGTGAAACAGTTGATCGCTTCTCCCACTGACTTCTTGTCTCCACGCCCCACTTCTTTCCATGATTCGCTGTGTGGAGCAAGCAACTCCTCAAGCGTGGTAAACCCAGTCTCGGTGACGGCAGTGCTGAGACATTGACGGATGGATGTATTGACTTCCAACCGTTCAACGATTAGCTCGCTGCTACCCCGAGAGATCCTGAAGAACTCTACCTCTCCTCGCACAACAACTGAGGGAAGATACAGAAACCTTACATGGTCGTGCATAAGCCCTCCTTATTCGCGCACTCGTACTCTTCTGACAAAGAACATTCTTGATTAAGGGTGGGTGGGAAGATTTGAACTTCCAACCTCTGGGGCCACGACCCAGCGCTTCAACCTGGCTTGAGCTTCACCCACCATAGATATATGAAACACCCCACAAACAAAATACCTCTTGCACTGAAGAGGTATTGCGAGGTGTTAACTAGTTCAACACAGCACGACGCCTCTTCAGTGAAGAGATGCGCGATGATGATGGATTGAATTGTTGGAACCTAACCGCAATCGTTTAACTGCCAACTGATACCCACCTTGACCGCGGTTAAACCAGGTAGCTACTCGCGCTACCGTTGTAGTGCTTACCTTTAACTTACTGGCAATGTCACGGTACGAAAATCCTTTGATGAGGAGTTTGACCATCTGCCATCGATCAACCATGTCGGTAATCTCCTCGAGTGTGCACAAATCACGAAAAAACCGACGGCATTCGTCTTTCGTTTTGAGAGCTAGGACCGCTTCAAACAGGTCGTTTGCTTTTCGATCGTTCCAGTTTGTCGAGCGCTTAGGCATAGGGAAGTGGGGGTAGATGACTGTATCAATGTGTTAATACGTTGATACATTACCACCACACCAAAACAGTGTCAATATCAGTTATCCACACCTTCAGAATATATAAACACCCGCGATGCGGGTGTAAGAGCAAAAGATAATGCGTGTCGGTGTAAAGAGCTGACGGGCACTCTAGAGATTGAGTTCTACTCGGTAAAGAGTGCGCCCTAAAGAAAGAGCTCGACGCGGTAGATGATGAATTTTGCATAACCATACTCACCTACCGGGTGAGAGTTATACCCGAGCTTGGTGAACGTAACCTTCGTGAATCCGCGGCTCTTGTACTCTGCCAGAATTTGATCGCACATACGTTCCGACAGGTCAAGTTCCGGATACTTCATAAACTCGAAAGGATGTGTGCTATGGGGTTTACTACCATCCGGATTCCACGCAATCACAGCTGCAACTCCGCCGTTAGTCACATGAGTGGTTTTAAGGTGACTTAATTCGGAATCAACAGTTGCGCAGAATAGCTTGGCGACTCGTTTCTCCTCCTGGGCGATCCTGTCCAAGAACGATAGTGGATTAGCCGGCGTTAGTGGCTTTACGAGTGTTGGTTGCGCCATTTGCTTTTTCCTTTTAAAGAACATACATCCTCCTTTGTGGAGCGTTTTGGAACGGTTCACTGTTTACTGCGTTTGCCAATGGGGAAATATAGTCCTAAACTTGCGATTTGTCAAGCTAGGTTAGACACAATTCCGCTTCCTTGGTGTATACTGAAAGAGCATGATATTTTCAATAAAACACGTATGAACATACATCGAAACCTTATACCGATAACGATCACTGTAGTTGTGAGTCTACTTGCTGTTAGTATGGCCGGCATAGGAGTGTACTACCGCATCCTACGTGACGGGGAATTAAATTTGAACGCGACTGAAAACGTCGTCGTTAACATAGGGCTCGGGAACGTCGCCGCGATTATTACCGACGAATCTGCGGGTGGGGCGTGCCCGGAAGGTCAAGTAAAA
>LCPQ01000034.1 GCA_001003705.1 Parcubacteria group bacterium GW2011_GWA2_48_9 | reverse complement strand
GCGGCTTCAGAAAAAAGGTCTTGGGCGTGAAATACTGGCGCCGTTCTGCTGCAGATAGTTCTGGGTCATCGTTGGAAAAAACACCGGCTTGGAAGTCAAGTTCGATCTGGTCAATGGTCGTCCCCAGTACTTTCAAGAAAATATTGGTTGCGACATTGGAACCGATATAGACAGCCGCGCCCCGCTGGTCCGGATCGAGCACCGGCTTAGTCTGAAAAACAAGTGATATGAGATGTGTGCCCGGCTCTGCATTCTTCGGAACCTCGATGCGGTACGGGAAATCAACCAGGGTTCCTGCTTCCGGGAGCGTCACTTCAGTTTGGTCGAATTTTAACCACTCTCTGTCAGGCCTGAAATCTTTCGGGTCGGTAAGTATCAGGACTGCGCCTTCCTTGTCGGGGTCAGCGGTAAAATTATAGACGGTAGGATAGACCGTCACTCCCTGCATACTGTCATCATACAATTGCACGACTTGTTCAATGGTATCACCAGGCTTCGCGGTAAACTCCGGTAATAGCTGCGAGATAGTCACTGCGTGCGCAGGACGACCCCAAGATACCAAGAGCGCGCCTAATGCCAAAATGCCTCCTACTAGTTTCCATCGTTGAGTAAGAGTCAGCATAGTGTTAGGAGTATATCCCGTTAATGATCATGGGATAAGTATACGTGGAAAATACCCCTCACGCAATATCAAATACCCCCACATGAATGGGGGTATTCCAAATTGTTTCTTATTTGCACACGACTAGAAGTTTGCAGTCGCCGTCCAAGTAACAATATGCGAATACACCAATGCCTGAACGGTGGAGTCAACTGCCGCACGGTGCGTCACGGTCACATCATTGCCGGAAATAGCAATGGGACCGGCAGTGGTGGCGACGGTAGTCGGCCCAGTCGCGATCGGCGTGTCATCGTCCGTAAAGTCACCTTGTTCGGTCCACGCAGCATCAGAAGCGACAGCGACACCATAGCCTTCAGTTCCTGCGACCACGGTGCTACCCTCCGAAACATCAGTAATATCCTGGGCGCCATTACGCAAATCGCCGTCTTCAGCAATTCGCATCGTGGCTCCGCTTGCCGCGTTTGTGCCGATGTTGACGTCGTAATTGCCCGTCGCGACAGTGGTGGTCAAAACAGTGCCTAGATCACAGATAGTGACGCCGGAGGTTGTCGTGCAGGTCGTTCCGTCAGCGTTATCAATGGTGAGCGAGAGATTAGGCAGCACACGGACCGACACGGTGACGTCGTTCGAGTCACCGACGTAAATAGCGCCCGCGCCAGAATCAACATTAGTCACTACCGCTACAGAATATCCATCAGCGACAGCCGGGTTGGTCGGGCTTGGTGAACCATCGCCAATCAAACATGTCACCGTCGTCGCGCCACCTCCGATCGTCGTAGCATCGATGAGCGTCCGTAAAGGGAGCGTGCCATTCGCGGCGTTCACGGAAGTAATGGCATATGCCCCACCGGCTCCATCGTCAGAACACGAGATGTCAGTAGTGGCTACTCCATTTAGCCCCCACTCATCGCCGCCGGTGTCCTCGCCGAGGTAAATAGTGAAATCCTCGCCAGCAGTGAGTACCGACGTTTCAAAAGCTACAGTCACTTGTGCGGTGGCGCCGATGCCGTCAGATCCTTCAGGGATTGTCGCTACCACATTGTCGATGCCCACCGCGTTTGTTTGCTTAACATACACGACGCTGGTGAACACAATGAGCAACATGGCCAGCGAAATAACTCCGACGGTTCGCTTCAAACTAAAACCCCGGCTCCACATATCAGTGCCGGTAGAAGTGAATACCTTCGGATAGTTTATATTTTTCTTTTTGTTGGACATTTCCTTTAATGAGAATTATTCCTACCTCCCGGAATACACGGCCTTTTTAGTGCCAAATCTCAGGCATGGATATATTTTAGCACATTATGGAGGATAGGTCAACGTCACCCCTTGGTCAAGTGTGGATATCTTATATTTCTAGAAATCCCCCGAGCAGGTGAATGTCACGATGTGTGAAAAGGTAGTCCCAACTGTGGTGGCGCTTGCACCTGCCTTGTATGTCACGGCCGTTATTTCTGCAACTGTTGGTCCTATGCTAGAAGCAACGATCAATGGACTTCCGGATAACCCGTTATCTCCTGATAACTGGCATCCGTCACCAGAACAACTGATTCCGTATTCTTCGCTTCCGGCGTTAACAGTTCCGTCTGAAACGTCGTTGATGTCATTCGCACCGTTTCTCATATTGCCGTCTTCAACTGCTCTGCACGTATACCCGTTCTGTGCATTTGTGGTTACTGTGACGTTATTCGTATCAGAGCCAACGATATTTGTATTGATGAGACCTAGGTCCAGCTCGGTATCACTCACAGAGAGTGTGAGGTCAGCATCCCATTTCACTGACGCGTTATTTACCTCATTGTCGAAGCTTTCTCCACCTTTGTTCCCGCTCCAGTCGAAAAATGTCCAGTCAATACTCGCGCCGTCGGCGTTTACATTGTAGTCGACATTCACGTCGGCGCCATCGGTATTGTCGTCAAACACGTTATCGAAGAAATTCTTCGTTGAAGTAATGCCGCTTACTGTGATGTAGCTCGAGGTAGCCCCCGCGGGGTTGTTGTCGAAGGTTCCATCTGATAGCTCGGTAATAGTCGCCGTGCTGGTGATATTCAAACCCGACGCATTCATATAGTCAAAATCGTAGAACTGCGAGTCAATTGTTCCCCCGATAGTCATACCATAGCCAGACGTCGTCTCATAGCTGACGGCGGTGCGGTTTGCCCCGGCTGACTGGCCTTTGATCTCAATGGCATCTCCGCTATCCACCGTCATGGTTGCCTGGCTGACAAAGCGTACATCCGCCTGTCGGGTGACTGCAGCACCGTCCCAGTCTTTCACATAACTCCAGTATTCGTTGGCGCGTGAATTGCAGGCTCCATAGATGTTCAGCCGGCCAGCAGTCCCTCCGTGGTCTTCTGAAAAGAGACAACCGCCTCCATCAATGGTGAACGTTGTTGCCGATGAATCCCACATAGCTATATCCTCGCCGCCCCCGATCCGCAGAGTAGCAAACGTATCCCCTCCGTGAGTCTTCGTATTAATATCGTACATTCCCCCTGAACCGTTGAGGTATAGAGTAGACCCCGTCCACGTAGTATTAGCGGCGGCGATCGACTGGCTGTAGTTCCCTTGAACCTCAAGCGTACGTCCTGACTCAAGAGTAAACGTACCTGAAGTAAGCGTTAGGTTGCTAGATGTCGTCATGTTGTTTGTCTGAACTGTCCAGGTGCCGGCGGCGTTGGCAAATTCTACTGCATTGAAACTGGAAGCGCCGGCTTCCACGGTTTCGGTCGATCCTGAATCAAACGTCACCGTCGAAGAGTTTGCAGTAAACGTCCCATTGTTATCCCAGGATCCGGAAACTGCTATTGCTTCAGCGCCAGTCGCCACGTAGGTGCCTTGTATCTGAATGTCATCTAGTGTCGCGTTACCTCCCGGCGTAAACGTCATGCCAGTATACACAAAGAGTTCGTTGCCGTCTTCCACTGCCAGCGTATCGGGCGTGTCGTCCTGCGCGTCAAAAAGAATGTCAGTGGGATTCTGGTCACTGTCGTAGGCGTCCATCTCAACGATAGTCAGCGGCGAACCCTGTTCATAGCGGACGACGACATGGTTCTGGTAAATACGCAGATTATCACCTGTAACAATAGCGCTGCCATCCCCGGTAGTTACGGTGTTGCCAAATGTTGACCCGCCATCGATAAAGAAAGTCAGCTGTTCACCGCCAGCACTCGCATCGACGCCAGAGATCGTAAACTCGCCGCTGGCATTGGTGGTGTCGCAGTCTGTATCGGAAACATTATCCACGGCCACACACACCGATACCGCATTTAACGGACCCGTGTCATTGTCATTCGCGTACGCAATGCCATCAAAATCTATACCGCAGGTAGCACCAGTCGAAATAGTCCATCCGCCAGTATTGTTATCACCGGTATCTGTGGAAAAAGTAGCACAGATAGCCACGCCCGTATCGTTAGAGTCAGAAACCTGCACGTATGTAACAGACGCGGCAATTGGATTTATAGTCCACTGGGTTCCGGCGCTAGACGATTCCAGGGTGATCTTCTTGCCGGAGAAACCGGTGATAGTCCAAGTACCATTGACGGCATAGGTGGTAGTGTGCGTAAAACGCAAAGTCCGGCCAACGGTATTTCCAGAAGTTGAGGCCGTAAAATTGTAAAAAGTAGTGGCGCCGCTTAATATTTGAGTGCTCCCATCAGCACCGTCAAAAGTGACCACTCCACCATCGGTGGTAAACGTATCATTATTTGTCCAGTTGCCCGCTACGTTAATACTATTGTCTTCGCTGGCCTTGGTATTAAGGGTGCCACCGGTGATGGTCAGGCTACCGTTGACGTCGAGGGCTGACTCGAGGACAAAGGTGTCATTATCACCGGCATCATTGAAAGTAATGTTAAAGAAATCATCGGTCGAAGAACCAGTAGAGTCAATATTGAACGAACTGGCCGCTGCAGATGAGCCGTCGAAGGTGACCACTCCTCCATCGGTGGTAAAGGTGTCGGCGTTGGTCCAGTTACCCCCTACGTCAATACTGTTGTCTTCAGTGGCTTTGGTATTGAGCGTGCCGCCGGTGATGGTGAGGTTGCCGTTGACATCGAGAGCTGATTCAAGCACAAAGGTATCGTTATCAGCTGCGTCATTGAAGGTGATGTTCCTAAAATCGTCTACTGAAGCGCCAGTGGAATCAATATTGAATGAACTGGCCGCTGCCGAAGTCCCGTTGAAAGTCACCGTGCCACTATTCGCTGTGAACGTGCCTGTGTTAGTCCAGCTGCCGCCAACAGTACATGATCCCGTACTAGATGCGTTCAGCTCTCCGTTTGAATTAATGGTGACAGCCCCGGTCACTGCGGTCGCTGGGTCGTTTGTCTCCAAATCGAGCTCACCGTCATTGACGGTCAGCGCTCCGCTCACAGTAAATGTGCCGGTAACAATAACATCATCCACGGCATCAGATGCCCCGGCATTATTTGCATAAAAATTATAGAACGCCTTGCCACCCGTAGAAACAGTTTGATCGGCGGTGCCGTCCGGCTCTACACGAGAGTCAGTCGACGGCGTGAAGGTGCCGGTAGCTGACATGGTCCAGTTGCCGCCGACGGTAACGATAGTGCCGTTGCCTTCGTTATTCGGCGCTGAATCTGTAAGGTTAAAGACACAGCTGCCCTGGCAATCAATAGCACCAGAAATATCGACTTCCCATCCGTGCGTTTCAAAAGTGTCGCCAGTCAATATGGTTAAGCTCGATGCAGCAAAGTCACTCTTAAGCTTGGTCGTACCAGGGCTTTGACCGATCTGCACATTGCCCATGTCCTCTTCCGCATCGGTATTAGCATCCTGGAATGTTTGATTATCCGAAACACCATCCATGATAAGAATGCCGCCGCCGCTGGCCTTGGTAAATGTCCCGGTATCAGCGATCAAGATCGTATCACCGGTCAGGGTAATATTGTTGGTTGATCCTTGAGAAAAGGTCGCGCCTGCCCCTATAGTGAAGTTCCCAGCGGCAGCAAAGTGGTTCGATAGTGACACCGTACCTCCAGTATTGGTAATACTCACGTGGTTAAAGTCTGAACTGCCCGTCATCGTGCCAGCCAGCGCCTGTGCCCCAGCACCGTTGAACGTAACTGTGCCGCCGCTGTCAGTAAACGTACCGTTATTTGTGTAACTGCCGTTGATATTCAACGCACCTCCGCTCGGCGCCGTGAGGGTAGTATTGGCGACGATAGTCGTAGCGCCAGTAACGGTAAACGTCGGATCGTTTGTGTCCAGCTGAAAAATGGTAGTGCTCGGATCGGCGCCCGTACTCAAAAGGTCGAGCGTTGATGCGAGCGTAATGGTGCCATTGGCCGCGGTAACCGTCCTGCCGGCTGTCGTACTGCTATTGTCGATCTCCACTTTCTGGTAATCAGTCCGCACGCTCATTGTCTGGTCGTTGGCGGTGCTGTCGAAACGAAGAATAAGAGCAGCTGCTAGTACACCTCCAGTCGGAAATGCTGTGGCGCTTTGATACGTCAGCCGGCCTGGACCGTTCACAGTACCACTCAATGTAAGTGTGGCGCCGGTGTGCGTTACGGTTCGGCCTGAAGAAATCGTCAACGCATCAGACGAGGAAATAGAAAAGTTATTTGTCACCGTAATGTCCGACCCCGTTACGGTAATCGTACCAGGTGACGATGGGTTAATAGTAAGACGATAAAACGTAGTCGAAGAGGTTCCGGCGATATTAGCGCTCGTTCCGGTCATAGTCACTGTGCTGGTACCTGTGGTAAACGCACCATTGTTCGTGAAATGGTGTGCAACAGACATTAATCCGGATGGTGCCGCCGTACCCCCATCAATCAGAAAGTCATTATTGACAACGGTGGTGGTATAGATAGAATAGCTTCCTTGAATAGTCAAATCATACCAATCATCGTAGTTGAGAGATTTCGACGCACCAGTGGCAATAAGCTCATGCCCGGTTTCGGTGGTAAAACAATCACCGCTGACACTCCCCCCGCACGTGCCAGAATAGTTGCCGGATAGCGTCCACGTACCGGCACCGGTAGTAATGTCTGCGACTGGACCGCTCAAACCACCGTCAGTGGCCGTCACGTCACCGTTAATCGTCACGTTAGGATCATTCGTAGCGCCAGTGAGCGTCTATGTACGTGCATCCAGCGTACCAGTCGAAATATCACCGCTGGTGGCATCGAACCGGACAAGGCTGCTCAACGTTGTGAGCGTGGTACCCGGTCCGCCAGAAGTGTTGGTAAACCGTAAGGTGCCTGCGCCAGAGATCGTGCCAGTACCGGCAACGTCTCCGGAACCAGTGGTAGACACCGTGATGCCCGAATCAATCGAAAGGGTGCCGCTGACATTCAAGGTATTGGTTACGGAGAAAGAACTAGTCTGTGCTGTCACACTCCCAGAGACTGTGAGATTATAAAAGTTGCTGAAACCGCCAGACTTCAATATCTTGCTGGATCCGTCCATAACCAGGGTATTGCCGGATGTCGGGGAATATATGCATGCCCCGGTGAAATCGACATTCCCGGAAACCGTCCACGCACTGGTGCCAGAAGTAATCGTCGCGTTTTCAAAGACAGTGCACGGCCCCAAATTACCAGTGATATTGACTATCGGATTCCACGTGCCACCATGCAAATTGATAGAGAACCCAGAATCATTGACCGTGAGGTTGCCGGTAACGTTGATCGTCTGGCTGCCTGCGGTTCCCATCGTAACTGTCCGTGAACTGCCGCTGGCGGTATACGCTTCCACATCGCCTCCATAGCCAGTAGTGCGAGCGGGCATCACAATATTACCGCTGGTAGCGTCAAACCTAACGTCAACGGAAAGGGTGCCGGCTAAGCCCAAGTTCGAGTTCTTTATCGTGAGCAGTCCCGCACCATTGATGGTGTCCACACCGCTGCCAACAAGCGTCACGGTGCCAGCAGTGCCGGAAGTCAGCGTGCGGCTCGTATCTACCGTCAGTGTGTCGCTGTCACCGTCAGCCGCTCCACCAATGGTTAGAGTGCTCGAAACTGTCAGGTCTGAAGTAACCAAACTGACTATGGGCGAGCTAGTGCCGTTGATAGTCAAATTATTTAATGTCTGCGCGTTTCCGACAAGGTTTGCTGTACCAGTCATGACTACCGTGGATGAACCGGCTGTGATAGTCCCCAGGGTAAGATTACCCGCTACCGTATGAGTGGCATTCGCTAGAGTAATCGAGCCGGAAAGAGTGAGATGGTGAACGGTGTTGCTAGCGGAGGTAAAGGTCTTCGTCGTTCCGTTCATTACGATTGTATTGCCCGATGTGGCAGTGTACGTGCCATTGGTCATAGTCACATGGCCGGAAACGGTCCATGTACCGGTGCCGGAGGTGATGGCCGGAGTAGCCGAGCCGCCTTTGGTATAGGTAAGATCACCGGCAATGCCGATGGTGGGATTTGAAGCGCCACCATTTGATGCATCAACAGTTAGAACGGAAGACTGGGAAGCGCCCGTGATCACCGAAAAACTGCTGGAGAAGGTAAACGAACCTGTAGGAAACGTGATTGACCGTACACCAGCCACGTTGCTGTAAAATTCAACCGCTCCGCCATATGTGCGTGCATCAACAGTCGTACTGGGAATACTTGCAGTAGTAGCATCAAAGCGTACTACCGAACTCAATGTGGTGACGGTGGTGCCAGGGCCGCCCGAGGTATCCGTAAATGTCAGCGTACCGGACCCATTTATAGTGCCAGTGCCCGCCACTTCGGCAGTACCAGTGTGTGTGAGCGTGACGCCCGTAATAGTGAGCGTGTCGCTCGCCGCCGCAGTCAGGGTTCCACTAACAGTCAGACCTGACGTTTGCAGAGTTACGGCGCCGGCTGATGTCGGATCGATATTAAGGTTATTAAGTATGGCGCTCCCGCCAGTAAGCGTGGTCCCGGCACCGCCCATTCTCACCGTGGAACTGCCTGCAGTAATCGTCCCTCCGGCCATATTTAAATTTCCGCGTATCGTATGCGTGGCGTTCGCCAGAGTGACTGTACCGGACAGCGTGACATTTTGCATCGAAAGAGTATACGAGGTCAGCGTACCAGTGCCGTTCATCACCAAGGTATTGCCAGTGGTAAATGTCGTAAGACAGTTCGTCATATTCACGTGACCAGATACTGTCCAAATGCTAGACCCCGTGCTCGGTGTTACATCAAGAGATGAAAGGCAGTTGCCAAAGTTGCCGGTAATATTCACTGTCGGATCCCACGTGTCCCCGTCGACGCTTAAGCCCCCGCTATCAGCATCCTCAAAAGTAAGATTGCCGGTAATATTGATAGTTTGTCCCCCAGCCGAGCCCATGGTGATCACGCGGGCGGATGCGGAATTATTGTATGCCTCCACATTGCCTCCATAGCCGGATGTTCGAGCGACAAGCTCTTGATCGTTGTTCGTGGTGTCGAAACGCACAATAGACGAGATGGTCCCGGTATTCGGAAAATCCGTCGAACTCATATAGGTTAATCTGCCGGACCCCGATATGGTGCCGTTCAGCGTAAGCGTGGCGCCCGAATGAGTGAGGGTGATGCCAGAGTTGATCGACAGAATGTCGCTCGTGTCAACGTTGATCGTGCCAGAAGCCGTGAAGCTGTCGTTCTGGAGCGTCCAGGTGCCGGATCCGTCTGAACCCTGGAAGGTAAGATTGTTGTAGGTAGCGCCGCTCCCGCCGTCAATCGTATTATCAGTGTCCGCAGCAGTAAATGTAACTGTGGAACTGTTCGCCGTGAATGTGCCGTTATTGTCCCAGTTGCCGGAAACGCTGAATGCATTGGTGTTCGCTGTAATGACAGCGCCCGTATCAATTTCCAGGTTCTCCGTAGTCGTGTCAGAGCCGCCGCCCGAAGCAGGTTGGTACGTGTCGCCAGAGATCACATACAGCTGTTCAGTCTTGTTCGCTTCACCGTCCACTACCAGGTCAGCGCCGGCCGTGTAGTCGTAGATCACATCTTCGTCGTCGGTGTACTCGAAACCGTTCCCTCCTGGATCCAAGTCAGCCACGGTGATGGTCTGTTCGCTGTTGGCGCTCCCCGAATCCGCGCCGATAACCAACTGTGACTGATACATTTTCACATTGGTGACATTACCGCCGTCACCGTCATACTTTATTGGCGTGCCGTTGACCGCGACTTTGATGGCTTCTGCTCCGGCGTCAGAGCAGGCAGCGCCCTCACCCTCGTCCGTGAAGCAGCCTCCTGAAACGGTGATGCCTGGAGCAGCCGTGGTCAGACTGGGATACGTGCAGGTTGCACTCGCGCAGTCGTTCGAACCGTCGTTGTCCTGCTCGCGCCTGACCGGCTTGGCTTGATCCACATCATACATGCGGAAATAGTACGTGGCGATGGAAGCGGTGTTCGCCTCCACCGAGAATTCCAGCTCGCGCAACTGCAAGGCAGACTGGTTCATGTTGGCGACAGTGCCGCCGGTTTTCAGCTGGTTCCACCAGCCGGCGGTTGGCGAGCCAGAGAGGGTGGTACCGCCAAGCGTAGTGTCATCATTACAGACCGAGGAGCCGCCATCGCAATCCACGTAGCGCCAGGCCGCCGAACCGGCGGGATCATCCACGTCAGTCCAGGTAGCCGCGGCAGAATCAGGATCATCCGTGGTAAATTGCAATTTCTTGCGGGCGGTAGCTTGGCCCATGCCGGAAAGCTCTTGAACCGAAAAACGCAAGCGGAACTTGCCAACCGAGTTATCGAACCCCGTCGGCGTGGTATTTTCATCGGCCAGCTGGGTAGTCGGGGTATTGCCAGTGTCCGCGCCGTCAAAAAACTTCCAATTCCGCGACCACGGTGAGTATGGGATATAGGTAAATGTCGCGGGCATGGCGCTACAGCCGTTACCGTTGCTGTCTGTGGTACAGAGAGATAATGTGGCTTCCAGCACCCCTGCATCTCCTGATTCCCAGGCGCTGCCATTCCAGGAGATAATGTGGCTTCCAGCACCCCTGCATCTCCTGATTCCCAGGCGCTGCCATTCCAG
>LCPQ01000033.1 GCA_001003705.1 Parcubacteria group bacterium GW2011_GWA2_48_9 | reverse complement strand
GTCTGCGATGCATTTTGTTACATCCGTCTTTTTGCCTCGGGGTCCAATGATGACGGATTCCGTGCGGCGGGCGATGAAGCGATCGGCCCTGCCGAGGTCGGCAATGGTCGCTGCTTCAAGTTTGTCGCCCTTCTTTTCACTGAATACTTTGCCCCCAGTCATGATGGCCATGTCCTCGAGCATGAGTATGCGATTGTCGCCGGCCGGCGCGTTGATTGCGATGGCGTTGAACTTGCCCTGTATCTTGTTAATAATCAGAGTTGCAAGCGCGTTCTGCTCGATGTTCTCGGCGATGATGACGAGGTTGAGTATCTGCTTTGCGGCGAGTTGGTTCATTATGTTGATCACGTCGTTGGCTTCGGTGAGCCGGTAGTCGGTGAAGAGGATGTAGGGCTTTTCGATGACACCCTCCATGCGCTGTGGGTTCGTGATCATGTATGGGCTGACGTAGCCACGGTTGATGAAGATACCGTCGGTCAGCTCGACCACAGTTTCCATCGTCCCCGACCGGTCCACGGTCAGGACGCCGTCTGCTCCGAGCGTGTGCCACGCTTCGGCGATCAGCTCGGCGATTTTTTCATTGTCGAAGCTGACGAGGGCTACCTTAAGAAGCTCCTCTTTTGTTTTGACGGGCTTGGCTGTTTTCAGGAGCTGTGCCTTGCATTGCTCGAACGCGGCCTTCAGTTCCTTTTCGATTTTGCGGCCGTCCCGGTGCGCGATCTTTGCGATCTCGTCGAAGATGGCCTGTAGGATTATGAGTGCGCCGGTTGTGCCGTCGCCAACGCGGTCGTTGGTCTTGATGGCAGTTTCCCGGACGACCTTCATCACGGCATGCTCTGCTGGATCCTCCAGTTCGAGGTCGCGGGCGATTTGTACGCCGTCGTCGACGACCATTCCGTGAGTCACCTTTGCGATGATCACTTTATTGCTGGCGGGTCCGTAGGTCGGTTTGATCAGGTCAACGGTCTTGTTGATCGCTGCCCGGATCACCTCGAATGTGTCTCTTTGAATTACTTTTACGCTCATAGATTTGTTTAGTTATCGTAATGTCCTTCTTCGACTTTTTTTGCACCCTCCAAGAAGAAACCTCTCAGCGCTCCTTTTGGCGCGGGGAACTGTTCGTTTTTGAAGTCGTGGAATTCAAACCTCTCTGCCATATCAAGCAGATTCTTCAGGTCATTGATCAGGTTTCTGTGGCCGTGATCAATTTTTTGTTCGTCTTTCGGAATTTCTGTTGTCATAGAAGTATTGTTACTTTTTCTGGTTGATAAATTTTCATGTAGACGCGCTTGGTCGATCCGAAGTCCTGCGCGTACTGCCGGACGTGGGCTTTGAGGTACTCGGCATTTTCTATCCTGCCTCTGTATCCTTTGCCCCAGCGGAAGGTGCGATTGCGAGAGCTTTTTGCTCACGCTCCTCGCTCGCGGGGAGAATGAGCCCTTGATCGGTAGTGCGTGATTCCTTTTCGATGGGTCGCACCAGTACCCATTTGCCACGGGGCACAATTTTCTTAATTTTTTTCATATATGATTACTTTTAGCCATGTTACATTAGCTCCGAAATTGGAGTATCTTTACCAATTTTTCTGTTCCTCTCGATGATTTCCTTTCGAGAGATTTCTTCCTCACTTTCTGGTAAGTAGATTGCTCCACGTTGCTGCGGACCGGCGTTGCTAAGTTGCTTCTCGATGATCTTCACCCTCTGTTCGATGCCCGCGCGGAAATAGGCGAGGATCGTGAAGATTAGGATTGCCGTTGTTATGCCTGTTAAGAATCCGAAGATGAAGATCATGTTATTTCGAGGGTTGCTTCCGGACGTAATAACTTTTCAGTTTGCGGATGTTTTCGATCACGAGCGCGACGCTTCCTCCGCTTACCTCTGCCATTCCCGGCATGCCCTTAAGAAGCACTACAATTGCCTTGTCGGTCAATTCCTTCGTCGCCATGAGGAGTTCAAGGGCATTCGCTATCTTGATGATTGATGCGGCAAGCACTTCCGGCGTCTCAGGATCGAACTCGTTTCTTGTTATTTTTATGTTGCGTGCCATTTGATTATGCGTCTGGGTTAGCGAGGCCACCTTCGACTTTGGGGCCCGGAGTTACCTCCGCTTTTGCGGCATGCTTCCGCACGCTCACAACGACTGGGTCTGCAGCGACTCTGCCGTCTGGCAGGATTTTCGCCATCGCTGCAAGTCCGATTTCGTACTTTCCGAGAAGCGGAAGGAGCTCCTTGTTGAAGCCAGTGATCCGTTCCTGCAGGTCTGCCTCCTCGGGAGGAAGTCCTTGCATTTTTGGTTCTTTGTTTGGTTCGGTTGTCATGTTTTTGTGATTACTTTTTTCTGATCACCATTGGTCGACCGCTTAAGCCAGCGTTTTGCCGCGCCCCGCTTTCCAATGGCTTGCATGTGTTTCCGGCCCTTCTTTTTGAAGGTTGCACGACCGCCGTGACGGCCCACGAGGGCATATGCCTCGCGTTCCTGTTCACTTAGATTTTTCTTTTCGTTTGTCATGGTTTTTTTGGTGGTGCTCCGGGTGCTGTCGGCCGAGTCGGTGGGATTTGCTTTGGTTGTAGCGGCCGCCGAGGCCTACCTGATGTCACCCACACTTCGGCTTTCCTTACTTCGAGCCGGGAATTACCCAACCCTGCGATCCGACCGGCAGCACTCGGGGCGCCAGCCATGCTTGTATTATAACAAGCCGCCGCGAGTTTTACAATTCGTTATTTGTGGATATCTCTTTTTCGCGTTGTTTTGCCATAATCTCCTCAATACTTGGGAATGGCTCATAAAGACCATGCTTTGCAAGGAACATATTCAGCGTGTCGTAGATCGTATCGATGTCCTTCGTTGTCAATTGAATCGTGCTCTTTTTTTGAAGCTGAATTTTTTGAATTGGTCGCCAGAGGTATTCTTTGACAGAATCTTTTGACCACGGAATTTCTACTTCTGGTTCCAATGTTTTTCTCATATCCAATCCAGCGTCGTTCAATGCATCTGCCACAAGCTGAAAGTATAGATGCAGAGCACGATTCTGACAAAGAGTTCTTTGATTGTATTCTTTATCGTTAAGCATATCTTTATCCATGCACACTACGCCACATGTGTCTTCAGTTTACCTTCTCGCCTTCGTCGTCGCGTTTTGGCGCTTCGCTCTCCGGCAGAGAAATTGAGGATGTGCCGCTGCGCTCGTCGGCGTTGCCGGTTGTTTCCGGTCCGTCACCCTCGCCGTCACTCTCGCCGACTTTCGCTGGCTCTGATTCCGGGGCATTTTCTCCCTCCTTCTTTTCTTCGTTTTCGGCTCCGGCCTCTTGGCCTTCGCTCTTTTCGTTTTCGTCAGTCATGTTAATGTTCGTTAATTGGTTGGTAAATCGACCTTTGTTCCAGTATACCGAACTGTCGGCATAGTGTCAATTGTGGATATGTGAAATTCTATGTACTCCCGGCCCTTCGGTACGTCGATCTTGCAGACGTGCCATTCGTAGATTCTCTTGTCGTTGAAGTCGTAGCACTCGCCGAGGCAATCCTGAAATACCTTGATCAGGTTGTCGCCGTCGGCCGCTTTTGAACTCACGCCGAAGGTGTAGGTAACCGATAGCGGGCCGGCCGGTATCTCGAGGCGCGGCAGTAACCGGCCTACGTCCTTTTTGAATTGCTCGAGCTCGGGCGTCTTGAAGCGCCGGCCGCGGTAGGCGTTGTTGAGCGAGAGCGGTTTAACGTCGAGGTGTACCATATTTTTTATTGAGACGATCGCGTTCCCTTTTCAGATCGCGTGCCCGGCTGTATTTTTCCAGTTGCTTGTCGGTTGCCCGGTTGAGCATGATCCAGTCGCACTCCTCTTTGTGCTTCACGATGTCTTTGTGAATGTCCTCCCGGAGTGGCAGGATCGCCCACTTTTCCTGCAATTGTTTTCCGGCATATATAAAATTATGATGCCAGTCGACTTTCGTGTTTTTTGCCAGTGCGCCGGTGATGCAACAGCGTTGGTAGAACGGGTCCGCCGCCATCTCCTCTTTGAGTTTTTTCGGGATGTTATTCATGGGCTTTTTTTATCCTCTCCTCGGCGACTTCGAGGTACTTGGCGTTGATCTCTATGCCGATCCACTTCCGGCCCAACTTCTCTGCTACGATCGCGGTCGTGCCGCCGCAAAGGTCGAGGATGATTTTTTCAGGTAGTGCTCGCATTTTTTTATATTTCATTTTTTTATGCGGCGGTCTCCTCCCGTAAGTTCTATGATGTCGCACATTTCGACAATGCGCGATGCGCTCCTCTCTCCTATCTTGTCTGCGAGCTCACTGACCGGGAGGTTCGAAGTGAAGATAGTGGGGAGCATGTGGTTGTAGCGGAAATTGATGATCCGGTAGAGCGTTTCGGCTACGAACTCGGTGGCTTTTTCGACCCCGATGTCATCGAGGATTAGCACTTTGTTGCGCTCCTCCGGATCGCAGAGATCCTCCTCTGGCCGGCGTTTGTCTCCATATTGCCTATCGAAGTCCGATCTGATTTCATGCATGAGGTCAACAACATTCCAAAATTTAAGGTACCGCCAGACCTCGGGCTTGTCGTAGTGCTTCTTGAGCGCCCAGCAGATATGCGTTTTGCCAGTTCCTATGGCGCCGTGGATGTAGATGCCTTTCCCGACTGTCCGGAGTGCTTCGAAAGCATCTTGAATTGTAGTGGGGACATCCTCCCACTTTGCGTTTTCGTATCTCTTAGGTATTATCATAATTTTCTCAATGTTAGATGACATAGTTTGCAGAGTGTTCGGCCGTTTTCTACCACAAATCTGAGCTCCGGGAATATAGAGAATCGATTGATGTGGTCGGCCTCAATATTTTTTACCGATCCACACCAGATGCATTTATGTCCATCTCTCTCAAATACCGCCTTTCTCCACAATCTATACTCTCGACTATTTCGTATCCTGTTATTCAAGGAACTAATGCCTCCCTTCCATGAAGAATTTAACTCACCCTTTCTGCTCGCAGACATTCTCTTTTTTGTCTCCTCTGATTTCGGCCTACCCTTTTGAGTTTCACCGATTTTTGCTCTGGCTTCGGGAGAGACAATGTGTCTCATTTTTGCTTGACTATTTGCTTCTCTATGTTTTTCTGTTCTTTTGTAAATTCCGCTTGTCATGCTTTTTTTGTAGGCAGGTTATCGAACTTGCCGCCGCCGACTTTCGGGCGAGTGATAGTCATCTGATCGTCCCAGCGTTGCTGATTGAGCCATGTTGCCGGATGCGGTATGAATTGCCCCTCGTCTTTTGTCCATTGAGGGCTTTTGGATTGCTGGGCGATCGCTGTAAGTATTTTCATTCGGAGCTCGGGGTCTGGGTTGACCTTACACCACGATTTGAATGCTATCTGCTTTTGGGTTTTTCTCGGGTAGGCAGTCCAGAACTCGGTGAATGAGTCGGTTTGCATATTCTCGATCTGTCCTTTGCTCTTTTCTCGTTCCCGGTGGCGCTTCGTCCTTTCGTATCCGGTGAATGCGTTTTTGACCTGTCGTTGGCTCCAGTGGGCGATTATTATCTGGCTGGCGTTTCCCGACTTGGTCATACCGAATTGCTCGAACTTTTTCAGCAGGCCCACGGTCTCGTTCCATTCTGGCTTGAGTGCATCCACGCCGGCATCAAGCATAAGTTGTTTTTCGGTGAGGTACATTACCTCTCCTTCAACGCTCGATACGCTGGCGTAGCATAATAGTGAGAGCCAGCAAGAGCGTTCGCATGCTGTGAGCGACTTCATTTTGGGGTCACTCAGGTACTCACTTCCGTATAGTTTGAACCATTGATTAGCCATATTGTTTTTTCCCCTTAGAATCCCCTTTAAGAGAATAGAATAGAATAGAATAGAATAGAAAGCCCAAAGTTATCATCGTGTTTGTTGTAATCATAGTGTTATCTTGATGTTATCACTCTTTTCTTGCTTGGTCTAACCCTTAAAGGGGATAATTTTTGCCTCAGAAAGGAATGTCCGCTATATCAATTTCTTGTTCTTCATTTAATGGAGATGAAGGCCGGCCCTCGTCCCTCGGCTTTGCTCCGAACTGGATCGACTCTGCGACAATTTCCGTTCGGTAATTCTTTTTGCCGTCCTTGCCCTCCCACGATCTCGTCTGGATCCTGCCTTCGACGAGGAGCTGGCTGCCTTTACGTATGTATTGGGCTACATTATCGGCCATGCGGCCAAATACGACCACATTATGAAACTCCACTGCTTCTTGCTTTTTCCCCGATGTCTTATCCATCCACGTCCGATTGGTTGCGATCGAGAAGTTGCAGACGCTGCCACCACTTGGGAGTGCTTTGAGCTCCGGGTCTTTTGTAATGTTTCCTATGATGATTGCGCGATTGTAGTTCATTTTTTTATTTGGTTTTTATTCTTATTGTTTTCCAGATTTCTTTCATAATTAGAAGAGTGTTTTGTCTCCAAGCTCCTTGATACCGGCCCATGCTCTTTTCATGCGGCTGGTCATTTTGATCACGTCGACCATTGTTCGCTTCGTAGGGAAGCGCCAGATGTCGCCGGTGGGAGATAAGCTCCCATCGGGGTTATAAGCGGTTTCCGCGCATACCAGTTCGATATCCTCGGGCACCACTTTCTTCGCAAGCCATACGGCCGTGGCGTAAAAGCTGATTTGACCGCTCTCGTCGACCATCTTTTGTGTCCAGCGACGAGTTGAGGTTTTGTACTCTTTGAATGCGGTATAATCGGCTTTGGCCGTATCCGGTAAAGCGAGAATCGGTATTGAGAACCTTTTGTCTTTCAACACCGGAACGAATGCCTTAATTTCTTTTTTATTCCGTACGAATGTTACCTCAACCCCGGTCGGGTCTTCAACTGGCAAGTCCATGCGTTCAAACTTCGGAAGCCGGGAGATAACGAAATCGACAAGCGGATCGCCGGTATCTTCGCCGTTCTGCAACGAGTCGGCTAGGCGTATTTTTCAGGCGACATCTCGAAGAGTGTCATTTGAGAAAAACTGAGATAGTTTCTGGGCGTTAGCATAGTTGTCCTCTGCGATTAATTTTTCTTGATTTGTAAGTGACCTTTTTCTGTTTTCGGTGCAAGTTCCCCCATTCGCTCGTCGACCAAGCGAGCAAACTCTTCTTTTTGATCCGCTGTGTACTTGTCCGATGTTGCCATCTTCGCTTTGTAATCCTCAAGTTCCTTTGCAGTCGCTTTACCAATGGCCAGCTTCAGCGTATCGAACGCAAACTTCTGTTTTGGGGCCTCTCCTGCGTTAGCGGATCCTCGATCCATCTCCTCTTGGGCGTACATGCCACTCAGGAGCTTCGGGAAGGCCTTACGCAGGGCTAATGCCTCTGCCGTCTTGCCCAGCATCAAAAACGGCCGTATATGCCATTGGAAGCCCATTTTCGGGCCGGGGTAGTATTCTGACCACCTTGATGTAGCCGTGAAGGCGTATCTACTGCCATCCACGATCTTGAAGACCGTGACCGTGGCTTTATTTGGTACGGTGAGCTTTCGTGCGGCGCTCGACTTGCCAGCCGGGATATCGATCTCGCTTTCGCCGTCGTAGATCGGGTCATCGTTGCCTGCGTAGGCACCGCTGCCCTCTGCGATAGCGCGGAAGCCGTCGATCGATACTTGGATGGCTTTGACCTCCACACCTGCTTTGCTGTCCCAGCGCGGGACAAGGAAGACCTGCTTGAGGAAGGGGTTCAGTTGAGCTCCTTTGCAGACCTGCACGAAGAGCCGGAGTTCGTCGTCGCTCGCTCCTTTGGCTACCGTTCTCTTGATCAGTTCGACTTGTGGCCGGCTGAGTTTGCCGAAGACATCCTGTGGTGCGATCTCGCGGTTCTCTATGATCCGCTCGATGACGCGCACCTGCGTTTGCTCTTTGGGAGTGAGCTTCTCTGCCTCCGGGGCCTTTTGCTCGAGCTCCTTTGGCGCTTCTTTGGTGATTGTTTTTTTGTCAGTCATGGTTTTATTTGGTTAATGCTTTTACGAGAGCATCGGAAACCTTGTCACGCTCTCCCGGGAGATCGAGACAGTGTCCATCGTTCTCCTCGAGTATTGTATCTACTATCGACTTAATGGTCTTTTCGTCTACGTCCTCACAATGAATCGAGAGGGCTTGTATGTCGCGTCCCAATGTTGTCCATGATCCGAATTGCCTTTGCATCCAAGGCGCTTTCTCCCCAGTTGATCTTCGAATGTAGGTATTCAATTCCTTCGATGATTTCTGCTTTTGTTTTTGTCATGGTTTTATTCTTCGACAATTACTCCAAGTGCGACATGGAACGCTTCCACTTGGGATTTTTTAATTTTTGTCGTTCCTCCTCGTCCGTAGAACTTTGTTTGGAAGAGGTCTGCGCCCCCAAGGTTTGCGTCCCTGAGGTTTGCGCCCCTGAGGTCTGCGCCCCTGAGGTTTGCGTCCCTGAGGTCTGCGTCCCCAAGGTCTGCGTCCCCAAGGTCTGCGTCCCCAAGGTCTGCGCCCCTGAGGTTTGCGTTCCCAAGGTCTGCGTCCCTGAGGTTTGCGTCCCTGAGGTCTGCGCCCCTGAGGTCTGCGCCCCCAAGGTTTGCGTCCCTGAGGTCTGCGCCCCTGAGGTTTGCGTTCCCAAGGTTTGCGCCCCTGAGGTTTGCGTTCCCAAGGTCTGCGCCCCTGAGGTTTGCGTTCCCAAGGTCTGCGTCCCTGAGGTTTGCGTCCTTACTTACTGCTTCTACTACCATTTCACGCACTGTTTCTTTTTTTGATTCGTATACGACAGAGGTGTTGTCGTACCACTTTAAGATTTTTGTCATGATGTTATCTATTTTTAATTCGCGTGTTCATCCTCGCCTCGCCACCGATGTCCTCGACTTGGCCACCGATTTCGGTGAGGCGTTTTTCTATTTCTACAAATGTATCTCGGATGTCGAGCATGGCCTCAAGTATCACTATTTTGTCTACGTCGAGATTATCCATAACTTGCTCAAGAATTTTTTCTTTTGTTCTCATGATTTTTTGTGTTTAGAATCGTCCGGCTGCGACCTGCTCCTCCTCGTAGACCTCTACGCCGGGGATGGTCTTGCCGCCCAGTGCATCGCGTCGAATCGCGACGTTGTCCGGGATTAGGTACTCACGAGGTAAGGCGGCCTCGTCAGTGATCCGTACTTTTTTAATTTTGCGTATCTGAACTTCCCCGATTTTACCTCGGGTTGTTGTGTCGACGCGCTCGATGGCGTCCATTTTCCTTTCGGCCGTCTCAATTTTGATGTGGCCAGATTCCGCCTGCTTGGCGATCTTGGCTTCAGCGATCCGGGCTTCCTCGTCTACCTTTCGTTTGTAGCCGAGTAGCTTCGTCTTGATGATCGCCTCTGCATTGGCGAACTGTTCCTCGATCGGGCGGAAGAGGTCGCGAGCATTTTTCAGGATTTCGTTCGCTGGCTTTGTGAGTGATTCTTTCTTTGCCTTTATTTGAGAACCTGTCTCTTTAAGCTTTGCGACGAGATCGGCTGCTGCCGCGTACTCATCTTGCGTCCCGATCGTTACCGCTTGGGCCTGATTTTCTAATGTACTGACCTGTCGTTTCAGAACGACTAACTCTTTGTTGTTTTGATCCATAGGTTTCTGTTTTTTTATGACAGTCATCACAGAGAGTTCTACCATTGTCGATTGCGAATCGAAGTTCTGGGTAGAGAGCGAATGGCTTGATATGATCCGCTTGGATTTTTGTGCCATGCTCTTTGCCTCCCCAGATGCACTGATAGTTATCTCTTGCGAATACCGCCTCGCGCCAGAGTTTATACTCTAAGGACTTCCTCACTTTTTCATTGATTGTTGAGATGCCACCCTTCCAATTTGGATGCTTTTCGCCTCTCGCCGACTCGCTGATTTTTTGTCGAGTTTCGAGAGAATGTTTTTTGCCGAGCATTCCTCTTGGAGAAGATTGATCCTTATGTCCAACGCTCATTTTGCGTTTCGATTCTTCGGAATGATTTTTTCCAAGCATTCCTCGGGCATGTAGTTTTGTCCTTTTATATAGTCCTCTTGGCATGGTTAATTTTTATCTGCTTCGTACTCTTGCTCTCTGATCTGGCAGTGGCACGTTGCCGTGCCTATCGGAGCCATTGGTGAGCCCTCGTCTGGGTAGACCCGCTCCATCGTTATGACTTCGCCGGTCCCTCCGCAGTCCGTGCATGTCTCATCCTCTACAGGAAGAGCTTCAGGAAGTGCGCTGTCAGCGTTCCGATGAAGAAGTTGTCTGTCGGATACTGGCCGCTCATTACCCAAGCTACGAACCCGATCATGTCGATCAGGATGAGCACCGTGAAGACCCTTGTTATCATGTCTATTGCTTTTCTCATTGTGAATTGTGTTCATGGTTTTTAATTTTGTGGGCGTCGACCTTGGTGTCACCCTGCTTTCATTATAGGCGACAGCTCGCTATGTGTCAAATGCTAAATGGGGATAACTTTTTGTGGGTAAATAATTAAGATTATGTAGTTAAGCCAAAAAACGGCTTTCCACGTTGCCCTATAAAACGCGTGTAAATAAAAGACGACTTATGGGTCGTCTTTTATTTTAATAATAATTTTATTTTTTATTGCCAGCAACTTTTACTCCAATTCCATGGCTTCGTTCCATAATTCTTAAATAACCAAATCGCCATCGCTTCATTTTCTTCTTCAATAAAAATATCGTAACCAAGTTCTTTGGCTTTTATGCCCCAATAAGTTTCGTTGATTTGAAATTTTCCAATGTCGTGAGAATTTATTCGTCCTCGCAAAACAGAACCATCGGGGTTGAATTGCCGATTGCCCGACTCACACCAAGCAATTTTGTCCATCAAATCGTATTCTCGTATTCCCAATGCTTGAATTCCTAAAATTTGAGAAAGAGATACTTCTTTTGTTTTGAAAACAATCGTTTGACTTTGCGCTTCAGACAAGTCATTTATGGCATTTTCATATTCCCGATTCTTTTGCCATACAAAAATCAGCCAGAGAACGCAAAATGAAATAAAAATTGTCCAATAAAGTCGTTGTATATTGCATATCATATTGGGCCGAACAAAGCTACCTGGGCGATGTCCGGATAACTGATAATAAACTTATCAACCAGAACAGGCAAAAGGAAAATAACAAAGTATTTAAGCCCTTTCAACAATGTTTTTTTATAGTTATAATTCATATTTTGGCAGTAGGATGCCGGCCGTTTAAAAATTTATTTAGATAATTTTTCAATACGTTCCTTTAACTTCTCATCATTGCCCAAATAAGGAGGTATACCGTAATAATTACATCTCGCAATATGCTCTTTCAGAAAATCGTCGGTGATTTTTCTGTCATCTATTTCGCCAACCTTAAAATCCGATTCGCCTGCTTCATCTTGAAGAATAAAATATTTACCTTTGTAATCAATCTTTTTTTTCATATTTGACGGGCAATCAGGGCGCCGACCCCCGTTTTTCCGTTTGCGATGTCGGGCGGGTTATAAAACCTATACACATCGCATATTTGCCCATTTGCCAATCTTCAGTTTTTTATCTTTTTCGCCGTCAATCTTCTGAATAATTTTATTACTTATGAAAGTAGCCGGCGTACAAAGATTGGCTTTTATTTATTCCAGAACGCCGTATGAAACGAACGCCCCAGAATTATTTTTCTTCAGCAGATGTATTTATTGCCATCCAAGATGCAAACAAGATTACGGGCAAAATATCAAACCAGAAACTTACCTTATTATTAAGATAATGAGCGTGCCATTGGACGCTTGACATAATTAGAAGTGTTGAAAGAGCGATTTGTAATTTTAGTGATTTCATAATGTTTATTTATTTACCCTATTTGGTGAGGCGGGTGGTTAGTAATAAAA
>LCPQ01000032.1 GCA_001003705.1 Parcubacteria group bacterium GW2011_GWA2_48_9 | reverse complement strand
GGATGAAACACTGCAGGAAAAAGAGTTGCCTGGCGTTTGCTGAAGACCCCCGCATTGAGCAGGTAAATCAATATTCCCAGGGGAACCACGATCAATAGAAAAATCAGTGTCCCCATTGTGTGTCTCCTGTGTGTGGAACGTGACTTTGTTTGCTGTTGTCTGATTCTCAAAATACGCTATTGCGCCTACATGCCACCCCCTCCTTTCGGTAGGCAATAAGGGTTTTTGCCTAGTTTGGTTTTTAGGTTTTCGTAAAATGATACTATAAATATATCTTTGTGTCAAGGCTAAATCCCCCGTTATTTGTACGGGGGTCTTTTTACCTTTATTCCTTATCTTGAGGTCAGCAACCCTACCTCTCCACGACAAACTTCTCCACCGCCTCCGCAACCCCGTCATGGTTCCATGATGCTACCACGTGATCAGCCGCTTGTTCGACTTCATGCGGCGCATTCTTGACCGCAATTGACGTTCCAGCGACCCTAAACATTGAAATATCGTTATAGCTGTCCCCAATCACCACCACATTACGGGGTTGAATATGGAACTTCTTCGCAATAAATTCGACTGCCTTTCCTTTGCTAATATCGTTATTAAGAAACTCGAGGAGCGTTGGTCGAGATCGAGTGATGTACATTTCGGTTCTCCAGCGTTTTCTTGCGAGCTTTTCCAAACGCGCGATTTTATCCTCTGGACCTATCATCATGCACTTAATCGGGGTGCGAAGCAGCGTATATGTAGAAAAATCAACAAGGGTGATCTCACGAACACGTTCAATCTTATTGAGGTATTCTTTTGCAAACGCATCGAGTGGCCGGTTAAAATAAATAATATTGTGGTGGGAGACATAAAAACACACTTGCACCTTGTGCCGACTCGCGAATGCTATCAATGAACGAATAAAAAATTCGGGCAGCATGCGTTCGATATAGACTTTGTGCTCCGTACGCACGAGAGCACCATGGTAGCAAATTAATGGAAGTCTGATGCCAAGCTGCTTAGCAAATGGCTGGGTAGTCTGAAATGTCCGTCCTGTTGCTATGGTGACAGCTACACCTTGGCGTGCAGCTCGGCGCACCGCTGAAACATTTTTTTGGGAAATGCGGTGTCCGATCCCGATGAGCGTGTCATCGAGATCAATGACCAACAGTTTTGAGAAGTCCTGCCTATTCGTAGAGAACATCCTGCGTTTTCGTGATCACGTGCACCCATGTAGTCCCCCGGACGAGCGGTATTTCGAGACCACCTGTATCATAGAACTTGGTACGGTCTGTGCGCGATTCCTTCTTCCAGGTTGCTTTGATCAGCTGGCCATCATGTGCAACCCATGCATCACCGGTGCCGCCAACATAGATGTCGAGACGTCCCTTTCCCGTACCATCGAGTTCAGGCTCTTGAACCAATTGGACAATAACATTTTTTGCCTCTAACTGGCGACCGTTGTTTTCATCTGTGTGGGGCTGATCAGCGTTGAACCTCCGATATGAGTTGTTCGTGCGATCATAGACCCAGTCAACCTTATAGCTTAATCCATAGGAAAAGTTGAATGTCAGGGTGGTGCCATCTATGCCCCGTTCATCGATAAGCGCCTCATCTTCGAATTTCCACGGGACGTAGGAAGCCTCTGTATCGACTAATCCCTTGTCACGTAGGGCGAGAACAAGCTTCTCCGCGCTCGTGTACAGGTTATGAGGCGCTGACCGGCTCGTGTTTCTCCAAAAATACTTGCCATCCCGTCCGAGTGCTTCGAGATCATGCACATTGGCTTCCCTGATCACAGTGAGTGCTTTCGGAGATCCACCCGCATGTGCGTAAAGGCCATCATATTCTCCGAGCCATTCGAGATAGTATGGCCGAGAAGACCGTACCGGCCCTACAGTAGGCGTAGTGAGGACTTGCGGGTCGAATACAGCCATAAATCGGGTTGCGCCGCCTTCAGCTAATGCTTCATAGACGACTGAGGCATCGCCGAGACCCGCTTGCGGGCGTACCGAAGGAAGATTTTCGATCATTACGGCCACCGGCCAGTGATCTTCATTTCCCTCTTGGGTAACCACGCCATCCAATAAACGGATAAATACCGCTTTTTCCTCAACAGTGGGTATCTCATCGCGCACGGCGTTGGTCACTGCGGGTGAGGAAAAATTATCAAGTGTACTAGAAATTTCAGTTTTTGCCGTACCGACAAATATAGCCATGATTCCCCAAGAGAAAGCGGTTGAGAGCACAAAGATGACGACTACACGAAACACTGGTCGCCTGGCAAGTGTGAGCAATCTTGTAGATAAAGTGGATTGATGAGTTTGAGGCATTTCTGGTTGTTTTTGTTTTTGTTTCATACTGATTGCCGTTAACCGCTATGTATAGGTAACCTCGCGATCAGAAGGTACTACTTCCACCCAAATGGTTCCCGCATTAAGCTCTATAGCTGTATTTGTTGAGTCAAAAAATTCTGTTCGTGCATCTGAAGAGTCTTTTCTCCATGTTCCCTCGATAACCGCGCCATCGCGGAAAACAAGGACTCTGCCCTCGCCAGTAGTCTTCATCGATAATCGCCCCTCACCATCAGAGAGTGACGTCTCAACAAATTGCACGATGACATTTTTGGCCTTTACCTGACGATCGTCACTATCTACATGCAACTTGCCTCCAAGAGAACGTATATAGGTATTTTCGGTGAGATCATACTGGTATGATACCCGATAATTAATGCTGGAAAAGTCTATCTCAATAGTTTTCCCCTCCACGGGTCGTGAGGATTGAGGTGCATCTTCCTTGAACGCCCATGAATCATAGCCACCTTCGGATTGCGCTTCGAGATCGCGAAGAGCGAATGTTAACTTCTCACTTGAAGTATAGACATTATGTGGAGCGGAACGGTCCGTATCGCGCCAAAAATACTGTGAATTGAAAAATTGGTTGAAGTCAAAAATTTCCCGGGCAGCAATCTGCTGAAGGGCTTCGGGGCTTCCGCCGACATGCGCATAGAGTGCACCATACTCCTGCACCCAGTCCAAATAATACAGCCGAGCCGACCGTATTGGACCAATCTTTGGAATTTCATAGCCCGAAGCATATAGCGCGAGAAACCTTGTAATCCCTCCCTCTGCAAGTGCTTCATACACTACATTTGCCTCAGACAATCCCGATGGTGGTCGTGACGATACGAGGTTTTCAATCATGACGCCCACAGGAAATAGGTTCGAACGTTGCACTGGCACTAGAACACCATCAATCTTTCTGGCGATCATTTCTTCACCATTTACATTTACAGTAGGGCCAGCACTTTTCTCCTCACGACTAAAAAATAGGAAGCCGGCTACTGTCGCGCCTGCAATAAGTACGATAGCAAGAACTGCAATAAGTTTCCCCTTGCTTCTCTTTGCTCCCCACGTATATTCCTTTACACCATTCGTCCTATTGGGCATAGTGCGAAACGGTTACTTTTTCTTTTCTTGTTTCGGCGGTGCCTCAGTAGTAGCAGTTGGTTCAGATCCATCTTCGGGTACTTCTTCCTCATCTTTTTTACCCTTCTTCGCAACTTCTACTTCTTCTATCGGCTGCTCCGGTGTTTCCTCGAGCGCTTTCAACTCCTCTTCAGTACGAGGCTCCTGCACCAACACGACAACGTCATCTTCCTTATTCTTGATAACGATCCCCGATGGAACTGTTAGATCTTTGACGCGAATGAGGTCATTAAATGTCATGAGCGAACCCAAATCGACATCCAGTGATTCGATGAGGTCTTTTGCCAGACATTCGACTCGAACGTGATCGAGATTTCTCACAAGTACACCTCCGAGTTCTTTCACTGCTTTTGACTCGCCGATAAAATTAATTGCAATGTCTGTCGTGAGCTTTTCAGTAAGTGACACCTGATGAAAATCAACGTGCTCAAATTTGCCAGATACCGGATCAGTCTGGACTTCTTGAATAACTACCTTTACGGGCGTATCGGTACCGATTTTTAAATCAATAAGCCCTCCTTTGGCTACCCGGTGTACCTTCTCAAAAGGCATATAAGCAATAACAATCGGCGTGCTTTGTTTGCCGTGGCCATATACCACAGCAGGAATCCTATTCGATTTTCGAATAGGACCGGTCTTCTCATTTTGTAGATCTCGGACTGTAGCCTCAATGGTGAGCTGATGTGTGGTCATAGGGGTATGTACCTTGCTATCAAAAAGTAAATCCTCGCCACGCCTTGAGGCAAGGGGGGTTCTCCGAAACTACTAACGCTCAGGAAAACCTATTCCGCCAGGGGAAATTCCTCCTGCTGCAGGCATTCGTGCAAGCATAATACGTCATCGTCAGTTACCGGCAGTACATCCTTAAGTCGTAAGACGTCGTCGCTCGTTAAGTCGGTCACCATGCCTACTGAACTAACCCCCAGTTCCCCAATAAGCATAAGCACGAGAATTGAACTCGAACACCTCCGGCACACAATGTGCATGAGGTGACTATCCTCTCGTTCCTCCAGGATCTTCGCATCCCGTATGCTGTAATGCGTTCGACACAGCGGACAGTAGGTGATCAATTTCAGACCGTGAGAATGAAATAGAGAAGACGTGTCAAGCATGGCAATGGGCTGTTAAGCATCTGCATTATAGCACAGCGATACGGAGAAAGCAAGTGCCTAATTGACACGTCCTAGACGATGGCGTAAATCAATACTGGCAACAATGCCCACCCCGGCTAGACTCACCAGCAATGAGCTACCACCAGCGCTGACAAATGGTAACGGTAACCCCGCAACGGGCAATAAGCCCAGATTTGTACTGATATTCACTACTGACTGGAGAAGGAGTGCAACTGCAATTCCCCCCGCCAGGATAATCCCGAAATCGTCCCTCGCTCGCCGGGCGGCACGTAGTATCTGAGCAAAGAGAGTAAAAAACAATAGAAGAAGTAATGCAACCCCGGCGAATCCAAGTGCCTCAGCAATTACTGCGAAGATAAAATCATTTTGTGCTTCAGGGAGAAATTCGAGACGGCTCTGCGGACCAAGCGTCAAGCCGCGTCCAAAAATCTTTCCTGAGCCTACCGCGATGATCGACTGAGTGAGATTATAGCCGACACCAAGCGGATCTCGTTCAGGATTAAGGAATGTAAGTACCCGATCCCGATGAAAGTCTTGGAGTACAAAAAACCACCCTACAATCGACGAAAACAGCAAAAGGAAAATGAGGAGAAAAACATACACCTTTTTTGTTTTAACAAGCAGAAGCATGCCGGCATAAATACCTAAAAGGAGCATGCCCGAACCAATATCAGGTTGCAGAAATGTCAGTACAACGAGCACCCCGACTCCCGCACCGCTTATAACCAGATCCTGCAGGCGCGCCAATGATACTTTTAATCTGACAAGATAGCCGCTAAACGCAATAATTACGAGAAGTTTAACAAATTCAACTGCCTGAATGGTAATGCCAAAAATGACAAACCATCCTCTCGTTCCGCGAATTGTTTGCCCGAAAATGAGAACCGCTACGAGGAAAACAAACGCAACAACAAAAAAGAAGACATACCATGATTTGAAGAACCGGTAATCAGATGCGGCTAAAGCAAAAAGGAATATAACTCCCACCACCGCGAATCCAACCTGTCGCCAAAACCCGGAGAAATCTGGGACTTCTGATGCCGCGTGTAAACTATACGAGACCACCAGACCATAGACTACCAAGAGCAGCGCTGGTGCTACAATCAGCCAGTTGATTTCTCGAAAAAAAAGTAAGAATGATTTCATTGGGTGTCGCTCGGCACCTGACAATTCATTGGGCGGTCATGATGTTCGTCTGCTCGTAGAGATCCACTTCCGGGATAATCCGCGCACTGTCGACGCGGCTCGGCGCCGGAGACCACTGAACGGATAATGGGCGCGTAGTGCGTTCTTCAAACTGCTCTATATATACCCTACTGATCCCTACGGGCGTTGAGCCATTCATCAGGACGACAGTAAAAGGAGCTTGCCAGAAACCGGTGAATGACTCATTGCTGAGGGTCGCAGTTACTGTGCCAACATTCCGCACGGGCTGTCCCTGACTAGATACACGATACTGTACCTCGTCAACTGAAAAAACATCTACGACACTCTGTGAAAGAGGAGAAACTCTCTTCCACTGCACATCCACAATATTGAAAGAAACACTGGATCCCGCATCACTTGCTACTTCTTCGCCGTACGTGGCAAGGTATGTCTCATGTGCCGGGATCACGCTCCCCGACTGTTCTTCAGTCACATGGGCACCCAGCGAAAATGTATAGTTGATTTTTTCTGCGACCCATTGTTCATTTGGGTTGGTTACTTTGACTAGGAAATCCTTCTTCGTGCCAGTCCCATTAACAACTGCTGCGCCTGAAGTAGCCAAAGCCTGAGGAAGAAACTGTTCGCGGAGTCCTGTGTAAAGACCAGACGCATCAATCATACGAACAATTAGCCGCTGCTCCCGGGGGAACGATATACTATAAACGATAATATTTGTCAGCGAAAATACAATAAAAAACACAGCAAATCCAAGAAGGATAAGCACCCACCATTTCCGTAGCGAGGCGCTGTTCGATACGAACCAATAATTGAATCTTAACCAAAGGTCCCCTTGGGTAGTCATAGAATTTCACATCGACTAAACTTGAGGAAATCCGTACTCTTTAAAAAGAAGTATACCATAAAATAGCGTTTTCGTGAAAAAGCGGTGGTGTTGTGGCTGAAGCACCCCTGTGATACACTACCTGTATAGAAAAAAGATATGTTTGACACTACAAAAGACATCCTCTATTTTGTTCTCGCTCTAGCGGTGGTTGTACTGACCTTCTTTATGGCATGGTCGCTCTATTACGTCACTATGATGCTTCGAAGGTCCCACCTGTTGTTTAAGGAGATTGAGGAAGCGGGAGGGGATTGGAAAAAAGTAAAGGAAGAGTTTATGACCTATTTGAAGCAATTGAAGGTTGAGGGTGGAGAAGATAAATGAGGTAGAAATAACAGGGAAACTTGCATCGACGAAGCAGTAACATAAAGACCCCGATGAAGGGGCCTTTAAGGAGATTCCTTTTGGGTTTCTCTGATCTTGAAAGGATTAGTTTCAAGACTATTTTGTTTGTAACATAAATCACTAAAGATTGTCAACTATAACAAACTATTGCATGAAGGGCTGATTGTCGATTAAAATCAGCGGATATGGAAAG
>LCPQ01000031.1 GCA_001003705.1 Parcubacteria group bacterium GW2011_GWA2_48_9 | reverse complement strand
AGGTATCAAACCAATCATAGGAGTCGAAACATACGTCGCGAAAGAAGGACGACACAACAAGCGACCAAGGATTGATGATCACCCGTATCACATGGTACTGCTTGCGCGAAATAAACAAGGCTACCAAAACCTCATTAAGCTCATCACGATAGCGCACCTTGAGGGATTTTACTATAAACCTCGAATTGATATTGAACTCCTACGCGAATACGGCGAAGGACTTATTGGGTTATCTGCCTGCCTCCAGGGGCATATCCCCCAGCTTATTCTCGCGAGAGAAACAGCTGCAGCGACAAAAGCAATCCAGATGTATCAAGAAATATTCGGCGCAGAAAACTACTATCTGGAACTTCAGTCACATCCGCGGATCGCAGAGCAGGCAGTCGTGAATGAAGGTATTATTGCACTGGCGAAAGATTTACGTGTCCCGTTAGTCGCGACCAATGACGTGCACTACCTAGATGTGAAGGACGCTGAAGCGCAAGACATTCTCCTGTGCATTCAAACCAAAAAACATATTTCTGATACAAATCGCATGAGCTATACGGGAGAGAACTTCTCATTTAGATCTGAGAATGAAATGGTTGAGGCCTTCTCAGAAATACCTGAAGCAATAGAAAATACCAAGAAAATTGCTGATGCATGTTCTCTCGAACTCGATTTTCATAAAATGCTTCTCCCCTACTTTCACGTACCTGATCAGAAAACGCCCGATGAGTATCTGCGTGAATTATGTGAGCATGGCATTCAAAATCGTTATGGTGATGCGCAGATCACGACAGAAATACAAAAACGGTTAGAATACGAGCTCTCAGTTATCCAGCGAATGGGATTTTCTGATTATTTTCTCATTGTGCAAGACGTCGTAAATTGGGCAAAGGGTAATGGCATTGTCGTCGGCCCAGGACGCGGTTCGGCAGCAGGGAGTCTCGTGGCATACCTTTTAAACATCACCAATATAGACCCCCTGAAATACAACCTGATGTTTGAACGTTTTCTGAACCCTGATCGCGTGTCTATGCCCGATATTGACCTTGATTTCGCAGATACGCGAAGAGACGAGGTTATCAGATACGTCGAAAACAAATACGGCAAAGAGCATGTAGCTCAGATAATTACTTTCGGTACGATGGCTGCTCGGGCTGCGGTGCGCGACGTCGGGCGCGTACTCGGGCTTCCATACATTTATTGCGATCGCGTTGCGAAGCTTATCCCTATGTTTACGACGCTCGAGAAAGCGCTTGACACAGTCCCTGAACTGAAAGAAATATATGAAAACGATCCGGATGGGCAGAAGCTTCTCGAATCGGCAAAACGGCTCGAAGGCGTCGCGCGTCATTCGTCCACTCATGCGTGCGGGGTAGTTATCACGAAACTTCCACTCACACAGTACACCCCCCTTCAATATGCTGCTCAGGGGGATGAAACAATTGTAACGCAATATTCCTTGCACCCAATTGAGGAACTTGGCTTGCTTAAAATGGATTTTCTCGGATTGAAGAACCTGACTATTTTAGAGAATACGCTGGAAATAATTAAAAAGGCTCGCGGAATTGAAATCAATATCGACGATATACCCCTGGACGATGCGAAGGCCTTTCGGCTGCTCCAGGAAGGGAAGACGATTGGTGTTTTTCAACTAGAAAGCCGTGGCATGCAACGCTACCTTATCCAGCTTAAACCCACAGAACTTGAAGACATTATTGCCATGGTGGCGCTTTTTAGACCGGGGCCTATGGATTTAATTCCTCAATTCGTCGCCGGGAAACAGGGCCTCAAACGTCCAACATACCTGCATCCGAAATTGCAGCCAATTCTCGAAGGCTGTTGGAAAAAAGATTCATTCTCTACTTATCGAGCAACGTGAAAAAATGATTTCGGGCATGGTGAAAAATCGTATTCCTCAGGGAACCGCTGAAAGAATTTGGAAATTCATCGAGCCTTTCGCGCGCTATGGTTTTAACCGCGCCCACGCAGCTTGTTATGCGCTCATAGCATATCAAACAGCATACTTTAAAGCCCAGTATCCGGAGGAATTCATGGCTTCGCTCATGACTTCAGAACACGGCGACATTGATAGGATCGCTATCGAAGTAGAAGAATGCAAGCGTCTCGATATTCAAGTACTCCCGCCAGATGTGAATGAGAGTTACTCGACTTTTACGGCTGTATTCAATACTACCACCAAAAAACCTATAGGCAAGATACGCTTTGGCCTTTCCGCCATTAAAAACGTTGGTGAAAATGTGGTTAGTTACATCGTTCATGAGCGAAAGGAGCATGGGGCGTATGCATCACTTGAGGATTTCATTCGTCGTATACGCACAAAAGACTTAAACAAGAAATCTTTTGAAAGCCTTATCAAGTCAGGTGCACTCGATGCGCTTGGCGAACGGAACCAATTGCTCGATAACTTGGATATCATCTCATCACTAGCAAAAAGCGCTGAAAAAGAAGGACAAACAGGACAGGCAAACCTTTTTGGATCTCTTCCTGTCGAACATATGCCTGAACTGAAGTTACGCCCGTGCCCGCCTGCTGAAAAAAAACAGATGCTTGCATGGGAAAAAGAACTTCTCGGCCTGTACATCTCGGAGCACCCCCTCGAAGAGTTTCGAGAACAGCTCTCACAGCAAGCTACCCCGATTGTTGACGCTGGTAGGTATATCAACCAGACAATCCATGTTATAGGAGTCATTAGTCAAATCCAAAAAATACTCACGCGTGCAGGAGAGCCGATGCTGTTCGTTCGTTTGGAGGATTTAACTGGTAGGATTGAAACACTCGTTTTCCCGTCCATATTAAAGGCTAATCCTACTCTTTGGATACTGGATGCGATTGTGGTTATTAATGGTCGTGTATCTGATAAAGATGGCGTACCGAAGGTTCTCGTCTCCGATGTACAGCCATTTACACCTATAGCCCAAAAAGCTAGTTTACCAGAAGGAGGGCCCTTTCTCATCAACCTCCCATCTGGGCATACTGCAAAATCATTGAACTTGTTAAAGGATATTCTTTTACAGTACCCTGGCTCCACCCAAGTACACTTGAAAATACCTTCGGACGGAAAAATACGGACTGTTGCTACGAAATACTCGGTCAGCCCGACCGAAGATCTTAAAAAGGCTGTAGACAATCTTTTTTCTCATTTAAGCTGATCATTATGGCACAAAAAAAATCTGAACGTCGCGTTTCACACCCTTTTCAAGATGTCTCCCGTGGGAGAACTACGCGCCAATACCAGAAACTAGTCATTATCTTTTTAGTGCTCTCCATAGCTATAGTCGGATTGATTGTATACCTGTCAATGGCAAAAACGCTCATACTCGTTACGCCAGCCATTATCAGGCATCCGGTTTCTTTCACTGTCCGTATTCAAGACGAACTTCCCGAAGAGTCCTCAAGTATCATCATTCGAGGAAGCATCATCCAGGCAACCATAGAAGATTCAATCACGTACTCCAGCATCGCCACGAAGGAAACAACGGATGGAACGGCACGCGGTACGGTGACTGTCCACAATAACTGGTCGCAGAACCAGCCTTTAGTAGAGACAACACGCCTCCTTTCTTCGGAAGGTATATTGTTCAGGCTTGATCAGTCGGTCACTGTTCCAGCGGGAGGATCTGTCGAAAATGTTCCCGTGTATGCAGATCAGCTGGGTATCGCCGGGGATATTAAACCAACACGATTCACAATACCTGGATTATGGGCAGGCCTTCAGGATCAGATTTACGCTGAAAGTAACGCTATGATGACCGGAGGAACCCGTAATGCAAAAGTGCTTACAGCCGATAACATTCGTGATGCGAAGGCGTCGTTAAAAGAACAAATGTCGCCAAAAGCTATTGATGCTATAGAAACAGAGGCGGGAACCGTAGGTGTTCTGGCGGATCCTGAGAATATTGTAATTGTTTCACAACAACTTTTGTCAGAAAAACTTTCTGGGGAAGAAGGTGCTGAAGTTGACCAGTTAACCGTCACTCAGAACAATCGCTATATCGCTGCCATCTTTAATCAAAGCCTTCTGACTGACTTAGCAGTGACACGGGCAGAAGAAAGTATTTCTGCCGAACTTGTCGTAATGGAAATTGATTCAAAAAGTCTTGACGTTTCTTCCGCATCATATAATGTATCGGGTAACTACGCGGAGTTGCAGATAACAGCTGACGCACTAGCAACTATTCGCTTGTCTAGCGGCCAGTTTGATAGAAAAAATCTCACTTCGAAAGATACGTACGAAATTCAGACATACTTTTCAAGTTTTGACGAGGTAGAAAACGTCGAAATACGTTTTTCTCCATTTTGGCTACGAAAGACACCCACCCTGGCAGACCACATAGAAATACGAATGAACGCTGTTGTACCTAGCAGCGCTGAGGAGCCGGTAAACTCCGAAACGAGCAATATCAATGAGGATAGTTGACGCCGCTGTCCACTCGCGATACACTAGCACCGTGACGATTGAGGCAATTACCAAACGCCTTGGCATAGGCCAGTCGCCTGCGGCGACCTAAGTCATTGGGAACGAGTGGTCTTCACTGATTCAGTGAGACAAATTGGGTGGAACCGTCCTGAGTACAGAAAAGGACCCCAAATCTACATGTTTTGGGAATCTTTCATATGACAACAACACAGGAACCACATCTCTACCAATGCGTCACTGATTGTTTCCTTTCCAATGAGCTCAATGAGATATTGCTGTTGCATCGGAGTGCGGATCGAAAGGTCCTACCGAACTTCTACAACGGCGTTGGAGGAAAGATGCACTACCTTGAGACACCTCTCGAATCCGTCATGCGGGAAGTAGCTGAAGAAACCGGTTCGACGCAGTCAAAAGATATTGGTTTAAAGGGGATGCTCACCGTTCAGGACCAGCATGGGCTGTGGCAGATCTTTCTTTTTACCGGTAGCATTTTAAAAAAACATATCAGGGAACTTCGTATTTCCGAAGGGAATCTCGAATGGGTTCCTCAAAACCACGTACAAGAAAAGCCGCTCGTGCCCGACCTCCGCTTTTTTATTGAGCTCCTGTGGGGCAGCCAGAAATTCTTTTTTGCCAAGGCGGCCTACGATACTTCTAATAATCTTATCGGAAATGTATCAATAACTATTATTAAATAACTATGTCCTCACAAGAAGGTCCTCAGGACCAGATTCACAAAATACGTCATTCCGCGTCGCACCTCATGGCAACCGCCGTGATGGAGTTTTTTCCGAAAGCGAAACTTGGTATCGGCCCAGTCATAGAAAATGGCTTCTACTATGACTTCGGGCTTGATCGTCCCCTCATCGAGCTGGATTTGAAAAAAATCGAAAAGCGCATGAAAAAGCTCATTGCTCAAAACATTTCTTTTGTGCGGAAAGAGGTCGCTTCCGAAGAAGCAAAAAAGCTCTCAGCCGCACAACCATACAAGTTAGAGCTGATCCACGACCTTATTCGCGATAAGAAACCGATTACCTATTATGTGTCTGGGTCCTTTACCGATCTGTGCGGTGGCCCGCATGTACAATCAACAAAGGAAGTAAACATGGACGCTATCAAACTTATTTCTATCGCCGGGGCATACTGGCGAGGAAGTGAGAAAAACCCCATGCTACAGAGAATTTACGGCGTCGCATTTGAAACGAAGGAACAGCTCGATGAGTATCTCAAACAGCGCGAAGAAGCGGAAAAGCGCGATCATCGCCGTCTTGGCCAGGAATTGCAGCTCTTTACGTTTTCAGACCTTGTCGGCGCTGGTCTGCCTCTCTATCTTCCCAACGGCACTGTGCTGATAAGAGAAATTTCAGCTTTCCTCTACGAACTCAAAACGGCTCAGGGATATGAGTGGGTAGACATTCCTCATCTCGCAAAAGACACACTCTACAAGACCTCTGGTCATTGGGATAAATTTGCTAATGACATTTTTCACGTAAAAGGAAAAACTGATGAATTTGTCCTGAAGCCAATGAACTGCCCTCACCACGTCATGCTGTATGCCGCACTCCCGCATAGTTACCGCGAATTGCCCGTGCGATTTGCCGAAGTGACTAAGCAATACAGGGACGAACAGACGGGTGAATTGCACGGACTCTCCAGAGTGAGGTCGATCACCATAGATGATACGCATATTTTCTGCCGCGTAGATCAGGTTCTCGAGGAAGCAAAAACTGCTTACAAAATAATTAAGCAATTCAATAAGACGTTCGGATTCCACCTCGATATTGAATTGTCTACACGCGACCCGAAACAGCCGGAGAAATACCTCGGAGAAGATGCGCTGTGGCAAAAAGCGCAAGCGACACTGAAGCAGGTGCTCGACGAGCTCAAGCTGGAATACACAATCCATGAGGGTGAAGCAGCGTTCTACGGACCAAAAATCGACTTTAAGGCAAAAGACTCTATCGGACGTTACTGGCAACTTTCAACCATCCAGCTGGACTTCAACCTGCCCGAACGATTCAAGCTTGAATATGCTGACAGTGAAGGCGGCAAACAACGGCCGGTAATGATACATATTGCCGTCGCCGGATCCATGGAACGTTTCTTGTCAATTCTCATAGAGCATTACGCAGGCGCTTTCCCAACATGGCTCTCCCCCATCCAAGTCGCGATCATTCCGGTCGGTAAGTCCCATGTCGTGTTATCAAAAAAACTGGGCAAAGAATTGGCAAGTGTCGGTATCAGGACGTTTGTCAACGAAGCAAACGAAACTGTTGGATATAAAATCAGAAATGCTGAACGAAAAAAAGTCCCCTACATGCTCGTCATTGGCGATAAGGAAATGAAGTCATCGAAGCTTCATGTCCGTCTTCGGGGAAAAAAGAATATTGCGGTCCTCGCAAAAAAAACCTTCATCACGCATATCTTGAGTGAGATTCAGAAAAAGAAGTAAGACGATACTACGAGCCGACTGTCTTCGTCATCAGGAGCGCGAGTGCCACCCCAGCGACAACTGCACCCGCAATCACCACACTAATAGCGACCTTAACTGAGGTCGAAAGACCGGTGTGGATGCCGATTTGTTGCTGTCGTTCTTGGTTGTCCATATACCAACGTATTATTCGAACTATGCAGGTTATTTAAACGTTGAGAGAAGCATACCAACAATCACACCAGCACCAATCGCCGCCCCAATCTCACCTACCCAGACGGAAACGAGAACGCCGGTAAATGTATGTATGCCTACCCTAGGAGTCACCTGGACCCGTTGCGTTGTTGATAACTCTGTCATTCCCATAAGTTTATATGCAGTGATAGTATAGAACGAGTTGACTATGCACTCAAGCCGGCTATACTGTCTGTCGATGCAGTACTATCTTCTTACAATCGGTTGTCAGATGAATAAGGCAGACAGTGAACGTCTCGCAGCGGTCCTTGAATGCATGAACTTCTCCCGGACGGACAATGAGCATTCTGCCGATCTCATCGGCGTCGTTGCCTGCGCTGTACGCCAAAAAGCCATGGACAGGATCTATGGGAAAATTTCGGCTTGGAACGCAGAAAAGAAGCGCAGGCCTCTCACAACATTTTTAACCGGCTGCGTCCTTGATTACGACCGGAAACGTCTTGCAGTTGAATTTGACCACTTCATTGAGATGAAAGACTTGAATAGGTTACCTGACATTCTTGGGCGAACAGCAGAAGTGAAAGAAGCCCTCCCAACTGATTCCTACCTGTCTATTAACCCCCACCATACACATCAGTATAAGGCGTATGTCCCGATTATGAACGGATGTAACTCATTTTGCACGTATTGTGCTGTTCCCTACACCCGCGGCAGGGAAACGTCGCGATCGCCAAAGGATATCATCGCCGAAGTGATCAATCTGCTTGAGAATGGAACAAAGGAAATCCTTCTTATCGGCCAGATCGTCAATAAGTACTTTGTGCCCGTAGACGCTGACTTCGACAAATTCCTTTTCGGTGTGGTGGAAACATATAACCTCCCGGACCTGCCCGAACTGCATACTTCCCTGTTCCGAGAAAAACGCATTGTAAACTTCGGCACACTCATTGCAATCCTCGACGCTTTGCCCTTTGATTACTGGATCCGTTACACCTCCCCCCACCCGAAGTGGTTTACTGACGATTTGATTGCAACCGTCGCGCGTAGTAAAAAGCTTGTTCCCCACCTCCACATTCCGGTGCAGTCGGGTGATGACGGCATGCTGAGGAAAATGTTACGGCCGTATACGGTGGAACAATACAAAGATATTGTGCATAAAATGCGCGCGGCGATCCCCGGGTTGGCTGTCACCACGGACGTGATCGTCGGATTCTGCGGAGAAACGGACGATCAGTACGAAAATACGAAAAAGCTATTCCGAGAAATAAACTATGATATGGCGTATATAAACCAGTATTCCCCACGGCCGGGTGCAAAAGCGTCAAACTGGGAAGACGATGTGCCGCATGATGAAAAGGAACGCCGCGAGTCGGAATTGAACAACGTCCTTCGGCAAACAGCGTTCACTAACAACCAACGCCAGGTTGGAAAAATCGTGCGAGTCCTTGTAGACGAGTACGACGATGCAAAAGGCGAGAATACGGGTAAAACAAACACATTCAAAACCATTAAGTTCGAAGGACCCGACCTGGCAGGTCAGTTTGCTGAGGTAACTGTCGCGTCTGCAGAAGCGTGGGGTTTGAGAGGCAACCTTTAAGGATAAGAAGAACCCTCACACCAGTCCGATTGGTGTGAGGGTCAAAATGTCGAACGATTTTTACTTCGGCCGTTTTGGTGGTCATTCCAAAGATCGACGACGCGAAGGATGATGAGGCAAACCACGATAGCCCAGATCCATTTACCCAGAAGTGGATACAGGGAAACTCGTAACGCGCCTCCCACTGCGATGTGTGCATATCCACGCCATCCAAACTCTTTGCGTTTTGCATGCCAGGCGATGACGCCAAGCTTCTGGGTACCTAGTGGTACGAGACCGAAAATCGTGAGGTCCCAAGGGGTAATGGGCTTATCCCTGGCGATCCACCTGAGCCAACGAGGCGTACCGAAATTGCGTACACGGTTCGATGTAAGCCAGAAGGTGTGAACAATTCCGTACTCGCCGGGGATCAGCACAAACGAATTCACCGCAACGAGTATGGCGACCTGGTGACCAAACGGAACCGCCCACTTGTTCATCTGAAGCGCGAGCTGTTCTTCACACTGCAGGACCCACATCAGCACATTCGCGATCTGCCCGGCTAACGCAATCTGGTCACTCAAAAGCCACGACAACAACTTCCAAATCCCCGAGAGGATCTGGACAAGTTGATCGAGAAAGTCCACGTGATCCTCCCGGGTTGCAAGATTGAAAGAGCCATCGAACATTACGAATCAAGTAATCTACCTTATCGGAGTACTTTTGTCAACCCATCGGTAACTGG
>LCPQ01000030.1 GCA_001003705.1 Parcubacteria group bacterium GW2011_GWA2_48_9 | reverse complement strand
TGAGATACCCACATCTGCTGCTTTCAGCGAAGGAGCGTCATTAATACCGTCTCCCATATAGCCGACCACATGACCGTGCTTACGAATGGCGGAGATGACACGATTTTTTTCATCGGGGGAAAAGCGCGCAAAAATAGTGGTTTGTTCAGCACGAATCGCGAGCGCATCGTCGGTGAGTGCGGTAATATCTTTCCCGAGCAACACACCGCGAACCTGCAATCCGATATCTCGGCAGATTTTTTCTGTCACCTGCTCATTGTCTCCGGTAATGATTTTTATTTCGATGCCATGCGACTGCAATTTCCTGAGAATGTCGTCAGCATCCTGTTTTGCAGGATCGAGGAACGAAACAAACCCAATTAAGGTCAAGTGTTCCTCATCCGCTGTGGTATATTTCTCCTTTTTTGGCAGATTGGTTTTTATGGCTATGGCAAGAACACGATATCCTTCAGAGCTTAATTTCTCATAATAGGTAAAAGCGTTTTCCCGCATCTCAGAACTCAGTACTTTTACATCTCGAACTTGAGTGTAATGACTGCAGTTGCTTATAACCGCTTCTGGAGCTCCTTTCGTAATCAGTACTCGCCCTTCAGGCCCTGTGACGGCTACGCTCATCATTTTGCGCGCAAAATCAAAAGGGATTTCTTCAATCTTCGTATATGCTCCGATAGCTTCGTGTTTGTATGCCAAAACCGCTTTATCGAGAGGATTTTTTACACCCGTTTGGTGAAAGCTGTTGAGATATGTGTGTAAGAAGACACTCTCATTGTGTTTCCCAAACGTGTCTGTATACGTCACCAGCTTGATATTGCCTTCTGTTAGCGTACCTGTTTTATCGGTACAGAGTATATCCATGCTTCCGAAATTCGGGATAGCAGAAAGTTTCTTTACAATTACTCCGGATTTAGCCATTTTCTGAGATGCCCGTGCCATTGTGACTGACATAATGACTGGCAGGAGTTCCGGCGTAATACCTACGGCGATGGCAATCGCGAAAATAAATGATTCAAGAAAATCCCTCTTAATAAGTGCATTGCCCAAAAAGATACAGAGAACAAGTACGATAATAACCTTCATCAAAAAAAAGCCGAACTTGGTAATCCCAAGCTCGAAGTCACTCTTCTCTTCTTTTTGCAGCACGCTAGAAGCGATCTTCCCAAACTCCGTCGATGGTCCCGTATGAAATACCACAGCGAGCGCAGTACCACTAATAACGCTAGTTCCTAAAAATACCAGAGTGTCCGTCTCTACTGCACGATCCTGGCTACCTCCGTGTGGGATGGGGAATTTCTCCTTTGGAAAAGACTCTCCGGTTAACGCCGACTGATTGACAAAGAAATCATCCGCTTCAATAATACGAGCATCCGCGGGAACCAAATCTCCGGAACTCAAGAATATCACATCACCTGGGCATATTTCAGTCGCCCGGATCTCCTGCTTTTTCCCTCCCCTGATGACTGTTGCGGTAACGCTGACTTTTTCCTTTAACTTCTTCGCGGCATTGTTGGCACTATGTTCCTCGACAAAGTCCAGCGTGACACTTGCTACCACCATGATCGCAATGACTATCAAATTCTTGATTTCACCCAGGTATGCCGAAATACCAGCTGCGAACAGCAGGATGATGGCGAGCGGATTCTTAAAGTGAGAAAAATACTCAGCTATAACACCGACCTCTTTTCTTTCCGAAAGGACATTTTTTCCGTACTGCTGGAGTCGCAACCCAATTTCGTGTTCGGTGAGGCCGTCTTTTCGCGTCTGAAGCTTCTGAAAAATGCTTGGTATTGACGTGGCGGAAAACGTAGTGAGGTCGCTTGCCATGCCCTGTAGTATATCACCACTCACCAAGCAGTGGTTAGGGCAAACCTCTAATTTCCCTTGGGTTTGGGGAACACTATCGGGATGGCCGGATTAGCCCTGCGGGCCGGGGCGTTACGCCTACTTGCGCCCTTCGAGTCCGGTAACTGCTGCTTGACCATTTATTCATAAGTTCTCTTGGAACCATTATCGTAGTGAATTCTAATCGGGATGGCCGGACTCGAACCGGCGACCTCTCGCTCCCAAAGCGAGCGTTCTAGCCAACTGAACTACATCCCGTAAACCAGTACTTTACATGTCATCCCTATTTTTTTCAACCGCCTCGATAATCTTCCGCGCAACCTTCACTGAATAGCCGGGAGTTGGACTAATCCCCGTTTCTTTGGCAAACATGATTCCGTCAGCCCCATCAAGAACGATATTGGTAAGATCGAGAATCTCCGAGCGTGTAGGTACAAGATGAGTAACTAAGCTGTCAAGTATTTGCGTAGATACTATAACCGGTTTACCGGCTCGTTTCGCCGCCCGAACAATCTTTTTCTGGTAAATACCCAGTAATTCATACGGTGCAGTGATGGCCAGGTCCCCGCGGGCAACCATGAGCACATCTACCGATTGCGCGATCTCATCGATTCGTTCAACAGCCTGGAGGGTTTCAATCTTCGCTACCAGCGGTGGAAGCGCATCGGTATGCATTTTTTCTTTCAACATTGTTCGGGCTTTTTCAACAAATGCGGCGCTGTTCACAAAGGATAAGGCAACCCAATCCGGGTTCATTTCGCTTAACTTGGCCATGTGGGCCACTGTTCGCTTCGTCAGATGATTGAGTGAGTCAACACCCTGACCGATATTAAATGCCTTCATTGATGGAATTTCTCCCGCATTCAATGCAACTGCGGTGCAAGACTCGTCTGAAACAATATCCTTAATACGGAACCGTAGGTCACCATCAGCAACACTAATTTCCTGCCCAGGTTTCACGATGGTGCCGAGAGCATGCACGTCTACTGGAACGAATGTATGCGGGTCAGGTGTCGTCCCACCGGATTTGAAACGAATCGTATCGCCGGCGTGGACAGGAACATTAGTGGGTTCATACTTGCCGAGCCGCAACTTATCGCCTGGTAAATCCGCCATGATTTTTACCGTTCCTTCTTTTCCTGCTTCTCGTATCACGTTTTTGGCGACAAGAACTCGTTCATACATTTCATCGGGCGACCCATGGGAAAAATTAAAACGCAGCACTTCAGCGCCTGCATCGATAATTTCCCGTATCTTTTCCGCCGGGTAAGAATTTTTTGAAATGGTGGCAACGATGAACATAATACTCGCACTCACCTAGTAACTAATAGATGTCTGGAGGCCACGGGGAGAATCGAACTCCCGAATAGGGGTTTTGCAGACCCCTGCCTTACCACTTGGCTACGTGGCCAGAGTGTTTTGGAGCGTACCAGAAAAATAACCTTTTTTCAAGAGAAGAGGGCCTTTACCAGTAACGAGCATTTAGGTATGATAGAAGCGATTTGTAAAAGGTAATACATCCCAGCAATCGCGCATATCACTAGCTCTTCACGTGCTATGAGTGACCAGCGCGTAGCGTACAATAAGATCAAGAAGGGAATTTACCCAGCCTTTACTCCGTTGGGTAAATTGTTGGTACGTCTAAAAATTCACCCTGAAACTTTTACCATCGGCGGCGGGATCGCAAGCATGGGTGTACTTTATTTCTACGCGACCCGATCACTTTTTCTCGCAGGCATTGCGATAATTATCACTGAACTGTGCGATATTCTCGATGGACAGCTTGCCCGATATGCACACAGTTCAACAAGATTCGGTGCATTTATTGACGCTACCACTGACAGGTATGGGGAAGGACTCATCTATCTGGGACTGCTCATGTACTTCTGGCAACAAAGTTTGCTTGTCGCCCTATTTGTTTTGATAGCGTTTTTTGGATCGTTCTTAGTAAGCTACACGAGAGCAAGAGCGGAGAGTGAGGGCTTCGAATGCGTATATGGATTTATGAAGCGTAAAGTACGAATGGCGCTGTTGTCTGCCACTACAATTATTGCGGCGTTTGTGCCCGAAGGTGAGGCCATCCTTGGAATATCAATTATTGTACTCGCGTTGTTATGCCACTTCACAGCATTCCAACGCATATTGTATGTACATGCACAAGTTAAGTGACCCATAAATTAATCAGTAGTAATAGGAAAAAAGCCAGCAGATGCCTGCGGGCTTCAAATCTAACGAACGATGCTATTCCTTGTCGGGTGGCTTAGCCCCCCAAAGTTGGTGTGGATCGGTAATATCCGGCTTCGGCGGCCGAAGCGGTGAAGATGCGGAAATGTTTACCGCAATAGTAGTACCACCGCCGTCACATCCAGCAACCGGTTCATCATCTTCCACCTGTTCTGGCCTTACCCTTCGCGGTCTCCGATGGAATGACCACATATACACACCCTCCTTGTGTATGGCTGTTGCGTATAATAGCCGAATGTTAGTGCATGATCCCTACAACGTCAAGGCTGCGCTCTATTTCCGCTTTTTGATATACTTAAACCCATGCGGTATCAAGACACACTATACGGCGAATTTCATATCACTGAGCGCGTGCTTATTGAACTAATAAGCAGCCCGGCTCTAAAACGCCTGAAAGGCATCGATCCCGGTGCATACCGAAAACCGTTCTTCCCAGGGGTACCGCCGAGCCGTTTTGACCATTCCATCGGCGTGATGCTTCTTTTAAAAAAGTACAGGGCGCCGCTGGAGGAACAGGTAGCTGGACTGATTCACGACGTCTCGCATTCCGCATTTTCGCACGGTATAGATTATATCCTGAAGCGGGGTACAGAAAAAACCCAGGCCCATCAAGACAATATCCATCATGATTTCATAAAACAATCGGGGATACCAGCTATCCTTTCGCGACATGGATTCGACCTTGCATATATCTTAGACGATTCACATTTCCCCTTAAAAGAAACTGACATACCCGATATCTGTGCTGACCGGCTGGATTACACGTTCCGTGACGCAGTATCGTATGGGGAGTTGACAGCCACTGAAGTGTTCGAGTATTTGGATCATCTTCACGCGGAAAATGGATTTTTAGCGATTTCGAGCATGCGAAACGGTTTGCCGAACTTTTTTATATGCTCAATGACGAATACTGGGCCGGCATTCGTTCGGCAGCAATGTTTCAAACTGTCAGTGATTACATCAGTTATGCACTGGAGAAAAAATACCTCACGGAACACGATCTCTATACGACGGATCAGGAAGTATTTAATAGAATTGCACCGCATCATGTTCATGATGAACACATTAAGCTCCTTTGGGATCGTATGAACTGCGTCATTACGTATGAGGCATCCGACAAATCCGATTACACGGCGTATATTGTCCTGAAGTCACGAGCAGTTGATCCGCTCTGCCGGCATCAGGGTGCGATATGCCGTGTTTCAGACATCAATCCCAGGTGGAAGAAGACTGTCATGGCGGCTCTGAAACCAAAGGAACACTACATAAAGTTCGAAAAGTAAAGGGGCTTCGCTGTTTTAGGAAAAGCCACCTCTTGACAAAGTGGCTGGTTTATCTATACTTGTTCGCAACATTATGGAAGACCTTACCGAGGGCGGCAATACTGATCCACCCGGGCATTTCCTACAAAATCAGCTTACACTTCTCAAACAAGCTATCTGGGAACGCCGTCCGGTTTTGGGAGAAATCATGCACAAGCGCGGCTCAAAAAACCTTTATGAATACACAAAGGATTTTTTGGATGTAAATCCTGTGCCTGGCCTCGATGAACGCAAAGACGAGCTCATCGCGGTAGTGAAGGATATTGCTCGAGAACGACTCGGCCGAGATGTCGCTGAGGGCGTAGCAAAACAGTTAAAAAAATTTGCGCTTGTATCTACGACTGACCATCATGGACCCATAGACCACCCTTTTTTCGTTAACGCAAATATCATATCGGCACTTCCGTATCGCGAACTCAATGATGTTGATTTGAGATATCTCATTGTTTTTTCGTTTGCAAGCGTATCGGCGAACAATTCATCCGCCTACCCGCGCGGGATACTGTTCCATGGTGATAATGGAGGAGAAAAAGAGCTCCTACGGCTGCCATTATTGCCGGACAAAATAAAAATGGGGGTTGTCTACGCATCGCGCGGTTATACACGTGACGATATATCCAATGCGATACGTGAGATAAGAAAAAAACATTCACGGGGGTTGCTTACAAACGAACGAACTGAAGCTATCAGCACTCTTATTGAAACACACTTTGGCGCTTCAGATATTCTTGCCTTTTCCGAACTCGCTCCTCAAATCACTAAGATCAACTATCGCCTCTGGCCTCTCTTATTTCACCCACATCGATCATTATCTTGGAGTCCTACAGCGAGTACTGTCGATGCGAACGTACCTAACCTTGTCTATCTAGAAATAGAAACTATTGTAAAAGAACTCTTGATGAGGAAGCACCTTCAAAATCCCGGCCTCGCGGCGGGCTTCAATCTGACGTTCCATATTTAGCTCCTCTCATTACTTCCTGCCGAAGATCTGTTCCATGACGCCGGACTTCAGGTACCCTTTACGCCATTGGCTATCGAGGAAGCTTTGAAAACTAAGCGCATATTTCCCAGTATGCTGCTTTGTTACCTCATGGTGTCGCAGTATTATGGAATAAAGTGCCTCGGTGGATTTTCCCAGGTAAATGACCTGACAATGACAAAAAATGCCTGGCAGCGGTTGCTTCGTGACGTGGGAGAGGATGTTGAAGCCGACGCCGTGGAACCCACACAAACAAAAGAACTCGGGGGAGACGGCATTGTGCTGTCATACCTTGCAGAGAGTGGGGGTGGACTGGCGCCAGCGACTGGTATCGATATGATCCTAGAAAATGTCGACACACGCTTCGACGAATACGTTTCTCTGTCACATAAGGTGACGCTGGAGGAACTCATGCAGCCAATGTTACCGGAGATGTATTCAGTTCTGTACTCTGCGGCACAACGCGATCCGCGCCTCATGATACCGCCCGAAACCATAGTCAAGGGACTGCATCTGGACAACCTGCTGGTGAAAAAAAGGAAACTTCAAAGCGCAAAAACTGACTCAGCGGTATCAGAGCTCACTCCCGTAATCTCATAGGCATACCTCATAAAGCCTTCTTACCAATAGGATGACGATATTTGCTATACTGGTCATATGAATGAAGAGGCGCGCGTTACACTTACTCTTTCCAAAAAGGCACAAATGCTCCGGCCCGGTATTTATGAGCACTACAAAGGCAAGCGTTATAAAGTGATCGGCGTGGTTCGTCATAGTGAAACTCTCGAAGAACTCGTCCATTACCAAGCACTGTACGGTGAATATGGTTTTTGGGTACGTCCGCTTATCATGTTCATAGAAAATATCACGATAGACGGCACATCCGTGCCTAGATTTAAGTATTTACGAGAAAAATAACCCTATGGCTGAACAACCCACTCAATCTGAAAAAATATCTATCAAGAAAGAGCTTGAGCAGCGAACCATTGGATATATTGTAGCCGCTTTCGGACTCGTCGCCGGCCTCGCTTGGAACGATGCCATTAAATCGCTGATTGAATATCTGATTCCCGTGAGTGCAAACTCCATCTGGATAAAGTTCGGCTATGCGGCGGTCATTACGGCTGTCGTCGTACTCATTACCTTATATCTCCTTAACCTGGTTAAGAGAGACTCCACTAAATGACCAAGCCGGCACTTGAATCTCTTGGGGAGCGCATAGCTGCCTCGCAAAAATTCACCATTGAGAAAAAGCTCTACCAAGGGGCCTACTACGCCTCTGGCATGGTTCGTAATGTTATCTTCGCCGGCATATTCCGAGGCATACGGGCTGTCCTGAAAATATACAACGACCCACGCACGACCGATGAGCCCCTAGCCTTGCGAACATTCAATCAAAACAATAAGAGTGAGCTTCTCAAGGCGCCCCCACTCTACGCCTACGAGGTAACGACGCCGTTTAGCGGATGGCTTATTATGGAACACTTGCCGCTCGGAGGGAAATTTTTCCATTCGCCAATCACGGCTGCGGAACGCCGGACTTTTTTGTCTGTGTACGAAGAATATCGACGTAATTTCCCGATGAAACCCACGCGTAGCCTCCATTTAGCCGAATACCTCCCAGCGCATGAATATCATGCATACCGTATCAGCAGATGGCTTCAGCTCGCGAATGACGCTGAAGAAAGGCGTCCGCCAAACAAACGCCGGCTTGATATGAAGCGTTTTCTTCCAAGATACGAACAAGGCATGCGGATTATCCGGAACGAGTTCAGCAAAAGATCGATGATGTGGTGTCACGGACACTTTAAGCCTAAAGAAATATACACGGTGCGGGATGGGTCAAAGTTCTACCTCACCGATTTCGCCCACGCTAAAATGTATCCCGAGGGGTATGAATTTGCTTTTATGATATGGGCTGACCACTTGCTCTCGGGTACGTGGAAACAACCATACAAACAGTGGAAAAAAGGTATCGACGCATGGATAAAAGATACCCGGCCCGTCGCCCGACGATTTAACGTAAGGCGTTTTGATGCGCTCATGCGGGCAAGCCTTATTGAACGAATCATTGGTACGCTCCTGGCCGACCTCTGTGCATCAGAACGGCCCGAGGAAGAGCGTGTTGGAATTTCGAACTATCTGTACCGGTACCTCGATACGGTGCTTCTCAATCGTCATGGGTAATTTTTATCAACGGGTTTACTTGGCGGTAAAAAAGATACCGCGTGGCAAAGTCGCGACGTATGGGCAAATCGCAGCATTGATAGGCTCACCGCGATCGGCCCGCATGGTCGGTTGGGCACTTCATGCCATGGATGGCGGCAAGCTCGAACATATCCCCTGGCAACGAGTTATCAACCGGGAGGGGAGAATCAGCACCACCTGCCTGGACCATCCTCCGGAAGAACAGGCGATGCTGCTCGAACAAGAGGGTATTAATATCACAAAACGAGATAGCGCCTACTGGATTGACCTGGATCGATTCTTGTGGCAACCTAAGTGATACATATTTCGCGGGTATCGTATAATGGCAATACCACAGCTTTCCAAGCTGTTGCCGGGGGTTCGATTCCCCCTACCCGCTAGGAAGATTTACCAAATCCACTACTGTTTACTCGCTCGTCGATTCTACTAACCAAAATGTTAGGGGAATCGAAGGGCAGAAGCGAACCGAGCTAAGCTCGGGAGCATCGACGAATGCGAGCGTGCGCAGCATTCGGCGCTGCCCGGGACACGATTCCCCCTACCCGCTAAGGGAATCACCACTAAGTCCACTACTGTTTCCAAGCTCATCGTTTTTCCCAACTTAAGTTGTGGGGGGATCGAAGAGCAGAAGTAAGCAAGGAATGAAATGACGCAGCGAACGTCGGCGGGGTGTCGGTGGCACACCGCCGCTGCTCAGGGCACCGATGACCCCTACCCGCTATGGCTTCAACGCCTGCATTGTCAGACATGATCGTCGAACTGCATGTACCAGATTTTAATACCGTAAAAGACTTTTACGGAAAGTTGGGTTTTCAAACAGTAAGAGAAAAGCCCCACAGAGGATCAATCAGGTTACCTCGTCATGCAGCGCGACAACAGTGTGCTCGCCTTCTTTTGTGGAAATGAGGAAGTATATGAGCACTCCTTCTTCAAGCGTTTCCCTAAAACAACGCCGCGCGGATATGGCACCGAAGTGTGCATTTACATTACAGATCAAAGTATTGAAACATATTATAATTACGTAATAAAAACTATCGGCAAAAAAAGCTTGGTAACGCCCCTTGAACTGAAACCATGGGATAGTAAGGACTTCAGAATAACTGACCCTTTCGGATATTACCTCTGCTTCAGGGAACCACGCAACATTCTAGACAAATAAGCATAAAGACTCTTTCCTACAAAGTTGACAAAACGACCTTTTTTTGATATACTGCGTATTATAGAATACAAAAGTAAAAACTATGGAGGATGATTCCCTTCGCGAATGGGTAGCAAAAGCGCATGCAAAAGGTCTACCCGATGATGAGATCGTTCGCGACGTCACTCAAAAAGGATGGAAAGAGCCGGAGATACGAAAAGCCCTAAAAGCACATAAGGGCGGCCTTAGTGTGGTAGATTCACCATCCGAACCAATGACAGGGAATCTGTTTTTACGCGCATGGCAAATCGTAAAAAGTAGGTGGAAGCTCTTAGCGGGAATCGCGCTAATTCAAGCATTGATTATTACGGGAGTCCAACTACTTATTACGGCCACTTCGGCATCCTTCAGTTCATTTCTCCTGTACACAACCCTGCTGGTATTGATGGTATTTTTCTGTACGCTCAGCCTCACTCATACTGTGTCACGTGTCACCGAAGGATCTGTCTCAGCCGTCGCCCATGCAACGATTAAGACATATGGCTTCTACATCTGGACTGCAGTACTGGGCGTTCTGGCCACCCTTGGCGGATTAGTAGCATTCGTTATCCCAGGCATCATACTGTCGATCATGCTCATACCACTGCCTTTCGTCGTTGTTGAGGAAAAAGTGCATGGCATGGCCGCGCTAAAACGGTGTTTTGCACTGACTCGGGATTTCCGCTGGGACACGTTCTTAAAAATACTCGTACTCGGCCTCGCCTTTCTTGCGGTATTTATAGTGCTCTTTCTCATTATTTTTGCTATGTGGTTCGCCGTATCTGCCTCGAGGGGAGCAGCGCTTTCTCTGGGCGGTTTTCTCGCTGGAGAAATCGGCTTTCTGGTCATTCAAGCGATTCTGTATTTACTGTTACCGGCATTTAGCCAAGCATACTACGCCGTTATCTATCGCGATCTCTCAGCAATTCACCCGCGTGAAAACGATCCTGAACCTATCATACGACAGGGAAAGAAAATTATGCTTGGCTTCATGATCGCGGGAATGGTGTTCGCAATACCGCTTTCCATCAGTGTTGGATTCCTGGCTTCTACCGGCGTTTACGATGAATTCCTGAATTACGGAAAAATTACGCAAGAATCAGTTCGGATTGAACGTGAATACTATAATTACCTTGTCAGTAATACAGAAGAACTTATCACCGATGAGGCCGATCGAAATGACATTGTACGTAGTATCAATATTATTGGTCTACAGGTTTCGCTCCAAGATTACTATCTTAAGAACTCCGTGTACCCCGCGACACTTGATGAGCTTATACCGACATTCCTTCCAGAAATGCTGGTCGATCCGGCAACAGGGGAATCCTATGGCTACGCATTAAGTGAGAATGGTAAAGGCTGGGAACTCTGCACTATTTTCGATACCGATGGGCTTCAATGTGTAACATGGCCGTAGGCTTAATAAACGCCCTATGGATATAAATACATGGATACTGCAAGCGCGCGGACGGGGTCTCTCAGATGATGAACTTCGAGAACAACTATTGACCAGCGGCTGGGCACTCGACCAAGTCAATCAGGCACTCGCGCATAAACCTCTCTCACCACGTGAGGTTATCCTCCAGGAAATCGAGACAACGCCTGAACAGACTGTTTCTGCGAGCCCTTCAGGTGAGAAGACCCATAAAGCGTTTAAGGGGTTACGCTGGGCACTTATCGGAGGGATTATCGCAGTTGTAGCGGGTGGAGGCGTTTTTGCATACACAAAAGGATACCTGCCAATTCCGTTTTTGACAAAAAATGCTGAACAATTACTAATCGAATCGTTCGCAAAACTCTCGGAAGTACAAAGCGGGGAGTTTGGCTTCACATTTCAGGTTAACACCGAAAACCGTACCGTCGAAAGAAGTACTGCCTCGATAAATCAGGAAGAGCCATTGTTCCGGCAAAAAGCAAAAAATGCGCAGATGCAATCTGATGCTGCGCAAATACGCACCGGTTTGATACTTTATTATGATGACCATGATTCTAAATTTCCAGCAACCCTCGATCCGATAACTCCCGATTACCTTTCACGAGACCTGGTGCAGGCAGACGGCACTCCCTTCGTCTATACTCCCTCAAGCGACTTTACCAGCTATACATTGAGCTTCACGTGTCTTGGAAGCAACAGCCAGGGGATGTTCGATTCAGTTGGCGACTATACTGGCTGCCAACCAATCGATGACTCATTCTCTAGTTCAGATTTGTCATACGTATTCGACGACATGCTGGGGAATATTCCATCGGATCTCAGCATCCAGGCTGCTATCACAAGTTTTATTGATGTAAATAAAGAAGACCCGACTCAAACAAGCGGCATTCTCACTCTGAGCGGATCCTATGAGGCAAGTGGGCTTGCACTATCCATTGATGCGGAAGTGCGGATGATAGGCGGCAAGACATACGTATATATAAGTAAAATACCCTCACTCCTTCTGGAAAGTCTTTCGTCCATTCAGGGCAAGTGGATTGTTGTAGACAATACCGAGATCTCCAACGGCTACATGGACTTTCTGGACTTTAGTCAGATGGTAGACCAGGGTGACTCAGCACCGTCCTACCGGGAAGAGTTGATGCACATGTATCAAATTGCATTTCGAGAGAAAATGCTCCAGGCGAATATTGACGGGAAAGAAACTATCAATGGCCATCCCACCCACCGGATTAAACTCGAAATAGACTTCGAAAAACTTCCCGCGACTATTGAAGCATACAAGCAGGATGTGAAAAATAGGAATGTAAACAACGAATACATGGACATGCTTGAGGAAGTAGGTTTTGAGGAAGATGTTACGGACCAACTTATGTCGTTGTTTGCGGATACCGAATGGACACTGTGGGTCGACCAGGCCGGGTCCACCATGAGAAAATTCGAAGTGAGCATCATTATGGTTCCTCCGGACGAAAATGAACAGTTGAAAGACAAGCAAATTCGAACTACGTTCGGAGTCACCTTTGACCACATGGGAGAAAAGCCAAAAGTCGATATTCCAGACGAGACCACCAATTATGACGATTTAGTGCAAGAAATGACCGGGACTACGGTTGAGGACGAAAAGTTTCGCGAACAAAAAGACACTATTGTTGCAATCCGATCGGCACTCTCCGGATATTATTTAACAAATGGTGCATATCCAGAAACACTAGGCGCATTACTAGTCAGGCCTAGGACGAATAGTGACATACAAGATAATTACCTTTGGAACAATGCGAATATCGCGCCAGACCAATATACTGGCGAGGAGTACCAATACTCATCGGCTGGAAGTAGCTATGAGCTCATCTACACGATACACTTGCCACCGCCTGATTCAAATACGTATGACTTTTATAGTGGGATGTTCGTTGAGGGGATTAATACGGCTACAAACGACTACCTTTCAAAGGCAATAGAAGACGAGAAAGACTCCGATAAAGACGGGCTCACAGATAATGAGGAGGCACGGTATGGGACAAATAAAAATTATCGGGACACCGATTTTGATGGGTATGACGATTTGACAGAAATCGAGAACGGGCATGACCCCCTGAAGGCTGCGACAACTACGAACACAGTTACTACCCAGACTTCTGACCCAATTGTGGGTTATGCCGCTTTTTGGACGCGTGATGATAACTGGGAAGATGTAACAAATAAAAATTTTATCAACACGACAGATGGGAAAAATAAAGAATACTTACTCATACGGAAAAGTGGCCCAAACCTCGAAATTATTCTAAATGATTCTCCCGCAACCACGTGGTCAGCAAAAGCAAACTTCATGCCGGACACATGGCATTATGTAGTGTGTGTGTGGGAAAGCGAGCAAGTACCGAAAATGTATTTTGATGGTGGGCAGTTAACTGTGTTTGCCCCTGCTGAGGGAAGTGGCGTCGTAACATCGAATGATTTAGCCTGGACGACGGAGGAACGAATGACAACCTACGGCAACCGAAAGAAGACTGCTAACACTGAGGGCTTCGCCACTACTGAATCAGTTCGTGAAGGCACAATACCTCCAACAGCACAACAAATCCGGGAAATCTACCTCGAGGGATACCAGAACGAAAGTTCAGTCTGACGCGGCTGGACCGCACCGCTAAAAAACGGCTCGCAAGAGGGTGCGAGCGGAACGAACAACCAAACTGCTTCGGTCGTAACCGCAAGCACGGGTGGCGCGATAAAAGGGAGGTTTTTGAAATAGGGCGATTAATGAATAAGTATTCTTTATGACCACGAAACAACGCCGCAGAACGGCATATATTCTAAAGACAGTGGCGGTCGTGCTTATCTGGGAATTCACTTTCCCTGGGTACGTCGTCGGTAAAGAAATACAAACATCCCTTGGAGAAATGAATCAGAACTCACCTATCACAGCTTCAAGTGAAGAGCAGCCTCGTCTGCCTCTCAGCGCTGACAAGCCGCGTGAAGAAGCAAAACAGGTCATGTACCTTTCCATCACTGCCTACTCGTCAACGAAAGATCAGACTGATGGTGACCCATTCACGACTGCTTCTGGCTCGAAAGTTCGCGATGGAGTCATTGCGGCAAACTTCCTGCCAATCGGCACTCGTGTCCGCATCCCGGATCATTTTGGAGATAAAATATTCGTGGTAGAGGACCGCATGAATCCCCGACACCGATATATGGCAGATATTTGGATGGCTTCACGAGAACAGGCCAAGGAATGGGGTGCGAGGTACACAAAATTAGAAGTCTTATAGTATTTACTGACATGCTCAAAACGGGTCTTCGCACGAAGGCCCGTTTTGGTATATACTTATCTTGCATGTACCATTAATATAATCAACACCTATGGGATTCTTTGGAACATTACTTGGACTGATTATTTTTTTCATTATTATCGGCCTACGCATCATCGACCAATACGAACGAGGGGTGGTATTGACCCTCGGGAAATACACAGGTACCCGCATACCGGGCTTGAAATGGATTTTTCCCATCGTCCAGCGAATGATTAAAGTCGACCTACGCGTGACAACGACAGATATTCCACAGCAGGAAGTTATCACCCGCGACAATGTGCCGGTAGGAATCAACGCAGTAGTGTATTTCCAAGTCGAATCCGCGGAGAACGCCATTCTAAATATCAAAGATTACACGCTCGCCGTTTCCCAATACGCGCAGGCGGCACTCAGGGACGTGGTCGGAAGCATCGAGCTCGACTCGCTGCTGTCAGAACGTGAAAAAACAGCGGAGGAAATCAAGAAAATCGTCGACGGGGCGACAAAAGCGTGGGGAATCAACGTTACGGACATCAAAATTCAGGATATCGAGCTTCCTGCCGATATGAAACGGGTAATGGCAAAGCAAGCCGAGTCAGAACGTGAGCGTCGCGCAGTGATTATCAGAGCCGAGGGTGAATTTGTAGCGGCGGATAAACTGGCTCAGGCGGCACAGCGTCTCAGCAATGCCCCCGGCGGCCTTTCGCTCCGCACCCTATCAACGATAGAAAAAATCAACCCGGATCCGTCAAAGACGGTTATCTTTGCGTTGCCTGTTGAGTTCATGGAAGGATTCCGATCGCTCGCGAGCTACCTCAAAGACAAAGTCAAATAGGCTCACTTGATGCGTTTAAGGAAACCCTCGACGAGACTCACCGTCTCGGCAGTATTTTGATATACGGATTTCCAAATGACGACAATATCTGCATCATTGAAAACAGCGCTCTGTACCTCTCGAATCGTATCACCGCCGGCCACAGCGATCAGTATGTCATAGCTTCCCTTGATCCTCCGGATTTCATGGAGAGGCAACATCTTTTGCCTATTAAAGTGTTCCTCATCTACCCCCCGATGAAGTATTACGACGCGAGGTGCTTTTTTTAATGCGCGAAGTACCGATAGGGGAAACTCGATGTTCATCATGTCGATCATGGCGTCAATTCCAAGACGGTCGCACGATTCGACAAACGCATTGAGCGTTTCAGTAGGAGCGGTGCCAAGAGCGATGGCGGCGCTCGCCCCTCCTGACGCGGCGATTTCAACCTCCGTCGCTCCACGATCCATGGTTTTCAAATCTGCCACAATATAGGGGTAAAGTTCCTCGTTCCCGGCGGGGGCAGGAGGTGCCTTCATTGCAGATGACCTGGCGGCATTGGTTATCAGACTAAGCAGAGAAAGGGACGTGCGTTGCGAAGACGCGGCAGGGAGGCCATATAGCCTTTGCGCATACAAGTCACGCACTCTTCGAATGCCATCTTCACCATAGCGTTTAATCATGGGGGTCCCCACCTCAACAATGATACGGTCACTCTTCGGGAGACTACTGATAATCTTCGACGCTTCTGCTAGGGTACTATTGAGAGCAACCTGGAGGTAGCGCTTTTTTGGGTTGAGTTTCGAAGACGATTGGGCCCTCATATATATTTAGTATACTTGAATCGTTGATATCTACAAAACACAAGAAGGAAGTGTTATGGCCACCACGCCCAGTGTCACTCGATGGAGGAAAATGCGGTTAATTAATCTGTGCGAGAATCGTGCCGAGGCATGAGTCCAACTCTTTCTCATTAGAATATGAGAAGATTTTTATAGCGTCATTTCCTTTCACCATCGTTGAGACCCTATCCTCTTTTTCTTTGAGATACAATGCGTACGTCGGCTTGCCTCGCATGACACTGTACCCAATTTCAACACCCACCCCAGTGCTTGGATTCGTCGCTTCCGCTATAACGATGTCGCACGCCTCAATATCACGCCGCGCTTTGTCATGAATCCACTGGTCGCTTTTACCCGCCTCGACCGTACTCATATCGTCGAGGACGACCTGTTCGTCGAGTATGCGATGTCCGCCGCTCGTGAGGTATTGAGCTATATGCTTATAGGTCGGTAAATACTGACGGCCTGCGTTAACGGATACTGAAAGGAAAATGTTCATAGAGTATGTACTGGTGCCGCCGGTCAGGGGCGATTCTTTTGCTAAATTTGTGAGTGCACTTACTGGAACAAAGAAATCACATCCCACACGTGGGAAAAAGTGAAGTCAGCTTCCGTCGATTCCTTTTCTGACCATACAAGGGCAGTTCTGAGACTAACCTTCTTTGCTGGTAAAATATCAGTTTCTATGCGGTCACCAATAAAAAGGATTTTACTTGGCGCTACGTTTGATAATGTTACCATAAGCTTAAACCCTTCTAAGTGCGGCTTTGGGTGAGTAAAGTTTTCATTGGTGATGAAATGCGTAAATCGCGCTTCGGGAATTCCCAGGTGCTTTAAAATTTTCTTAGTATACTTCAAATGCCTATTGGTAAATACTGAGTGAAGATAAGGAAGCTGGGCAAAGTTTTTGAACATCGTAACTGTCTTCTTATCTCTTTGGACAAATGAGCAAATATCAACTTGGTCCAGCTCGTTCTGCCAAAAATACTTACTCTTGCCCAATGCTTGAAAAACTGCGGAATGGCTTTTGC
>LCPQ01000029.1 GCA_001003705.1 Parcubacteria group bacterium GW2011_GWA2_48_9 | reverse complement strand
AACGCATAACTCTGCAAGACACGTTCTGTGTCATCATCGCCTAATATCTCTACCTGCATATAATATACAGAAGGAACATATGCCTGCGTGTCCACAAGAACAGTATTGTAATACAACAACCCCGAAAGAATCGAAAGAAAAATCAGACTCAGTAAACAGTATGTTGTTTTCATACCACTCACTTTTTTTTGTGCACAGGATTCTGGATAGCAATTTCCCGCACCAGTTTTGTCATCTCTCTTTGCTGCGCTTCTACTTTCACATAAATTCTAAACAGCGCGTAGAAAAGAATAATCATTCCTGTGTAAATTAATGTATCGACTCCTCTTCCAATGCCAAGAAATTTTGAAAGCGTGACAAAAATACTTGGAAAGATCGCAACACAAATAACTCCCCCCCACACTACTGCCCAGAAAACAAGCTCATTTGTTTTAATGCTCTGATCTTTATAACGCAAGATTGCTCTGCTCAGTGCGAACACGAGTGCTATGCTGATGAAGCTGAAGTTGCTGCAAAGGAATGTACTACCCAAGCGGGCGACTGGACTGCGTGTCCTGGCATTACCGGCGTTTGCGGAGGTTTGGGTCAGATTGGTGTCATGCTCAATGATGGCAGCATTCGTCATTATGAACTCTACTAAATGTATACCGGATGCCTCAATACGCGTATAACAAGAAAGGTGCATTCAACTACCACATCCACGAGACATTCGAGGCGGGTATTCAGTTGACTGGCGCGGAGGTGAAATCAGTAAAGGCAAAACAGCTTGAACTCGTGGGGAGCTACGTTTCTCTCCGCGATAACGGCTTATGGCTCGTCGGGTGCCATATTACCAAGTACCGTCATGCCGCGCGGGAATCAAACGAGGACCCCGACCGTACACGAAAACTTCTAGTAAAGAAATCGGAGCTGAAGACCCTGATAGGAAAGATGACCTCGGAGGGCTTGACATTGATCCCCCTCTCTCTCTATAGTAAGGGGAGCTTTGTCAAGGTTGAAGTTGCTTTAGCGCGCGGAAAGAAAAAGGCAGACAAGCGCGAATCGATACGGAAGAAAGAAGCTGACAGAAGAATGCGGAGCAAGATGTTCCGAAGACGGTAACATAACGATTCCGGACCGATTGGTACATTCGTACCAATACGTATATTCGTACGGTATAAGGGGATGCTCATAATCGACAGCGTTCATTGTCATTCCAACTGCAAGCCGTCCCTCGTGGGGATACGACGTTAAACTGGTTCCACATTTACACAAATGCCAAGTCATTTGTCAGCAAGGTGAAGACTGCGTTTGCTAACACATTCGCACCTTCCTTTGCGCCTGTTGTCGCCTAACCGTGACAACCATCTCCACTTCTGATTCCTCCTAGGGAGACCGGAGGTGCTACATTCGGAGGACCATGATGAGGATGTTTGGACTCATCACGCGTACTATCCAAGCTCGGGTATGAAAAGCTTTTTCCTATTTTGACTTCTCATATCGACATGTTAAAATAGGACAGCTTGGAGACGTTGGATGGCTAGCGCGCTACACAGGGGTGTAATGCCCCTCATCTCCACCACCAATCACCTACTTAATGATTAACTGCCAATACAATTAGCACCTCGAAGCGCTACCGCTTGAATTTTCAGATCCGGGTACCGGATGTACGACTCGTTGATGAAAAAGGTCAGCAAGTAGGCGTCGTTTCCACCCAGGAAGCGCTCCGAATGGCGCAGGCAGCGGGCCTCGATCTCGTTGAGGTGTTTCCGAACGCCCAACCGCCTGTAGCAAAAATTATCGACTACGGCGCGTACCAGTACCGGCAGGAAAAATTAGAGCGTAAAAGCAAAGCCAAACAGAAACGCGTCGATATTAAAGGCATCCGCATCTCACTGAACATTGGCAAGCATGACCTCGAGATGAGAAAAAGCCAGGCGGAGAAGTTTTTTGAAAAAGGTGACAAGGTTTTGCTTGAAATGATCCTTCGTGGGAGAGAAAAGGCGCACGCCGCCAGGGCATTTGAAATGATTCGTGCATTCGCTCGGTCGTTCGGTGAATCAGTCCATGTGGAGCAAGATGTGTCGAAATTAGGAGGACGTCTCACCATGCTGATCGCAAGAAAGAAGTAAAGAGTATACACTCATGCCAAAACTGAAAACCCATAAAGCAACGACGAAAAGGTATTGGAAAACGAAAAACGGAAAAATTCTCCGGCGTAAATCCGGCCAGGATCACTTTAATGCTAGAGAGTCAGGCAATATTACCAGGAGCAAACGGCGTGATGTTGAAGTAAACCCTTCTTTTAAACGAACTGTGGGACGGATGATCCCCTACTAACCATATGCGCGTCAAACGAGGAACAATTAGAGCACGGAAGCGATCACGACTGCTAAACCGGGCAAAAGGCTTCAGGTGGGGAAGAAAAAATATCCCTCGGCTGGCAAAGGTTGCCGTCCTCAAGGCCGGCGTCCACGCGTATCGTGACCGTCGTCGAAAGAGGCGTGACTTTCACCAACTGTGGAATATTCAGATTAATGCCGCGGCACGAGTGAATGGAACCAAGTATTCACAATTGCTCAATTTGCTCAAGCGATCGAACATCAGCCTGAACCGCAAAATGCTTGCAGAGCTTGCCGAAAGTCATCCGAAGGTTTTCACCGCAGTTGTCGCCCAGGCCCAAAAATAGGAACATGCTCGCAAGAGCTCGCGTGACAGTTCTTTATGCTGTGCCTGTACAGGGACTCAGTACCCTGGTACAGTAAGAAACACTTTTCATTGAAAACAAATCATCCGCAATGCGGACCCATGGTGTAGCCCGGCTAACACGTCTCCCTGTCACGGAGAAGATCAGGGGTTCAAATCCCCTTGGGTCCGCATTGCGGAGGAGTTTAATAATACGAAAAGAGAGGATGCAAACATCCTCTCATCCTACGACAAACTCCTGGTCGTTTCCTGAAGGCGAATCTTTGAGAAGCGTGAGAAGCGCTTTCATCCTCTCGGGTTTGCACAGACATGTCCAAGAGAGCGCGATGGTGATTGTGCTTTCACGTACATGCCACCCGCGCTCGAGTTCATAGTGCACGCCGTCAAACAACAGCTTGCTCACCGCAAGAGTGACAAAAGCACCCCGAGCTTCGGATGTCGTCCTCAAGAGAGGCTCTACTCCGCATTCGGTTCTCACGGCCTCGCGGAAACGATCGGTGCTGCAGGAAAACCGAAGAACCGACTTTGAGCTCATATAATCGCCTCATTTCGTCAAGGACCTTTGTTGATTTTTCTCCTACCGCTCCCCTTGTTTACCCCTGCGAGTGCATTCTGTCAACCCTAATGCGGAAAACAATACTGTGTCTTATCTCCTTGTACTCTTAGTAAGTGCATGCAGTCTTCGTGCTAGCCGTGTGGGCAATGCGTTAATGTCCATTCTCCAGTCCCAATTCTTTCGTTTGGTCCCCGGCCTATTGAGCCGTGCTTCGTTTCCAAGATTCAAGACGTCCTGAATAGTGGTGATAAAAACATTTGCTCGTGAACGCATTCCTGTGACGATGAGCTTCCAGGCGAACGAGGATACACCTGCCTTGAGTGTTAAAAGCGCATTCCTGCGTTCAAGTGGCGAGGCGTCTTTCGTAATCCATCCGCGAGCAGTGCTGTTGTCATGCGTTCCGGTGTATACCACTGCATTGAGCGGAACATTGTATGGAGAATGATTATTGTTTGGATCACCGCCAAATCCGAACTGCAAAACCCGAGTCGTAGGTAATGCAAATCGTTTCCGTAGCGCCACAACGTCGTCGGTGATGGCCCCCAGGTCCTCGGCAATAAAAGGCACATCGCCAAGTGAATTCTTTACTTTACTAAAAAGCTCCTGACCCGGAACATGGACCCACTTTCCGTTCCTGCTTGTCTTTGCTCCGCGAGTAATATGCCAAAGTGCGCAATACCCTCGAAAGTGGTCTAACCTGACAATATCATACATGCGGCGCGCATGGGCAAATCGCTGGACCCACCAGTGGAACGAAGAACCGCGCATATATTCCCAGTCGTACTGCGGATCGCCCCATACTTGTCCTCTTCGACTAAAGTAGTCTGGAGGAACTCCTGAAACCGCTTGCGGCTGACGTCGGCGATCAAGGAGAAAAAGTTCGGGGTGTGCCCAAACAACTGCGCTGTCATACCTGACAAAGAAAGGCACATCGCCAATAATCTGTATGCCCCTCCGGTTTGCATACGCCTTGAGGGAAAACCACTGCTGGTAAAATACCCACTGGGCAAAGAGATAGAGACGGATGTCATCAGTGCACCGTTTTTCCCACACGCGGAGAGTTGACGGCCTTTGTGTCGCGATTCCTGCTGGCCATCGGCGCCACGGTTTGCCGCCGCAACGGTCTTTGAACGCAGAAAAAAGCGCGTAGTCGCGGATCCACGACCGTTCGGTGCGGCAAAATGTTTCGAACGCTCGGTGAAGCCGCTGAGTAGCTGTCTGGTCGAAATGATGAAGCGCTTCCCACATCATCTGCCGTCGTTCGGGAATGATGCGTTCGTAATGGACATTTCCTACCGGGCGTTCACGGGGAAGATACTTCTCTGGCAAGATCCCTTGAGCGCAAAGAATTTCGGGGCTGATAATAAACCAATTGCCTGCAAATGCTGAGGCTGATGCATACGGTGAACCAGTCTCGTCTGGGATCGCGAGCGGCAGCACCTGCCAGAGCGTTTGCCCGGCCTTTTTTAAGAAATCAACAAATGCGTACGCTTCAGGCCCCAAATCCCCTATGCCATAGGGACTCGGCAACGATGTTGGGTGCAAGAGAATGCCTGAACGGCGTGTTTTCATGTCTCAATACTACCATGCTATAGGCTCGACAGAATAGCCACAACATGCAAAAATTCGTCGGTTAATGTTCGTTCCATCGGTACAACTGAATGAAGTGCTAATATGAGCGCTCGAGTAATTTGCTGACAAGCAACAGCTCCAGCAAAGACGGCTACGCCGTACCTGTCTAATGGGCTATTCTGCTGGTTGAACTCGACAACCAGCGTTCGACCGACGGTGCAGCGTCGGATTCGAAGAATGGATATCGGAAGAGATATTCAGTGGTGAATTCCCTTACTCAGGGTCTGGCTGGACATTCAGTGTTACCGAGCCATGGTGCTGCACCACCATGGCATTTTTTTGTGAATTAGTAAGAAATGCTCTCTCCGTATCAATGTATTAACACATTGATACAATAACTAGTTGTGTATTGTGACTTCTACCTAAAACCCCAAGTGTCTCTGGGAGAACGCCCGGGGTTGGTTATTATGCAATGAATGTGATGCTATAAGTCTAGTCTGCGAACGTTCGGTCCACCGCCTGAAGCCGGTATGGTCAATACCTCGTCTTTCCCATCCAGATCGAGGTCTCCCGCAGCAAGGTTGACGCCGCCAGTAAACCCTTCGGCATATGCATAGTATTGACTTCGTAGGTAACTCCCATCCTGATTAAACACACGGATGAGCGAGGTGGCATCATGTCCCACGCCGACAACAATCTCATCGATACCGTCACCATCCACATCAGCACCGGTAACTGATGCGCCACCACCATACGTCGAGGCAAATGCGAAGAAACCGGGATTCAATCTGTGTGCGCCACCATTGCTAATTTGGAATATCTGAATATGCGGAAACCCATATTCGGGAGAGGTGACGATCTCGTCCTGCCCGTCACCGTTAATGTCAACAGCGGCTGCCTTAATACCATTTCGGAATGATGACCCGTACGCAAAGAAGTTCGCTATCATATCTCCTACCTTATTATACACCACCACATGGGGACCGCCTCCCCTACCCGCAGTCACGATAATTTCGTCATCTCCATCGCCATTGATATCGCCGGTCGTCACGTAGATACCCCCTTTGAACTTGCCGTCGAGTGCAAAGAAGCCGGGAGAAATCCGCTGGCAGTTTTTATTGAAAATCTGCACATGCGGCCCGCCTGATGGACCAGCGCCCGTGATGATTTCGGAAGATCCGTCGCCATCGAGGTCACCAATTGCGACACGTACGCCTGATCGTAAGTGAGCAGCGTAGGCAAGGCAACGACCAAGGACACTACCGTCTCTATCAAAAATGCTGATCTGCGGTCCGAATCCTTCACCGGTCCCCGTAACGATCTCAGGCTTGTCATCACCGTTCATATCTTTTGCAAAGATATGGTACCCTCCACGAAGCTTCGAGTCATACGCGTTAAACTGTGGAAAGTTCGGAACTTTTACTTCGACAACATTGCTCATCTTAACATGTCCATATACGTCTTTCACGCCAATAGCGACATGATAGATATGGCCGGGCGCAAGATGACGCGATGACTTGCCGTCGTAGTAAAGACGTGAGTGATTTATCTTTATCTCGCGAGTCGCTCGGTCTGTCGTCGACCAGCCAGCCTCATTCTCAGGAATACTTGGAGTATCGTCATCTTTTGAAATCGCGAGAATATACGCTGCAAATTTCGTATTACTTGATTCCTCCCATTTAGCTTCGAAAAACGCGCCGTCAATCTGTGCTTCCTCAAGGGTTGTAGAGGTCACCCGTTCACCAGTTTCTTTGTAGTAACATGTCTCCGAATAGTAGGAATCGAATGTGCCATCATTGATGCAGTGTGATTGGTAACGATTACCGCACGTATAGTTCGAGTACGTTCCTACTTTGAAGTCTTGATCGCCATTTGCCGGATGAGACGTGTCAAATTCTTTTGTTCCGCACTTCCTCACCTCGCGTTTCAGCCAGAGAGTCTTGGTTATTTGTTCACTATCAGATATTTCAATACCAAGTGAGTTATCGAAATGTGCAAGCCACAAGGTTTTTTCATCAACGTCGAGTACTGCTCCGACACCGCTGTTGTATGAGGCAAGTATTTCCGCTTCTGAACGAACCTCATTCGAAAACCGCAACTCATCAAATGTCGCTCTCCCCGCATGGTTGTAGTAATGGTAAAGACGTACGGATCCGTTTCCCCTCTGACCGAGGAAAATCTTCCCGCTTGAAAAATCGCGAATTGTCCAGGTCGACTCACCATACGCCGGTTCCAGAGGGAATGCCTCGCCGTTTACATAGACGACTGGCGAAGCCACCTCCGACCACGTGACTACCAAGTGATACCACGTACCATCGCTCCATGTGAACGGTTCAAGCTCTGACGTTCTCCACGCTTGGTACATGCCTGATTCATTATACGCAATGAACTGCAGTGCGTCGTGGAAAGCATCTTTGCCGCGTCGGAATTCGAATACGTCCTGTCCATCTTGGTTAACACCGCTAACAATCTCCCAATAGCCATTAGTGTCTGAAAGCCAGTCGTCCGGTTGTACCCAGACTTCAATGGTTCCTTCACCCGGGTTGAGGCCGTCGTGTCCGTTGAAATTGTAGTACGGAACGTCATCTTGCCCAACAGCGAGAGCCTGGCTGAGTTTGCCACCCACATAGGCCGGTTCGGTATTCGAAATAAACTGCGGAGTCGATGTGCCTTGGACTGACTGAGAGTTGATAAAGAAGGCAAACGCAAAAACACTCAACGCTGTCAGCGCGATAGAGTACCCTTTTGACCTCATAGTATGTATGAGTTAATTATTATGACCTACCTTAATACTACACCTATAGCTTATCTACCTCAATGATCCGCACATTCGGCCCTCCGCCGCCGCGCGGTGTCGTGATCACTTCATCAATACCGTCGCCGTCCACATCACCTCCGCTGACATTCACCCCATTGAGAAGATTCGTGGCGTAGGCGAAAAATTGCTGGCGTATAATAACGCCAGTCTTATTATAAATTTTTACTAACGGCTCGGCGTTTTCACCAACTGAAACAATAATCTCATCGCTTCCGTCACCATCAATATCG
>LCPQ01000028.1 GCA_001003705.1 Parcubacteria group bacterium GW2011_GWA2_48_9 | reverse complement strand
AAAGGTATCCGCTCCGAAGGTACAAGCTCCGAAGTAGTTTTCCTGTGCGCCGTTGATGTACAACGCTCTTGCCGCCGTGTCGTCGCCAGTTGTCGCGTTAAGCGAACCTTTGAAGTCGACGCCGATGAAGCTGTTGTAGTCGCCGCTGATGGTGACTGGCACGTTAATGTCGGCCGTTCCGTTGAAGGTCAGCGCTTTGAAGAGGCAGCCGTTTTCGGTGATCGAGAGCGAGCCGCCTGTGGCAAAGCTGATGCCGGCCCGCACGTCTTGCGCTGTTGGAGCAGCGTTGCCCACGAGGTGGGTGAAGCGCTTGCCCCATGTGATCGCAGTCGTTTCCGAGGTGCGACCAGTGCCGCCAGACGGGACGAGGAGCACGGTATCGTGCTTACCGCTCGTCGCTGCAGCATAGCCCGCGGCTACGGTGGCGAAGGCATTGTCTGCGGCGCTTCCGTTGTTGGCGGAATCGCTGCCAGAGTTTGCATCGACATAGATCACGCTTCCTACGTAGGGTAGGCCGAGTAATCCTGCGATGTCCTCTGGGAAGATTTTTGCTCCGTACCGTAGGGCGGGGATATGGTTTCTAAGTTTGTCGGTCATGTTTTTGTATTTTAACCCTCTCCCGTAATCTGGTTACCCAGACTCGAGGTCAAGGGGAAACTGTTAGGATCCGGTGATGCCGGTGAGCTTGCCGTGGCGCTTCGGGTTTCGAGTGATAAACTGTCCGCCGAAGTAGATGTGGCCGACGACGCCTGCAGCATTGGCTGGAATGATCCAGTCGCTCCAAGAGAAGCCGAGCCCAATCGGTGCCTCATAATCGTTCCCTTCGACTTGGGATTTGTACGAGACCGGTTTTGCAAACTTATAAGGCAGGGCGAACCAGTCAAGGTCGTCCTCTCTTACGGCGATGAGCGCACCCGAGGTGCATTTCTCATCCATGAGCACTGGCTTGCCGTTGTAGGAGAGCGCAGTGAATCCCGTGCCGGCGGAGAGCCCCTTCATGAGGGAGGCGTCCTTTGTGATTCGCTCTTGCGGGCGAAGCAGCTGGCCGTAGAAGTTGAAGATCGCTTCCGTGGTGTAGAACGCAGATGGCTTTTGTGAGCCGGTTGCGGTGTTAATCCACAGGGTGTCGAACTTCGCAAGAGTAAGCGTTCCGCCTGATGCGGTTACTGTTCCCTTGAGGGTCGTGTAGGTCGCGCGAGCGAGCCCACCGATGTTGGCGACAGATGATCCATCGTCGACGAGTGCGGCAAGTCCCAATGGGTCCTTACTGTCGTTGCCTGTCCCGTCCGAGTAGAAGATTGCACCGAGGTCGTCGGCCATATCTTCGGTGTCGGATTGGATCGTGAGCTTCATCATGTCGAGGATTTTTGAATCCGTATCGGCAACAGAAAGCTCGTCACCCGGCAATGAGCAGGTGATCTGGTAGAAGCTGGGCGTGAACTCCATAAACTGGCGATTATCCGTGGCGGCTACCGAGAAGGTATCCATACCGCGAAACGATTGGCCAGTGGTGTTCTTCGAGACCTTTACAGGTACTCGCAACGTCCGCCCGCTCCATTTCTTCGCAGCGCGAACGACGCGCTGGAACAGGACGTTTGATCCTAAAATTGTGTCGACTAAGTATGGTAAGTACTCAGTCTGCACCGTTGTCTGGACACGTTGTCCATATAGTTCAGTCATGGTGATGTAGGTGGTTAATTATTTAAGCTGATTGAGTATTGCGGCCACCTACTTTCGACTACCACGGGCGATTCTTTTTGAAATCGGCCGAGGTTTTGTAGGGTGCCGGCTTTGATTCTCCTTTCGATTCAGAATTGGTTGCTCCCGCGATGACCTTCCGTTCGCCGGGCTTGGGTGCGGTTGGAGCTGCTGGCGATGACTTCATCATTCTGAAGCCGGCCCTGTAGTTCCATCGTCCTTTGCTATCGACGAGGTCGTTGTCCATCACGATTTTTAAGAGCTTGTTCGGGTCCACTTTCTTCCCTTCCGGGTTGAGAGTTTTGTCGCTCTCAAGGAAAGTGATCTCGCTTTGCATGTAGTCCGTTGCCTCTTTGACCGCTTTGTCGCTTGCTGAACCTTCCTGCTTCAGACGATCATATGCACGATCCTCTGCAGATTTAAGTTCTTTATCGCGGTCATCTCGGTACGCGTCCCACTGCTCTTGAGTACCCCCGAACCATGAAGGAATTTTGACTTGCTCGGAATTGTCCTTGCGGGCTTTTCCGAACTCCTCACGTATCCCCTTCAAATCCTCTTGGTGGCGCGTTTCCTGTTCGTTGAATCGTGACTCCCACTCTGTCTCGCGCTGCTTCCACCGAGGGTGTTCGTGAAACGGTTTGTCTTTGTCGGGATCATCCTCTTTTTTATCTGGCTGGTCGGAAGCTCCAGCATCATCCGTTTCGTTTGTTTCGGTTGGTGAGTCCTCGGAGTCATCGTTCTCCGATTCGGGCTTGAGGTTAATCTGTCCCTCTTGCTCGACGTCTACCATGTTTTCTTCAGTCATATTTTTGTGCGATCTGCTTTGTTTTTCTGACGCGCAGAACGAAACGTCTGTTAGTTAATTTAATTATACCATATTTAAAACTTGTCAACAAGTCATTTTTGTTTGATTTTACGCAAATCAGGTATTGCCGGCCCTTTGCGCTTCTTGACATGCTTGGGCAGGGCGGCGATGTTGGGCGTCGCATGCGCGAACTCTTTGGCTATTTTTGGATGCTTTGCGAACATATATCTTACTTGAGCTTTTGAAGTGAATGGCATATTATTTTTGGTTATTCTTGCGCCCCACCTTTCGGTATTGCCGGAAGCGGTATCGACCTTTTGCCCGCCTCCGTTGCCACTTCTTTGGCTGCCTCCTCCTTCGCCTTATTCTCATGGAATGCGGCGAGGGCTTCCGGGTGCAGTTTCAGACCGGCCTGTTCAGCCATCTGCGCCTGACCTTCGGGAGGCAAGTCCTTGAAGTTTATGGATTCGGACGGCGGTTTCGCCGCACTCGCGTTTTTGCGTGCTTCTACCACCTGTTGAATGCGCTGATCGTTTGCGAACAGAATCTCTGGCGCGTTGACTTCAAGCCATACATTTGCGGCCGTCTCCTCCGGGTTCGGGTAATCAAGTGCTTTGTAGAGGTCGATCAGAGCCATGCGGTTTTGTCCGGCAAGTTCAATCGCCTGATTGGCAAGGGTCATGCTGTCCTTTGGAAGCAGTGATCCTTCTTTGACACTCACACGCACTTTTGGTTTTGGCGTGTTGGCATAGCGGTCATCGTAGACGTAAAGGAGCTGTACAAACCAGTTGTATATGTTGTCCGCCATCTGCTCGAGGTACTCGCTGAATCCGCCGCCGATTCTGTCCGTATCGAGGGCTCGGTTTTGCAGTTTGCCTCTTACGGTGTCCTCGGTTGCAAGGCCTGCCGGGCTTGATCCTCGGGTGCCGAAGATATCGCGCATGCGTGTCCGTGTATCTTGCAGCTGCAGGTAGATGTCCGCGGGCAGGGCAGGTGCGCTCATGCGTGCGATTGCGTCTGTCACGGCTCCGGCCGGAATGGTTACCGTGCCTCCGCGTCTCAATGCTTCGGTCACGCCTTTTGCTTGCGGTTGCGTCAGTCCCGATCGTTCGAGCGAGACGACCATGCCACCATTCATGCTGTCGGCGTTTTTGTCGATCTGTTTCAGCCGCTTGTTGACGAGGTCTTGGCTTGCGAGGTTTTGGCCAATGAGCGAGGTTTCGTCTACGGGCTGTTTGCCGAGGTTGAACACGGAGAGAAGCACGTATGGTTTGCGTGGCACGGAGAAATGGTTGACGCCGACGGCGGTGTTATCCACCATGAGCGGTTGGCCTTGCTCGTCGAGTTGCGGATTGCCTTGCTCATCGTATGGCGCTTCCTCTTTGGTTGTATCGTCGTAATTCCAGTGCGGATTTTTCTTTTTCATCAGCACTTTGTCGTCGGCGAGAGTCCAGCAGATGTATTGATCCGTCCACCATTCTATGAAGCCGATCTCGGTTGCGAGGGCCGGCTGGTTGTCCTTCATCGCGAGCTCTTTGATTTTCTTTATCCCTTCATCTTCGCCTCCGATTGCTTCGAGCATGGAGAGAATGTCGGATGCCGGGAGCTTGCGGTGCTCACCGATGTATTCGCCGGTGTAGCCGTCCTCGTCGATCGTTGCATCGGGATCGAGGATGAGCTTCTTTGCCCGGACGACTTTCACGGTCGGTATGTCTTTATTCAAATCCCACCCGGGCTTCAATGCGCCAAGTAGATAGATCGCCCAATGTCGGGCTCCCTTTTTTAATTTGAGACGCAGGACGACTTCGTCTGCAATCTCTGCGAGCTCTTTTTGGAGCTCTTGCGCGTATGCCAAATTCTCCGGGGTCTGTTTCTCCGTGCGGCGGAGCGTGACCATCGGATCGGGATTGCGCCGCGTTACTTGCGGCAGGTATGTTTCAAGCGATTCGAAGATGACATTGTCGACGAGCGGACGATTCTTGTCTGCCTTCGGTTGATCGTGTTGCTTACCTTTCCAGTAGTCCTCATTGTAATCAATCTTGATCAGCCATTTTTTGTAGACGTCGGATTCAATCCACGTCTTTTGCCACTTAGATGTCAGTTTCAAGAGCTCGATATTGTCGGTGTCGAGTTTGAGCTCGGGGAACTTTTCGGAGACGACTCCTTGCTCTGTCTCCACCTCTGCGCTTTTGCCTCTCGCTTTGTTGAGATTTTTGCCGAGGGAATAGAATGCGTCTAAAATTGATGACATACTGTTATTATACCATTTTTTTAATTGCTATACAATAGATTACTCATTACGCCAATCGTTCTCCTCTTGGCCGGCCCACCACGGCTCCTCGGCCAGCGCGTCCTTTGATCCGAACATTTTGTGCGGGTCGAAGTCCACGGTCTGATCGGGATTCACGAGGTAGCTGTCCGGCTCTGGCGTCGGATCCAGTCCTACGATTCCGCCACGCCCGCCGAATCGATCGATCCCGACTCGCCAGTAGACGGTTGCATGCACCCAGTCGTCCCGATCGCTTCTCATCCACACATAGCGCGGTACGCCGAGATTGTCGTCCTCTTTGACGCGATAGATGTGAGACCAGTGCAGCCAGTATTCGTGCCAGTCCTCGGGCCGGCCACGGAACAACTTGATGCGTTTGTCGCGGTACTCGTCGATCACGAGTTGAATCATGCGGTTGCGGTCGACGAGCACGTTTCCGTATTCGTCTTTGTCGCCCCATCTGATCAGCTGCATGGTCTTGCGATCCCGAGCGTAATGGCAGAGGTAGACGCGCCCCGGGTATTTTTCGCGGAGCTTGCGGCTGCCGATGATATCTCCGCCTTGATCCACGATCATGATGGAGTCCGGGAATGTTTTCAGGAAGTATTCGAGTGTTTGATTGATTGCGAACTTATTAACGCCATCCGGCATGTAGTCCTTCATCTGGCCATATCCGAGCAGTCCTTGCTTGTTGCCGTAGACGTAGCGCAGGTTGATGCCGGTGTCGACGCCGATGACCATTCGTCCGGGGTAGAGATTGCGCTCTACCGTGACCGCGCCTTTGATCGTGGCCTCTGTCACGGCGTTGCCACTCCCGGCGTAGGGAAGCCCGAGGATTTTGTTGTAGAAGAAATCCATCGTCTGTTTGCCGGCCATAATTTCAAAATACTTGGCGATGATCTCTGCCGCGGTTATCCACGGCGCCATGAGCAAACTGATGTGATAGCCCGACCACTTCGCGTCTTCCGTTCCTTTTTTCGCTCGCCATGCACCCTTTGCCCGTGCGTGCCAGTCGAGGATGCCACAGCACTTTTTGCAGATGAATTCTTTGATGGCGAGGTCGATGCTCATCTTGCGCGGGTCCTCGGTGTTCCATGTTAGGATTTGAACTTGCTTGCAGTGCGGGCAGGTGACGAACCATTCCTTTTGGTCGCTGATCTGCCATTCCATGTCCACGCCGGAGTTCGGAACGCTCGGGTGGCTGAACACGTGGGTTTGTTTGAATTTTGAATGCTGCAGACGAGCTTGGTAGTCCGCGATGACGTCCTGTTTCGAGGTATCCTTCTCATCGTGAACAAGCCGGTCTGCGGTGATCATGATAGCCGATTTCTTTGTCCAAGTCCCCCTAAAGTAAATCATGCTTGAGCCGATTTGCTTTTGTTCGATGCTGTCTTTGTCGGCCGTCAGGGCCCCGAGGTGCGAGCTGTTGGCGATGATGCGGTTCACCTTGCCTCCGACAAATTGCTGGACGTCACCCTCAGTTGGTAATGTGTAGATGATGTCCATTTTCCTCATCTCCGCATCACGGATGTTTTTCAGTATTTCCAATGTTGAAAGGCCGACCTGCGCCGGCTTCATTACTACGAGGTTGTCGCTCTGGTCGTTGTAGATGTCGATCAGGAACTGGTGCTTATGCCAGTCCATTGCATCGCCCTTCTCGTTTTTGATGTGGTGGTAATCGATCCACGCATCAACCTTGTAGTTGGCGAGTTTCTCTGATTCGACCGTTGTCTCAATTTTGGGGATTGTTGGTCGTGCTATTTGGGTCATATGGCTTTGCGGCCGGTTGTGCCGGTCGAGTTACTACCTCGCCCGTCTCCCATGCTTCGCGCACTTCGCCGCATGAGGCGCAGACGACGAGCACGCCTTCTCTGGCTGCCCGGTAGCTTGGCGATCCCTGCACGTAGTCCGAGAGATTCTTGATCTTGAAGAACTTGTGGTCACCGGCAATGCTGTTGTTGCAGTGGTCTATCATAATTATTTTTTTTTGCCTTAAGTAATTTTATTGTTTTATTTTTGCAAATGATTTGATAAGCTGCATGGCCTCGACCTGACCGATGCTGTTGTTGTAAAGCGGGCCAGAGAGCGACCGCGAGAGCGCCATCAGGTATCGATTGCGCTGGTTGCGATCCTTCACGACGCTGCATATCACTTCGTATTGCCGGCCATAGGCGCGTGCCTCTTGGTCGAGCCGAAACTCGGGCTCTCGCAGATACCGGCCCCACCAGAGCGCGGCATCGACGTCATTATGCTTTTGCTGTTCCATGTGCACTTTTTCGTGCTCAATGATGTCAGCGATGAGCGGGAGTTTGCTCGGGTTGTAAATCGTGTCGCCGTAAGTGAAGTACGCCTCGGGCTTGATGCCGAATGCCCCACAGACGTCATCCCAGATAGGTGGCTTTTCATTGCTCACCTTGATTGAGCCGGTGATTTCCGCGACTTTGATGTATTGTGGTTTTTTCCAGAATGCTTTCATTTAATTTTATCGCTTTCTGATTCGATGCGCTTCCGGCGTGCGGCACTCAATGCCGCGAGGGCGGCCTTTTCCTCGGGGCTCATGTTTACGGTCAGGTCTGCTACTTCAATGCTTCCGGCGTGTTCGAGCTTGCTTGTCGGCTTGAATTCCGGGTCGCGCCGTTCGAGCCATCGCCATGCATCGCTTGAATTGCCGAGGTTTGATACGACCGTCTGCTTTGCCTTGATGTCAGGGCGCTTCTTGAGCATTGCTTTGCGATTACGAAATGCCGGATGTTTTGTCTCATATCGAAAGAGTGTCGTGGTTGAAATACCAACATAAGCACACGCCTGCTCATCGCTGAAGGCGTTGGTGAAAGCGTCCTCTAATTTCGTAAGGATGTATTTGTCAATTTTTTCCTTCCTGCCAGCTTTTTTTTTGCGCTTTTTCATGTGTTTATTATACCACGATTCCCATTGTTTGGATAGCTTGCTCGACCGTTGCCCTCTCATGTTCGGAGAGGCAGAAGTTGGCCGGATGATCTGGGTTCAGGAGGTATTCTGCTGCAGTTGTTTTCTTGATGAAGAAGTAGCTGCGATTCGGGTCCGTGGGGTGAGGGTTAGGGCAAACGAAATACAGCCGGCTATCCTCTAAGCGCGTACTGCAGTTCGGGCACTTCTTGTGCAGGAGATCTTTACCCATTTCGGGTCGAGCTCTACGCCGTAGCATGCCCGGTTCGTTTTGTGGCACGCTATCAGCGTTGTGCCTGATCCGAGGAAGGGGTCAAGCACGATGTCATCGACCTTGCTGTTGTTTGCGAGCGCGTACATAACGAGCTCAACGGGTTTTTGAGTCGGGTGTACGTAATCCTGCGTGGGCTCGCGCTTCATTGTCCATATGGTCATCTTGCCGGCTTTTTCGAGGTCACGCTGTTGCTTCGCCCACTTGGCGAGCTCCGCATCACTCTTTTGGAAATTGAGCACGCTTGTGTTGGTGCGGTCGCCGTAGAATAGCGGCTTTGTGCCTTTGATCGTGGCGTAGAAGAATGGCTCATGCTTGGCGCGGTAGTCGCCCATGCCAAGACTGGCGTGTCGAGGTGTTTTTGCCCGAGCCGTGGTAGTCGATGTTGTAGGGCGGATCCGTGAAGACCATGTCGGCCTTCGCGCTGCCCATCAGTTTTTTGTATGTCTCCTCTTTGGTTGAGTCGCCGCACAAGATTTTGTGCTCGCCCAATTCGTAGAAGTCCCCGAGCTTGCTTTTTGCCGTAGTCGGTAGGGCCGGCACGACGTCATCGATGTCGCTGCTTTTGACTACTATGCGCTGTAGGCCGGTGATCAGAAGCATTTCGATTGGAAGCTCTTTGAGGAGAGCAATCAGAACTTGTTTGTCCCATTCGCTCTCGTTCAAGGAGTTGTCCGCGATGCGGTACATCTCCTCTTGCTCCGGGGTGAGTGGTGATGACGATGCTTCTCCGCTTACGGTCTTGCCGGTGTCGTCGATGATCCATATCGGCTTGAGCTCGAGCTCCTCTCTGAAGCGCAGGTAGCTCATCCACCGGCCGTGCCCAGATACGATCGTACCCTGTTGGTTTACGAGGGTCGGGATGCGCCACCCCACCATCTGCACGCACTTTGCCAGCCGTTCGAGCTGGTCATCTGGGTGCTTTTTGGCGTTTTTGCCATATGGCTTGACGTCGTCGATTGTGAGGTGGCTTTTTGTCATGCGATTGGTTCGTTTATTTTGATTGCAATTCGGGCTTCGTGCGTCATGCCCCATTGACGGATCAGTCGGCGCAGTGCCCGGGCGGTGTCGCCCTGCTTGCCGATGATCTTGCCCATGTCCTCTTTTGCGATCGTGAGCGTCAGGAGTACGCCGCGGTCGTCGTTTTTGCTCTCGATCTGCACGGCTTCGGGCCGGCCCACGAGTGGTTTGACGATTGCTTCGAGATATGTGGCGGCGTTTTCCATATTAAGGTCGTGTGGCCTCGGCTACCTGAAGTGTGACACTTTCAGTCATGCCTATGGCCTTGAATATTATAACGTGCTCGCCCGGCGTCATGAAGTAGTAAGTGATTGGGTAGAAGTGCGTGATGATTTTCACTCCGTTGACGTAGATCGGAGTGACACTGCCGGTATTATTGATCGTCTTATTCTGTCTCTCATTGGTGGCGGTGATTACAACATGGGTATCCTTCATGACCTCGTCCGCACCGTTTTTAACGACGAGACCGAGCACGACGTAGTTCGCCTCATCGTAAGAACATAGGGGCTCAACATTTCCCGCATTGGTTGCCACAGTAAGAGCGCATTCTTGAGGAATCGCCTCGTACCGACGTCCGAGACCTTTGCCCGGTGTCGGGCTGATGATGGTGATTGATTTCATATCGATTGGTTCAATTTTAATTGGTTCGACCGTCGGCGTTGGCGTTGGTGCCGGTGCCGGCTGAATGATGTATATCGGCACATAGATTGGTTGCGAAGCTGGCGGTGCCGGCGTCGGCTCTTGAATAGGAGTGGTGGTGGCCGTGGTAGTTGTCGGAGCTGTCTGCACTGCAGGGCTCGGCGCGGGAATCTCGACAATCACCTTTGGTGCGGACGGCGGCATTGCCGGTTGCTCTGGGGTGGTGGTTGAGATCACTTGGCCTGACGGTTGGATGTCCATGATCGTTGTCTGTGGCGGAATTACTGGTTGAGAGAGTCCTACGAAGATGAGGACAACGGCAACGATGTTGCTGATTTTTACGACGATGATGTGCCAGATGTTCATGGTTTTATTCCTGTTCCTGTTTAAGGTGCTTTGGCTCCTCGACGATCATCCCACTCGTTGTTGCAAGGAGTGATGCGATCGAGATTGCGCTTTCGACCTGCGCGATGAGCACGTCGACCGGGTCCATGACGCCTACCTTTTGCCACGGGCCGATCTCGCCGGTCACGACGTTGATCGCCTCGCCCACTTTGAGCGGTCGGTGATCATCGAGACCAACGTTGTTTTTAAGTTGTCGGAAGGGAACTTGCAGTGCTGCGTTCAGGATTTCGCTTGAGGTCTTAATCTCTGCGAGTGCAATCCCGCCACCGGCTACTACACCACTTTTGAAGGCGGAGTGCGTCGCGTTGATACAGTCCTCTACCTTGTATTTTAATGCATTCACTTCGTTCTCGGTAGGTGCGCCTACTTTGATGACGCCCACCTTGCGCGCAAACATCTCAGCATCGTAGCGCTTGACGAAGGTCTTCGACTGTAACCGGCCCTTCTCCCACCAGCGAACGCGCCAGCGGGTTGATCCATCCTTCACCTTTTGGCGGGCGATGTGCGCGCTCACCGGCCACCTCCCCGAGGCTGCGCCAGCCGC
>LCPQ01000027.1 GCA_001003705.1 Parcubacteria group bacterium GW2011_GWA2_48_9 | reverse complement strand
TAGAATACCGCATTTGATTTTCCAGTCAAGCAGTAAAGTAGCCCCATTTTTATTAGGGAAAATCAGCATATAATTTATTTTTAAGAAAATTGGCGGTAACACTTCTGTCCATTGACAAAACAGAGACGGCGCTAAATAGGTCGTTAAGTATAACAAGAGATTGTATTGCCGATAATTTATAGAAAAAATCACCGCCGTCGCATCCCGGCGCCGTCGCGGGAAGGAGTGGATAAGTCGCTTGAATGCCGAATGTCTAATGACTAAACAATGCAAACAACCACGGAAGGCCGCACGTATGATCTGAAGGAAAGAACAGCAGAATTTGGTAAACGGATTATCGAATTTGCTAGGCGCATACCAACAAACCAGATTACATCACCACTGATATCGCAGTTGGTTCGATCAGGAACAAGCGTGGGTGCTAATTATTGCGAGGCCGATAACGCATCCTCGAGAAAAGATTTTAAACATAAAATTAGTATTGAGTTAAACCTTATTTTCAACGCAATCATCCACTCGGTCAATAAAAATCCCGATAGTTAGGCACTCGCAATTATTAATTAGGCATTAACTAGACATTCGTCATTAAGAATTAGACATTAACCAAAAACACCGTTCATTCAAACCCGGCCCTCACCATGTTGAGAGTCAACCGAAAGGAGGCACTATGACCGTGAGTCCGTCAGACCAGCCCGTTTAGGAAGATTTTCGTGGGCTTCTTCCTCAAACGGATGTTGTCGTGCACCTTGTCAACCAATCCGAATCAACCCCCAGCTCTACAAAGATGAGAAGGATGATGAATCATGAAATGGATGAAACTGGCGAGCATGATGCTCGCAATCGCGACATGTTTCGTTGCAGGGGTCCTGGTGACAGGATGTAACGAACAAGGAAGTGAACCTGCCGATTTGGTTTCGGGGGTCGACAATATCTTGAGCATAAAGCCGAATGATGTCATGCAACCCCTGGCCGCTGGAGCCGATACATGGCCGCGTCGGCTGCTTGATTTCAAGTTTCCCAATCGTTATGGGGAGGCTTGGAAGATCACCTGCGGGTATGGCTGCTACAAGCACCAATACACCTACTATCCGCATGCCGGTCGATATTCAGTCGACCTCGTACGTGTCTACAAGGCAACAACTGGGAGCTGTGTACTTGCACCTGCTCGCGGAATAGTGATCTTCGCCGGTAAGCTGTCCGGTTACGGGTGGTGCGTTATCATGGATCACGACGCTGGTCACACAGGGCTGGCGTACAAGTCGATCTCTGCACACTTTGATTCAGACCCAAACCAGTTCGTGCATGTAGGTGATGACTTACTCGCCGGTACTGTCCTCGGATATGCAGGTTCATCCGGCACTAGCAGTCCTCACATACACTTCAGTGTGTGGAAGGACAATGTGTCGGTGCCGCTTAACGACATCTCGGGCTATCACGACCTCTATCAGTATGGGGTATACTACTCCTATAATTGGCCCATTCAGCCTCCTCGGGGACAGCCTGCTTGTTACCAGAACGCCTAAGCAGGCTTCGCAAGTGTATGAGGGGAATGTAGTCTATTCCCCTCATACAAGTTTACATATTGGTTAATTAACACAATGTTATGAATAAAAAATACGTGTTAGCTATTTCTGCAGGTCTCGTCATCTTATTAGTCGCCTTAGGTGCTTCTTTCTGGTATCGAAATGAAACGACTGACTCCAAGAACGCCAATACAATTAACAGTTCGAATGAAAAAGAATTCAACAGCCAAGAACTGGGAGTCGGTTTTAGGTATCCTTCCTCATATGTGCTGTACAGCGAGACCTCGAATTTGCCCGAAAGCAACTTGGCGAATATCTATATCGACTCCGAAAACCGCGAGTACACTGTTAGTATTAACTTGTACGACTTCCCCAATAGTGTCAGTATTGATGATTTCATCATCGAACAGAAAGAAAATAATAACATTCTCCTTCCCGAACTGGTCTCGGGAGAAAGTCTCGATCCATTCGTTCGAAGTGAAAGAGTTCTGAACGGGAAGTCGTTTGTTATTTTTACGAGCAAACAAACAGGTGACAGGAGTTACTTCCTTTCAGAACAAGGCCACTTGGTAATGATTCAAGAGCAAGGGGTAAGGGATGATCGAGAGACTGTACTGGATGCAGTTGCCAGCTCGTTTGAGTTCAAGTAAAAGCTGATGGCTTATTTTCAAACCTCCATCTTCTAACTTCTTGACTAACATCCCATTTCTAACCTCAAACATCAAACCACAAAACCGTTCATTACAAGGAGGTATGCCTATGGAGAATCAACTTCTCCAAAAGTCTTGCACTTAGGAAGAAACGTGGGTCTCTTCGTAAGGCAGGATGCTCTTCGACAAAAAGCCAATAGACCCTGAAGCAGGTGAATCTTCTGAAAAGGAGAAGTAACATGGCAAAACAGATTTCCATCTTGGTGATTGCCGTGCTGTTGCATGCAACTCTGTTCGTTGGATGCAACAACGAATCACCAACAAACGCTATCCGGACACCCGGCGTTACCGACCAGAACTTCCAGACTGAAGAGTCGCGAGCAGCACTCTATGAGTCCTGGATTGCACGGATGGATCCGTTCGTCACCACCGAGAGCAACGGCACATACACGCTCGACTGGAACGGCTTTCTCGCATCGATTCAGCCTGACCATGGCGCGGTGGCCAAGTACTTCGCCGGTATTGGACTACTCTCTGATGACGCGAAGATCATTGAAGAGTTGAAAGGCTCCATTCCGATTGCAAACGCTGAGATTCTGCAGGCGAACGCAAAGCGATCGAACGAGGCACTTCAGCCGGAAGTCGCAGGGGCATGTTGGACGTACTGGTGGGGTCGGCGTTGCTGCTACTGGGGAGCGGAAGGGTGGAGGATCGTTACACTCCTCGAAGCCGGTGCTTTTTTGCCGGCGCCGTTCAATGTTATCATTGGTGGGCTGGGTCTCTACCTGGCCTACTATATGTCGGTGTACAACGGCTTCTGTCTGAATGCATCGTGGGTCGGTGGCCAATGGGTTACACGCCCATAGGTATAGCTTCAGGGGGAGGAGCCAATTTCGGCTCTTCCCCCACAACTCTCATCTATTTATTCTATTGAAATCATCTAAACTAAACATATGAATTTACAGCCATACTTCATTATATATCTCATCGTTGCGGGAATTATTGTGATTTTTGTAGTCGCACATGCCAGACTTCGATATGACAAACGAGGCGTTATGATGCAAGCAGTCCAAGCGCTACTGACCTATGCGATCGGCACATACGGTTTAGCAGGTGGAATAAATTCAGTGCCAAAATTGATAGTAGTCATTGTTTTGTACGCTGCCCTCGCGTTTTTCCTTGAAAGAGCAAAGAAAAGATACGTGAAATCAAAAAGCAAATAAAGGTTAGTTATAGCTTGATAAGCTAAACATATATTACTAAGTAGAAACATATGGATAACCAATCATCCCAGCCGGTCAATAAAACATCCACCACTGCCATGATGTGGGTAATCTTCGTAGTCGTTCTCATCGTCGCTGGCCTCGGCATCTACCTTTGGTGGCAGAGTGGGGAGAGGAATACGAACACGAATACCTTGGTAAATACTACGAACACATTGAATCAGAATGTGAATGCCGCGGTGAATACTAACAGCGCCTCAAATGTCAATACGGTGGATACGAGTGATTGGAAGACGTATAAAAACGATGCGTATGGCATTTCTTTTACTCTACCTAAAGATTGGACACTAGAAAATAAAAGAGTTACCCATGGACAGTATCAAGATAACCTTCCCTCAGATCAGCTGGTTATTAGTCCAGAAAGTTCAAGTGTGGATTTTCCAGCTGCTGGCGAGTGCGTTATATCAATTTATCCAGTCGCGAAGACGGAGGATAATGTTATTGATTGGATTAATGGGAGTGGTATTTATAGTGAGTCTGGAAGTGAGGGGCTTAACATCAAAAACACGCAAAATCGAGAGATTAACTCTATCGTTGGTACTCTTGTAAGTGAGCAAGGTCCTAACGCAACTCAAGGAAGATCCTTTTTCTTCCTCATTGATAACAATTTAGTTCGCTTCAGCTACTACTATGACCTGGATGTATCCCCACGGAGTGAGTTTATGGTCTACCGGGACACATGCGCAGCAATCCTTCAATCAATAGGCAAATAGTCTAGTAGAGCAGTTCTTTAACAATCCATCAGAGGAGGAAAGTCGTGAAGAGTAGGACACGTCTTTTTATGGCGGCAGCTCTTATAGCTGCTCAGTGTGGTTCTAAAGTCTCTGCAAGCCCTCCAGACATCGGTCTACCATTTATGGCTGGTGACGTATGGTGGTGCTCACAGGGCTGGAATGGCAGTGTATCCCATGGGGACGAAAACGCATGGGATTACAACTATGGGTTTGGTGCAAGCGACCTTGGATTCCCCCTTCTTGCTCCTGATGGTGGACGGATTGCCTTTGCGGGGAGGTCTAAGAAGCAAGACGGGACGAACAGTGCTTACGGTAATGTCGTCCTAATTGACTACGGCGATGGCTACTTTGGGCGGCTTACACATGAGGAAAGGATGGTTGTGAAAGTTGGGGAGCAGGTTCTAAAGGGGCAGGTTGTTGGCTTCTGCGGGACCACAGGCTCTACTGACAATCAGTGGCCATCTCACATACACTACAACACTCAACGGACATCTGACCCAGCGGCGAAAGACAGAACCGAAGTGTATGTTGATTTCATGGATTATCGCGGTCAGGTTGTCAGTGATGGGTACCCTATTCCCTGTAACTGCACAAGTAACCCACCCGCGAGTACCTACTACACCTCCCTCAACTCCGGCGTCTTTGACCGCGAGTTCTCGGCAAAAGGCGGATCGGCCACATTCGGCTCCTACCTCAACGAGTCGCATACCTACAAGGGCATCCACTGGTACTACGGCTGGGACAACAACGACCGCTATGACGACTACGGCGTTCCCCAACGGTGCTATATCCAGGATTTCACTGGCGGCTCATGGGGTAGGTGCGCCATCGTCTATGACGGCCTTGGAGGAGCGCGCCGAGCTTATACCGTCAGGACCGGATTCTGGAGCAACGCTGCAGGCACTGGCTGGTCGCAGAAAGGTGGTCCCAGATCACCGGTTGGCATGCCGATTACCGACGAGTACTCGACAGGCACTGGCAAAGCTAGGCAGGAAGGCATCTATGGGTATCTATTGTATATCAAAGGTGCTAGCCCTGACGTCGACATGAAGTCTTATCCTGTGGCCGCCCCGGGCTGGGCTGGCAGGTGGGATGCGAGCTTTTCCTACCTTTTCGCAATGGCTTATGACAGGAACGGCAAGTCGGTGTCAGTAGGTAATGCGACCGAAAACGTCGTGCTTGGATGGAGCGGCACGCAGTACCATTGTCAGCGATTCAGTGGAGGGACTCGGGGTAAGGGCATGCTCGTCTATGACCCTGCTTCGTCGGTAGACAGCTGGAGCGCTCACCCAGGCAACAACTTGGCCTACTACCTCTACGGCAAGTTCTACACCTACTGGACCACTGTCAGCGCAGTCGGGCCGTGGATCCTCGGCGCCCCGACCACTGACCGCAGCGGATCAACCCAGTACTTCAAGTACGGTCGGATGGTGGAGGTAACGCTGCCCAACGGCTACAAAGTGGTTAAGGCCTATAACCGTTCAGGTTCCCTGATCTGGACAAGCCCGCAGTTTTCGGCAAAGGTCGTTGCTGAAAACGACGGAGTCGAGCAGGACAGCGAGGAAACCGCACCCCTTCCGGCCACCTTCACCCTCTCACAGAATTACCCGAATCCCTTCAACGCAGAGACGGTGATCGGGTATGAGCTTCTCGAGGCAGGACAGGTCAGGGTCGACGTCTTCAACATCCTCGGACAGAGGGTAACATCGCTCGTTAACGACTGGCAGGAAGCTGGTAAGCACACTGTTTCGTGGGCCGCTTATCAGCAGTCTTCCGGCATCTACTTCTATCGCATCCAGGCGGGTAACCGTTCGGAGGCGAAGAAGATGGTGCTGGTAAAGTAGCTAGTTTCTTTAGTTTTTCACCCCCGCAGGCATGCATAAAGTGCTTGCGGGGTTTTCGTATGTTAAAGGATTTCAGGTGATGCAAAGCTATTGGACCATTACAAAAACTTGAAAAAATGTGGGATTTGTGGTATGGTACAAATGGTCAATGGAGTTTCATCGCCGCTCGTGAATACAATAACAAAGATAAAACAAATTAAACGTAATCTAGAATTCTGGTGGTTTTATAAAAACTTTTACAACCACTTCTTTTTTTATACAACCGAACAGGAGAGTGAGCTGAAGGAGCTGTTCAAGATAAGATATAGAGTCTACTGTGAGGAGTATAATTACATAAGTAAGGAGAATACCAAAAATGGTCTTGAAAAAGATGAGTGGGATAGTCACTCAACTCACTTTATTATCCGTGACGAAGAAAAAGAGATTGCAGCTACGGTTCGCATGATTCTCAATTCAGATGATAGTTTTCCGTTGTTGGGCAACTTTAAGATTGATGTTGATACTAGTAGTGTCAATTTGTCTAAAGCCGCAGAAATTTCTAGACTAATAGTGACAAAAAAATATAGGAGACATCATCTCCTACTAGTACTTATTAAGGGGATGTATTTGTTCGTAAAAGAAAAAGGAATTGAAAATGTATTTAGTGTTATGGATGACAAACTGCTCCCGATGTTGACAAAAATAGGACTGCCTTTTCGTAAAATCGGCCCGCCCTCAATTTATCAAGGGTTAACTTATCCTTGTATGCTAAACGTCAAAGAATTTGAAATATGTCTACAAGAAATTGACCCAAGATTGTTGAAGTTTATTTCAGAAGGAGTCATTAAGTACGATGGCACGAATCATAAATATTCAGTTTCATAGCCACAACGTAGCACTATGATAAGAGCGTTAGTAAAAATTGGTGGTACTGTTACATCCTTAATTGGTAGTGTATTATTTTTTATTTTTGGTGAAAGCTTACTTATTTCATCCATTGTGTTTTTTGGCCCATTACCAACTTTAATAATATTTGACGTTACTTTTACAGCATTTTCAATTGTAATAATATACGTCTATTTTAAAAAAAGGCAATCGGGAAATAAAGTTATCTTAAAAATTGAAGGATGGGTTGAAAAAAAAGAGAAACAACTTTCAGAATCGAAAGTAAGACTTCTTAGGTTTGGTAAATTACTCGGGATCTTGTTCTTTAGTTTGACCGCTGGTCCGCTGCCTACTTCAGTACTTTTAGGTGTTATTGGGTATGATCTCAAATGGTCCATAATAATATCGGTCACTATAAACTTTATTTTTTTCGCAGTTTGGATTACACTTTACTCAAGCGGGATTAATTTATTTTTCTAGGTATAGATTATGGATTACTTTGAGATGTTCGATAGAAATATTGGGGTAATCACCATGGAAGAGCAGCGATTGCTCCGAAAGATTAAGGTGGGTATAGTGGGATGTGGAGGAATGGGGAGCACATCAGGTCAAATTTTAGCTAGGACCGGAATTGAAAGCTTCACAGTAGCAGATCAGGACACCTTTCAATCAGTTAATATTAATAATCAGTTTACTGCATTCAAAAGTACACTTGGTCAAAATAAGGCTGTAGTTCTTGCAAAATTTATTCAAGATATTAATCCAGCTGCAAGTGTAAAAGTGTATAGCGAGGGCTTACAAGATGGTAATGTTGATGAGTTTGTAGGCAATGTTGATATTGTTTTCGACTGTGTTGATTACAACGAGCTTTACTACTCTTATATTCTAAATAAAAAAACACGTGAATATAACAAATATATGCTAACTCCGCAGGCGGTAGGATATGGCGGTAGCGTGTTGGTTTATGATCCAAAAGGAATTTCTCTTAATGAGTATTTAGGACTTCAAGAAGGGTTAACAAAAAAACAGATTGACAAGTTTACCATACCGCCTGAAAAGTACTCCCCAATTATTCCATCGTACGTTGATAGTGAGACTATTGAAAGAACGGTAATGAAGCAAATACCTATTCCAAATATTGCACTCGCCCAGACCCTTATTGCGAGCATCATGGTCTCTGAGGCGCTATTTATCCTTTTGAAGAAGAGGGAACCTGTCACTGTGCCCAGTGTAATTGCGGTAGACTGTTTAGAGAAGAAATTCGTGATGAGATAATTTACAGATGTTAGATCTCACAGTACTACTAGTAGTCAGTTTTCTAAATTTTCTTTTGGGTGTTTTAGTATATATTAGAAATCGTAAGAGTATAGTGAATATACTCTTCTTGTTATTTATAATATCCATTCTGTTATGGATTATTTTTAATTTTTTTGTCGACTCTTCAACAACAGTTGAAACAGCAATTTTGCTAACAAAACTAACATTCACGGGAGCCTTTTACATTCCAGCTTTTTTGCTTCTTTTTACATTTGTTTTTCCTATGAGGCGTGAGTTATCCTGGAGAAGAATCACTGCAATAATATTTCCGGCGGTATTTTTTTCACTGTCAATGTTCTCAAGTTTACTAGTAAAGGGGGTTGAAGATATTAATATACATCCAATAGTTCCTCTTTTCGGTCCCATGTACTACATGTTTGTGGTTTACTTTGTTTTTTACATTGTTTCCTCGTTTATTTTACTGATAAAAAGCTATAAACATTCAAATGGAGTCCAAAAAGTTCAACTCACATACCTATTTTTTGGATTATTATTGTCCGTAATTTTTGGTGCAACGACAAACCTAGTACTTCCATTAGTTGGTCACTCCCAGCTAAGTAATCTTGGGAGCTATTCAACTATTTTTTTAGCATCTTTCACTGCCTATGCTATTACGCGCCATCACTTTTTAGATATTCGTATTATTATTCTCAGGACAATCACCTATTCTTTGATAGTTATTTTGATTTCGGCATCTATTATAGGATTAGCTATTCTACTCCCTGATCGGCTAAATGCTTCCATTTCCAACAAAACATTTATTGCTGTTATAGTATCTGTCTTTATCGTCCTCATCCTCGACCCCCTAAAACGCTTCATTGCGAATATAACCGACAAACTCCTCTATAAAAAAGGCATCGACTACCAAAAGCTTCTCTCCGATCTCTCCAACGTCATCAACCAGGAAATTGACCTCGACAAACTCGTAACGCAGGTCGAGCACCAACTGGTAG
>LCPQ01000026.1 GCA_001003705.1 Parcubacteria group bacterium GW2011_GWA2_48_9 | reverse complement strand
GCGACGATGAGCGTTACATATCGGATGTTAGTGAAGTATATGACAGGGTCACAATTCACCGATACACGCGCCGGGTATAAATTTTTTCGCACAGAGACTATATTGCCCTTATTGCGTTATTGCAAGCACCCAGGATGGTTTTGGGATACGGAAGTACTTGTGGTTTCCTCACTCGCTGGCTTGCGAGTCCAGCAGCGCCCAATCCTTTTTTTTCGTGATACCTTGAAAAAGTCGACTGTGCGATTAGCCCATGATACTATTGTCCTCGTCCGGGATCTTCTGGTTTTTCGTCAGCAGCTTCCGAGTATTCGTGAACAGATCAAACATCATGGATGATTCAATGTATCCTGTATTTTCGCGTGAGCGTGAGCGCCATTGGTGGTTTGCCGGTAGGCGAAAAATATTTCTTTCAGCTTTGAGACGCTCTATCCATACGCATGACGCTTCTGTGCTCGATGTCGGGTGCGGGCCCGGGGGAAATCTGCCACTACTTGCGCATGTTTGATATAGTTGCTGCGGTTGACATCATAGAACATGTCGATGATGACGCGGGGCTGATATATGAGCTCAACCGCGTATTGAAGCCGGGCGGAATACTTTTTATTACCACGGCGGCGTTTCCCTTTCTTTGGAGCAGGCTCGATGACTTATCCCACCATCGGCGACGGTATACGCGGACATCGCTTATGGTCGCCGTAAAATCAGTAGGGGCCGATACGCTTCTTATGCGGTATTATAATGTTTGGCTGTTTCCTTTAATTGCCGCATTCAGACTATTTGCGAAGATATGTGCAGGAGATCACTCTCAAGGCGCGGACCAGCTCCGAGATCTTCGGACGCCACAACATTGCATTAACACTCTACTCAAAGCCATTCTCGCGAGTGAGCGTTTTGTCTCGAGCATACCATTCCCTTTCGGCGTCTCACTTTACGGGATTTTTCGAAAACCATGAATCCAACCTATCATATTAATATGTACGTCGCAGCACCAACGTAGTATCTATGGAAACTTCACGTCGATTATTTTTAACTGGAGGTACGGGTTACCTGGGATCCGCTTTGCGCCAGTCCTTTATTGGTACTCCATGGACTATCTATGTTCAGACGCGGTCAGCTACTATTCATACGCTTAGTGAACGTGAATGCAGCATTTCTCATAATGAGCCTCTAGCTAATGTTTTTCATAAAGAACACATAGACACCGTCATACATCTCACCGGCATGTCTACGGATGCCGCATGCGAAAGAAATCGCGATGCTGCATGGGAAGTAAATGTCTCTCAGACGGTTACAGCACTACGCGCCGCAATACAAGCAGGAGTCCGTCATTTTATTTTTAGTTCTACGGCATCAGTCTATGATCGCGGGGGGCGTCAAGATACGTACGCTGAGCATTCTTTTTCGAAGCCTCGTGCATGGTATGGGCACACGAAGCATATGGCGGAACAAAGTCTCAAACCGCATGCTAATAGCATTGCTATCAGTATTCTTCGCCAGCCGGCAATTTATGGCATGTCCCCCCGTATGCGGTATGATACGCTGATCAACTTGTTTGTACGTGAAGCGAAAATACACGGCATTATTCCTTTGCATGAAGATGGTAATATATTTCGCCCCATTGCCGGCCTGCCTCACGTATGTGCTGTCTATAGATTTGTCATAGAGCACCCGCCAGCTGGTTTGCAGGAAATAAACATCGTAAGTGAGAATGAGCTTGTACGAACGTATGCTGACCGGATACAGACATTCGCGAAGCGCCGAGGAGCAGCTGTATCAATGCATTCGGTATCTTTTCCGCTGTTTTCCAGTTACCGCGTCGTTTCAGAACATCACCTACCCGTGACTTACCCAAACAGTATGTTTGAGACCGAAGTCAATGGTATGTGGGGTATGGTACACTAATAATTCATGAATACTTCGTTGAATGATAATCGGCGTATACCTCGGAAAGAACGAATAGTAGCGGTACTTCCCGCGTATAACGCTGAAAAAACTCTTGCACAAACCCTTCACGACATCCCTCGAGAGTGGGTGGATGATATCATTCTTGTCGATGACGCATCGACTGATGGTACGGTCGCATTATCCCGTAAACTTGGTTTGACAACACTGGTGCACCCAGTTAATCGTGGGTATGGGGGGAACCAGAAAACATGCTATCAGGAGGCAATCAAGCTCGGCGCTGACATCATAATAATGATTCACCCAGATCATCAGTATGATCCGACACTGGTTCCTCACATGCTCGCCCCTCTCCTGGCAAATGAATGTGATGCAGTGTTTGGCTCACGAATGCTGCTAAAGGGTGGTGCAAGAAAAGGCGGAATGCCAGTTTGGAAATATGTTGCAAACAAAGCACTCACTACAATCGAAAATAGTATTCTCGGACTGGGCTTGAGTGAGTACCATTCGGGTTTTAGGGCTTATTCCCAAAAGGTTCTTCGCACCGTACACTTTCAGGAAAATTCCGATGACTTTGTCTTTGATACGGAGATTATAGTTCAGTTAGCTCTACACCACTTTCGAATTAAAGAAATACCTATTCCCACGAGGTACTTTAAGGATGCATCAACAGTCGGGTTTTCACGAAGTGTGGCTTATGGCACACATATTCTTCATGTGCTCGGCCAGTACATCTTGCATCGTTTGCGGATACACACGTATGTTAAGTTTTTATAATTACTATGCGGCATTGGATACTCATTACGGTGTGCGTCCTTCTGCTCGTCGGAGTGGGTATACGCATGTTTGTCGGTGCAGAACGATACCTCTGGCAAGATGAAGCAGAGACGGTAATAAATTCGCTTCAGGTGCTTGAGGATGGGTACCCGCACGGCAGGTTCGAGGGCAAGCCGCTTTTTGAGAACACAAGCACCATACCCTCGAATGATCCCAAGTATGCGTATGAGTCGACCAACTATTACGGCGGCACCTTCGAGCGAAATAAGGGGTGGCTCACCTACGGCTATCAGGCGCTGTTCTTACAGCATTTTGGTTTTTCAGAAAAAAGCGCTCGGTGGCCATTTGCAGCACTTTTTGCCTTTTCGGGGTTGGCAATCTTTTACATGGGTAAAAAGTTCTTTTCAATCCCAGTTGGCGTACTCGCACTTGGGGTGTATGCAGTGAACTATGGAAGCATCCTTTTTGAACATCAGTCGCGGTATTACGCCTTGGTGATTATGTTAACGCTCTTCGGTCTCATCACCATGTATCGTGCGCTTACGACTCGTAGCTGGACATGGTATATGCTGACAGCGTTGATACTGATTTTGCAGTTCCACACGAGTATTGTAGCTGCATTGGCCACGACCTTTTTCTTTATATTCATGCACCTCACTTACCGCCGTTCGTTTAGGAGCACAACCTATTTGCCATTGTTTACGGTACTTCTTCTCATGATGTTAGCCGCGCTTCCATGGATGCTTATGGTAAAATTTGGTACCGTATTCACCCTGTACCCCGATGCTGGCCACTTTCGTGTGCTTTGGGTTGTACTCATAATGGTTCTGACTGGAGCGGTAGTGGTAGTACGACGTCTCTTCCCGAAATATTTCTTTTGGGAGCTGAATCCTTTTGAGAGGTATCTTTGGACTTTTGTTGCCGTTGTTATTATCGTCAAACCTCTTATTGCACCCACGGAATCGATCGCGGCTCGACTTTTTATCGAGCTGACGCCTATTGTTACCCTGCTTATAGCACGAAGCGTTTATAGCCTATTTCAACGGGCGAAAAAGCAACGGTATCACCTCATGCACCAAGTTAGCCAAATTGCCGTAATGGTTGTTGTGTTCTTTGTTCTCAATATCTACTTTGGTAATCACGGCGTAACGAGGACCGATTGGATTGAAGAATCGATTACGTATTTATCAGAACACCCGATTGAAAATGGAGCACCTTTATTTGTGTCGTATCAATATTTCCCCTTTGCTTTGTACACGGGTTATAACGTGGATCCAATCTGGCCAATACGGAAGTCATACATTGATACTTACCCGGGCACGCTTTATTTTCTTTTTTATAGTAACTTCTACACCCCTCAGGATTTTAATCAGGGAGCTACTATTTCAGTCGAAGAGTTGAATTACTATCAACGCCTACAAAAGTGCCAAAAGAAAGAAATTGCCGATAAGACTATACTCTATGAATGCCCGGGTACGCCGGTGCCATCTACACTATGAAGCGGTTACTTTTTGAGCGTATTACCGTTCGTGAGTGGCGGTTTGTTGCAGTTGTATGCGCAGTGCTAGTAGCAGTCACGCTCATTCCGCATCTCTATGGCGTTTTTTCGTCCCCGTCGGGAATGCACTATTCGGGGATCCATCATCTCACTCCCGGTGACACCAATGTGTATCTCTCCATGATTTCTACCGCGAAAGAAGGGGAGAATCAGTTTATTGATCTCTATACAAGCGAAAAGCAGTCCGGGCTATATGTAAATCCATTTTGGTATGCTATCGGTATCGGTGCACGGCTTTTTGACCTTTCTCCACTTACAGCGCTCCAAGCAAGCCGGGTAGCTTTGATACCGGCGTTCCTTCTGGTGATGTATCTTTTTTTATCGTGGATGTCTTCATCGCAAACAGTGAGAAGGGTAGCCCTACTCTTGATCGTTTTTTCCTCTGGGCTAGGGGTGTTTTTAAACCCGATACTCTTTTTGCGTGATAATCCGGTTCGACTCCCAGTCGATACATGGGTGCCTGAGGCTATTCCATTTCTCACCTTGTACCATAATCCCCACTTACTTGCTTCGCTGACGCTGATTATTTTTACGTTTCTTTGCATGTTGCTTGCATTCCACACTCACAAAATACGGTACAGCGTCATTGCCGGGCTCTCGGGAATGGCCGTTACTTCTTTCCATCCGTTTAATGCACCGACTATCGTAGTAGTTATCCTCATATATCTCGTCGTTACGATGGTCCGCACCCGCCGTGTGCAGTGGGAATGGATCATGCACGTCGGACTTTTGGGCACACTGATGTTGCCTGCAGCGGCGTATTTATTGACACTCCAAGCTGTTGATCCGGTCGTCGCCGAGTGGAATGCCCAAAATATTCTCCCTTCACCCTCACCACTGATGTACCTTATTGGCTTTATTTTTATGATTGTTTTTGGAGCCTATGCCGTCGTAAAAAAACAAGGGCGAACCTTATCTCACCCCACACTCGTCTACGTGTGGATCATTGTGTCGGTCCTGCTCATATATTCACCGCTTCACTTCCAGCGAAGAATGGTGGAGGGACTATTTATTCCACTCGCAATTCTTGCTGCTATAGGGATGGTACACCTCTGGGAGCGCCTACGGGTGTCACGGCGCCCTTTTATATACCAGACGACCGTATTGATGTTCTTGGTAGTATTCTTGCCACTCACCAACGTACAGATTGTTTTACAGGATATTCAACATTATTCTGCAACAAAGTCGCTTCCCTACTATATTACTGATCAGGAGGTAGAAAGTCTGTCATGGTTACAGAGTCACACTGTACGCGATGCAGTTATATTGAGCACCGCGTACTCAGGAAATTTTATTCCCGCGTATTCGCTTCGGAGGGTATATATCGGTCACGGCCCGCAGACACTTTTTCTGACAGATAAAAAAATATTGGTAGACAAGTTTTTTTCATCAGAAATGTCTAGTGCCGAAGAAGAATCGTTTTTGCGTGAATTTGGTATTACGCATATTTTCATAGGCCAAGTAGAGCAGGAACATTCCCTACCTGATTTTTCGTCCCGGAACTTTCTAGAGCTAGTATTCAGCAATACTGACGTTTCTATTTATCGCGTGATTTCTCACTGAGTACTGTCAATAATTTATTCCACAGCTATTACTGAGCCGATGAGGGTGCTGCGGGTGATGTTCATTGCTGGCGACCGTAGACCGTCAAGCTGCACGTATCCCTCTATGTCCACGAGTTGTATGTTGACGGGCGAAGTTTTTGCTGTGTTTGGGATATACCACCAGTAGTTTATTTGTATGATTTTTCCCACCGGCCACTCCCATATCGGGTAGAGACCATAGCCTAGGGGATAGTATTTTTGGTAGTTCCCGGATGTAAGGAGCAATTGGTAATTCACATCAATTGGAGACTCAACGCGCCAAAAGACGGATCTTCCAAAAAGTTTATCATTATCGATAGGGAGCTCTTTCCAACCCACAAATGTCAATTCTGGGGAGATCGATTGTATTTTCCCTGAGAGGTCCGTTGGAGGCGTATCGTGAGCTCTATAGAGTTCGATTCCAGGTTCTAATGACCGTTCGTACAACGCGAGTGTGTCAAAAACCTTGGTCGGGACCAGTCCACGCTCTCTAAAAAAATCACGTATTCGTTTCGGTCCAGTCACTGCCGCATCGGCATACGGTGCAATACCAAAAGATTGAAGATGATAGATGAGAAAATCATTAAAATCGACAATCCCGCGGTCAATATCTTGTGGAAAGGGGAATGCCTCCTTCGAGTATTGGCGCGTTCCTAAGAAAGCATAATGAAGCGAGTAGAGATCTGAACGGGCAGCAAGATGCGGCAAAACGGCAAAACTGGCTATCACACTATCATCTTTTTGAACCTCTGCTACATATGCTGCAAGCATTTGATCCGCCGCATTATTGGTTGATTTTGAGAAGAAAACAGCTGCCCCAAGTGAAGGGAGTGGACCGAAGGTGAGCACGCTGTAGAGCGTCACAGTTGCAAGTAAAATTGTTATCAACTGCATCCTCATTGGCAGTGCCGCGAGTATCCTAGGCGGCCGTTCCCGCAGGCGCTGAAGGCCGAATACCAAAGCTACGAAAAGACTCGGCAGCATAAGCGCGCTGTAGTGAGTTTTTAGGACTAATTCGGTAAAACCAGTTAAGGCGACTTGAATAAAAACCAGTACAGACGGTAGTAACATGCGAGCACCGAGTAACGGAATGCCCATGAACGGCAAAAGAAACGCCATTGCGAGAACCCATGTGTAGGGGTGTATGAGTTTTAATAACACATTGCTCGCAAAAGATGCAATTACACCGCCATCCGCATTTGAGGAAGTAAGAGGTGAGTAGTAGGTAAAAAACTTATATCCGCCATCCGGATTGAAATGAGCAATCAATAGTAACGATCCGATAAGCCATATCGAAGCAAGGATCAACGGGGTAAGTTTCCACCGACGTTCCCGATGGTAAAAAAATGCTATGGCAGAAAACATCATTACTACTAATGACACATCCTCCCTTACTAGGAGAGCCGCAGTGATTGTAACTGTAAATGCCCAGAATTTTTTTTCCAGAAACCACACATACGTCCATGCTATACCAAACATGGCAAAAGGCAGCATGTGAAATTCAAAGGCGTTTGCATTCTGGACGAATGGGTTCAAAAGGAAAAGCGCAGCAATCCCAAGTGCCGGCATGTCTCCAATATATCGCTTGCCAATTCTAAAAAGTGGCCAAGCCGTAAGCCCGATGGCGAGTGTTTGAAATATCAATAGTGTCAGTGGGGATTGAAAGAAAAAGAATGGTATTGCCAGAAATGCCAGCAACGGTTCAAAGTGATCTCCCAGGTATGAATGCGGATGAATGGTCATACCAAAGGGATCTCCATGAGCCGTATGCCACGCAACCTGTGTATAAATCCCAAGGTCTATCGCCGTATAATCGTGCGCGTCGAGCTTGATGATTCCCAGCATAATGAAAATTGCGCAGTAGACGATAATTGCGGCGCAGAGATATCTGCTGGTATATTGAGTGTGGAGTAGCTGCATAGAGGTATTGTATCTGGAAGTCAGCATAAATACCAAACTCCCTCGGAATTTTCCGAGGGAGTTGTACTTCGACTGATTTCAATCAAGTGCTAATTGGTCACGTTCGTAGTCGTCTGAACGACGAAGATAACGATTGCCCAAGCGAGTAGAATAATAATCAAGCCAATAACTGCAGCGGAAATAATTTTCTTTGCGCTTGCAACCTTCTCTTCGTTACCGCCAGCAGTCATCCATTGGAACCCGCCGATAAGAATCATAACAACAGCTATTAAGCCGAGCAAGCCGAGTACCCACTGAATGATTCGAATAACGGTGCTTTGGAGGTTAGCGGTACCAAGACCAAACGTTGTTCCAAGGTTGCCACTAGTATTTATCTGCGCAACGGCAACGACTGGAAGCAACAGGACAGCCAACATGATAAGTGATATTACTTTTTTCATTGTTCAATACACCCCCTTTCGTAACCCCCGGTTAGTGACACGGAGGATGATGGAATATAGTATAGACATTTTTTCATCCGATTGTCAAGCTCAAAGTGCTTTTAGGCACCTCCAACTTTCGTAATAGCTTCATAAATGAACTTTAGAATCGAGTAGCTCAAGGTAATAACAAGTATACCAAGCGTCGCCCAAATGAGGGTATCCTTGCCTTTTTTTACAAGCGTTGGATTTCCACCAGACATCAAGAGTTCGAACCCACCAAGGACAAACATAAAAAGAGCAAAAATATCCACAGCGCCAAGCACGAGTTGCAATGAACGTACAAGCACCTCGATGAGGTCCTTGTCATTCAAGTCGCCACTGATCGGATTCGGCAACGAAACGTCCGCCATTGCCATCAGCGGGATGCCGATCAATATCCCGATGCCTAGTGCTATAAGAAGACTTTTTTTCATATCGTGCGTAGGGTAAGTATATCTGACTACTTGACGCTCTACAAGATTACAACTGACATTGATTGATGCTACCACAGGCCGTCGAATCTACTAGTATGTGCGTGTCGGTCATTGAGCTGCAGCCCCTGATAGGATCCGGAGTTCTGCAGTCGGTCGAATTACGGTCTATTGGTACACAGCAGCCATTTTCGAGACTTCTACATTGCGAGTAGTTGCTGCACGAGACTGCCTGCACCCAGCTCGTCGAGCAGTCCGGTCCTAAGCCGGAGTCGATGCAATAAATCTGTTGAGTTTCATAGTCATCACATTGGCGCTGGGGTACTGACTCGAAACATCCCTGGGGAGTGACGCAACATCCGGCATTTGCGTCAAGTGAACTATCGGGGCTGTCACCAGGATCGCCCCCCCACCATGGACGTGCATAATCCGTACCAGGGAAGAGTGTGGCTGATCCAGTAATGATAAATACGACAAATGTTGTCCAGAACCATGCCATGATGATAATAATGATTACTCCTATTACTACACTAACGATCATCTTTTTTGCTTGACCCAACTTTTCAGCATTTCCCCCAGAGGTGATCATATTGAATCGGCCCCAGATCAGGAAAACCATCGCTATGACCGGAAGAGCGGTGATGCCGGCTTTTGAAAGGTTAACGAATCCCTGCACAAAATCTTCCACTGTGCATACTCGGACTGGCATGCAGAATTCGTCGTAGGTTGTACATGTGGCTCCTGCCGGACAGTCATCAACCAGTTGTCCTGTCATGTTATCAACTCGGTATGCAGGTGATTGATCGCAGAACGGCAAAAAGTATAATCGAGGCGGTTTGACTTCACTCTGGTCTTTTTGGGTAGCGGTTAGGCACGGCTCATGAGCCGCATAGAGTAGCTGTGCCGAAGCAGTATCGACACGAGTCAATAGTATTCCTCCGGCAGCAGCGATGAGTATTATGAATACAACGAAGATGTGGAGTACTTTCATAGGACTTAGTAGATTGTTTGTGCCCGCTGAACCGCTGTCGCAGCCGCTTCAGC
>LCPQ01000025.1 GCA_001003705.1 Parcubacteria group bacterium GW2011_GWA2_48_9 | reverse complement strand
ATAGTGAAAAAGTTATCATAACCATCATGAGCTGGGAAGTTTTTGAACGAATATATAGCGGCCACTGGTTTCTCTCAAGTTATAATGCGCAACTTTGGGTGCGAGCGTTTCCACGTCTTGGAGGAGGGAACTTTCTCTCGCAGGTGGTTTGGATAATGGACAAGGGAGTTTGTCATAACGTTTTTCGAAGCGACGAATTTGAAAAATCAGCACAGCATATTTCGGGTCAGCTCGCGAACAATGGCGCATGGCGGACAGATATATATAAGCATATCGACGTTATAACCAAGAAGTATTTTAAGGCGGGCGAGCGTCTCCGCAAGCTTCCACTGGCCACCATGACGGACGACCAGCTCCCTCGCGAAATAGAGCGAGTGATCCCACTCCAAAGGCTTCACCAAGGGTACAGCACGCTCGTTAACGGTCTCATTACCGACGGACGGAATCACCTTTCGAACAGGATTCACAAAGAACTGAAAAACGCTATGGGGAGTAGTCACTTTGAAACGCACTGGCCTCTTCTTTCGATGCCGACACGCATGAGTCTCCGCCAGCAAAAAGAGCATGCGATGGCAGTGCTCGCCAAACAAGTCAAAACAAAGCCAGCTTCGCTTGTCGCGCGCAAGTTGAAATACTTACATGAGAAATACTGCTGGCTTGACTATCTATACCTAGGGCCTCCTGCCACGTTTGAGCAGTTTCAAGTAGAACTCGAAGAAGCACGTCAGAATCCAACAGCTCTTGCGATCCCTCACCAGCTTCGGCAAAGAAAAGAACAGCAACGCGCACTGATGAAAAAGTTTCATTTTGGCAAGCGTGAACGTTTTTTGGTCTGGCTATCCCAGCGGGTGATTTGGCAGAAGGGGTACAGGAAAGAAATGCAGCATCACGGTTTTTATTGTTATGAGCCGTTTTTTCGAGAAGTTGCGCGCAGGAAAAAAGTCCAGGACTGGCGAACGATTAGCTTCCTTTTCCCGTGGGAAATGAGCAACTTCATTAAAAACACGGCGCCACCAGTTGCGCAACTGCGCAAGCGAAAAGCATTCTCTGCTTTTATTGTTACCCGAGTTAGAGACCGGTTTCTTCAAGGATCAGCTGCGCGTGACTTTGTGGAGAAACTGCGTATAAAAAAATCCCAGTCCGACGTCAAGGAAATTATCGGCCAATGTGCCTATCACGGCAAGGCTCGCGGAACAGTTAAGATTATCCAGGTTCCTACTGACATGGGAAGGATGAATGAGGGTGATATTCTCGTTTCACAGGCGACCAGCCCCGACCTTCTTCCCGCTATGAGAAAAGCAGCAGCGATCGTTACAAGCACAGGTGGTCTTATTTGCCATGCGGCTATCACTGCACGCGAGTTAAAAATACCCTGCGTTGTCGGCACGGGGAATGCGAATATTGTGCTAAAAAATGGCGACCGGGTGGAAGTCGACGCGACTCACGGAATAGTGAAGAAATTATAGTATGTCGCAAGCCTGGCTTGAATTAGCCCACGATAAAAACATCTACCTCTATCCTACAACTCTGTATTGGCTGTCTGCTCAATACGCGTGCAAGGAGGTAGGGGTGAAGAAGAACGTTATTGGCTGTTGGTATAGAAACAGTGAGTTCAGCTACCTTACGACCCCAGGCGGACTCATTACCGCAGGCAAAAAGATTCTTACTCGACTTGAAAAGAATGATTTTTTGTTGAAGAAAATAGAAACCGTTAACCGGATCGAAATCCCGATAATGCTGTCTGCCGCGAAAAGGCTATCCGGTAATTTATCGTCTATAAACGGCCGTGAACTATTCGCCCGATGGAATTACTGGTTGCAAAAGTTTCTCTCCATGATGACATACAGCGTCATGGCGACGGTCATGGAAATGGAGGAGCCGTTATTAAGCAACGTCATCACGTCGATTATAAAAGGACGTCTAGGAAAAAATCACGATATTGTAGGTGAATACTTCCAAATTCTGAGCTCGTCCCCCCGGGAAACCGTAGCCGGCAAGGAGGAGCGAGATCTTTTGATTCTTCGAAAGAAACAGATTCGAGGCCAACTATCAAAAAAAGAGATTCACAACCATACTAAAAAGTACTCATGGATCGGTTTTGGGTACAATGGTCCTGCGTGGAACGAAGAAAACATTCTTCAACGCCTTTCCTCGCTACCAAGCTCACTACCGGAAGTACAAATTCTCACCAAGAAAAAAAATGATGCACCAGTCGTTCTGACGAATAAACAGCGGGACATTGAGACGGCGTTACATCTCAACAGACAGGAGCGTCGGCTCGTACATTCGATCAGAACACTGGGTTTCTGGAAATTTGAAAGAAAGTTTCGGAACCAACAAGCACATCTCCTCATGGAGGATTTCATAGAGGAGATAGCGAAGCGAAATCAGCTCTCAAAAAAACAGGTCTACATGATCGCTCCGGATGAAATGGAAGCCGCATTAGTGAGGAGAGAAGTAGATCCAGACATTCTAAATGAACGGATGAAAGAGTCTGTAGTAGTTTTCACAGGAGCAACGTACAAAGTTCTCTCAGGCCCGGCTGCTCGGCCAGTCGTCAAGGCAATCAAATCTTCCCTACATGTCGATCCGAAGATTAAAGAAATCAGGGGTACTACGGCATTCCCCGGTAAGGCGCATGGAACTGTGAGACGGGTGGATGAGGCGCAAGACATGAAGAAAATGAAAACGGGTGATATTCTGGTTTCCACCTCCACAAATCCTCAAATAATTCCCGCAATGAAAAAAGCCCTGGCCATTGTTACCGATTCTGGCGGTATCACCAGCCATGCGGCGATAGTCTCACGCGAACTCGAGATTCCCTGCGTGATCGGAACTAAAATCGCCACTAAGGTCTTTAAAGACGGCGACCGTGTGGAAGTGGACGCTTCAAAAGGCATCATTAAAAAGCTATGAAGTTGGACAAAGATATCCAGCATGTCCTCAAAATGAGATGGCGGCATTTCGCCGGCCGCGACATTCCTTTTGACGTTTCATGGACGCACCTTAACGGCTACCTGAAGCTGTATAGGTACTTCATCGGCCTGCGCTTCAAATGCGTTTTAATAGAGGGAAAGGGAAAGAACTTCATCATGTGGCGCGATCCGGCTGATATTGCCCGGTTACGTAGAGCATTATCGAAAAGAATCCACAGCGCCGCCTATCTCACCAGCTGCACAAGGAGGATAATCACTTCCTTTGTCAGATTTCGACGGTCCGCGTCGCGTTTTATCAAGCTCGACGTACGAGCCATGTCGAACGAAAAACTCGCAAGCGAGCTCGGACGATATCATGCAGCATTTCAGCATACTGCCGAGGGCGTTTCAACTCTGGTCGAGCTTATCAACGCATACGGCGACCTGCTTATGCGACGACACCGGGGGTTAAACGAACAGGCGCTTACCCTGCTGTCGACACCAAAGCGGGATACCACGCCGTTACAGGAAGAGCGCAATTTTTTTAGATTGATAAAAAGGATTCAAGCTCGGCCCAAAGGAGTTACATCACGCGAGGGGCGAAAGGCCATGAAGAAGCACTTTGAAAAATACCGGTGGACCTCTGTGTATCTGGGGGGTGATCCGTGGCGCTGGAGCGATTTTGCCAATCGTGTAAGAAGCACCGTTAGGTCAGAGAATCCCGACGAGCGCTTAACCAAGCTGAAGGCTCGACATGAAATGAACGAATTTAATAGCCGGCAACTCTCTAAAAAGTTTTCGCTTACTCAGAGGGAAGTTGTTATGCTTCGCGAAATGATATATTACCGTATTGAGCACGAAAACGCGTTCAGCCGCATCACGTATTCTTCAACCTCTCTACGTGCTGAAGCCGCCCGCAGGTTACGTTTATCCCGCGATGAGTACCACAGATTAAAACTCGAAGAGGTTACTGCCGCGCTCAGAGGCGAGAAACTTCCACTGAAAAAGTTAAGCGACTCACGAAGCAAGCATTACGTGGTGGTTTTAGGAATGAAACGATGTCACGTATTCGCCGGCAAAGACGCGGATGCGCTTATGAGACGGTTACCATACGCAAAAATCCCAAAGAAAAAGAGGTCACAGAGTTCTACTCGGGTGGTAACGGGTATTTGCGGCAGCCAGGGGAGCGCCCAAGGAACAGTTCGAATCGTCAGCCGTATTGAAGATATTGGAAAGCTTAGGCAAGGAGAGATCCTTGTCACGCAGAATACTACGCCTACATTTTTGCCGGCCATGAAAAAGTCCGCTGCAGTCATTACTGACGAAGGAGGCATTACGTGCCACGCGGCCATCGTTTCGCGCGAGCTCGGCATTCCCTGTGTGATCGGTACGAAAAACGCGACGCAAGTTCTAAAAAACGGGCAAAAAGTGAATGTCGACGCTACACGTGGTATAGTGAAGAGGGTATGAAGGAGAAAAAAATAAAACTCATTCTGATCGATTTCAACGGAGTTGCAGTGCTTGGCGACCATAAAGCAACTGCCAAGCATTTCGGAAAAATATACAAAACCCCGTGGAAAAAGGTATTCGACGTTTTTTATACCAAATACTTCAACCTAGTCGTCACAAACAAAATCTCGGAAAGCGAGGGCTGGAGACGACCGGTCAAGGAGCTCGACTGGAAGGTTGACTGGCGGGAAATACGGAAATGGCACTTAGAACAACAGCGCCTGAACCCTCCGGTGATTAGTATGATTCGAAAACTCCGGCTGGAAGGTTACCAGGTAGTTCTTTTAAGTAAAAATCTGATCGGCTGGTTCCGGCTTTTCGAGAAGCGGTTACGATTCAGGCAGCACTTTCACTACGCGATCAATACTCAAGAAATCAACCTTCCCAAAGCGAGCAGCGAAACGATGCGGTGGGTATTTCGGCGTTTTAACGTGAAGCCACGAGATGTGCTGTATATCGATGATCAAGAACAAAACCTTGTAGCCCCGAAACGGCTCGGTGTCCACACGATTCTTTACCAGAGTTTCGCACAGTGCAAACGGGAGGTGGCCAAGGCCATCGGTACTTCATGGAATCGCTCTTTCCACGAGTGGGTAGAAGTGTCTCAGCGCCAGAGGATGAGCGCGTTCCCGAATGTATTTTCGACCCAGGCGATGAGCACAGTTACATCTAGGCTCGCCGGGCACTTTTTCAACCTCATGATGATACTCGAGAACCGCCTCATGTGGTTTATGGCGGATAAAGAAGACTATTTTAACGCGACGCAGAATCTGGTCCGCAAAGTGCTGGATGACCCGAAGTTTATTCCGTTTCTTACAGCCCAGGTCAGGAAGTATGGCAATGACCTCATAGCGTTCGCGAGATCTGTCAGCCGATCGAAACTCCGTCTACAGGCTGGTGCTACGCTTGCCAAGTATTACCGCACGTACCAACAAAAGTATATCCGGATGTACGGCCACTATTTCCCGGCGCTGCAGGTAGATGTACAGCTCAGCCAGTATTTGCGGAGCCTGTTATTCCAAAAGGTGAAAACGAATAATGAGGTAGAGAAGTATTTCAACACCCTGACCACCAATACGAGCGCCATGTACCCGAAAGAAGAGGAACTAGGTTTGTACTCCCTCGCCCGTACTGTCGCCCGCTCAAAGGCTCTGAGCCGGGAATTTCGCCGTCCGTTCAATGATCTGCTGGTCAGAATCACGAAGTATCCGCACTTCAACAAAAAGTTCCTCGCTCACTGCAGGGCGTATTTCTGGATTACGCGTGACTATGAGGACCCGGTCTGGAGAACTGAAGACTTTTTGCGCCGGCTGCAGGGCATCGTTTCCAAGGGGAACATCGATGCGCAGTATGCCCGCATCTCTTTCTTCCACAAGAATATCAAACAAAAGATTTCACTCATCGAGAACAGACTTCATCTGACACAGGAAGAGCGCCAAGCGTTCGTTGCTATGAGGAACGGTGTGTATTTGAAAGAGTTTCGAAAACGGTTTGTCTCCCTGTCGCTGTATTACATGGATCCGCTTATTCATGAATACTCTCGTCGCTTAGGTATCGCGGTTCCGCATGTCAGGCAGTTTTTGGCTGACGAGCCGTACCAGGCGCTCGTGAAGGGGAAAAATTTTGAACACATTCTTCGGGAACGGTATCTATTATCGGCGTATATAACACGTAAAGGGAAGGTAGCAGTCGTTACAGGGAAGCGTGCTGAGAAAATCAAAAAGAATGTACTAAGCATTCCGACAACGTGGAAAACACTCACTGGTGTTCCCGTCTCTGGTGGTAAGGTACGGGGGCCGGCAAAAGTGGTTATCAACCTCGACGAACTACCAAAAGTCCGCCCCGGTGACATCATCGTAACCATCCAGGCGGTGCCGAGCTTCTCTACGGCTATCCAAAAATCAGCTGGTATGACGGCCGACGGCGGCACCGGAATCACGTCTCACCCGGCAACGCTCGCCCGTGAGGCCGGCATTCCCTGCGTGACGGGATTGCGCATTGCCAGCCAAGTAATCAAAGACGGCGATATCATCGAAGTCGACGGGAACCTGGGAGTAGTGAGAAAGATTCGGAGCCGGTAGATCCAGTGATTTAGGTTTTCCACTCGGCGACTTTCACTTCGAGACTTTTGCCGAACGGCCTGACGTCCCGCTGTTTTCCCGAACTGTAGAAGTCCATCCTGAGTCCCTCTGCGTTGTCGACTTGCCCGAGCTGTTCCAGGGGAATTCCCAGCTCCTTTGCCGCGGCTAGCGTGATGATTGATGCGTGGCTGTTTGCGACGTACACGACCCGCTGTTGATGGCGAGCAAGCCGTCCCTCAGTGACCCTCTGGACTGTTGCGAGGTCTTGGTCCATCCGTGATTCCATTTCATGGCGTTTCTCCACGCCCGCAGGTACCTGATCATCGGGAGTACGCGCCCATGCCCCGATTTCATCACTCGCGCCTACCAGAGTTTGATATTCTGGTTTATCAATTAACTTCCTGAACTCAGGTGCCTGATCCATCCCTTGGACGCCGGCAAGCCGGCGCTTCACTCCGGGACCACCTCCAGTTGCCGCATCGGGTGGGATAAGTCCGGTTTTTTTAGCCCACTCGTGTGTTGCTTGAGAAGTATAGACTTGTTCTTGGGGAACGCCGAGGTTGATGAGCATCTCGCGTTCTTGCCACGCTTGTTCCATGGTTCTATCAGTCTCGGAATCGGCAAGGTGAATCTCGACTTTTGCGAGCGCTTCTTGAGCCGCACGCTGACGTTTCTCAGGATCATCAAAGTCAGTGAACTCAGGGAGTTCATCCCCGATGATTTGGTTGATGAGACCGTTAAAGTTTTCACTCACTTGTTCTCGGCCCTTCTCAGTCAGTCCACGGGTGGGTTGCGATTTATCTTTCCCAGACTCTCCGTGTCGCATCAAAAAGACAGTGAGATTAGGACGTTCCTTCTCACCTTCTCTTGATTCAATAGGAATGGGGGATTCAGGGGAAGTGGGCATATTGCAATAGTAATTGGTAACTCTAGTGTAGTGGAAATGAGATGCTGAAACAAGTTCAGCATGACACGTAATGTAAAAAAAGAACCGTCTCACGCTTATAGAAACGCGATGAGACGGTCCACAGCAGACGATTTGGGGCTTTTCGAACGCCGCGATTGCGGTATTGCGCCAGATGCCTCCTTCGCAGGTGTCGAACATCCCACCAGGAATGAGGTCGACGAGACCCGACTGCAGGGTGTTCTCCACCATTTGCTTCGGGACGACCGGGCTGTCGGTTTTCGTCGAGAGCAGCATCCGCAGGAAGCGCATCTCGACTGCTGCGCCATGACTGACCATGGCGACAACATCACCTTCATTGGCGTGCTCGGTGAGCCATGCGGTGAGTTCGGTGAACAGCGCTTCCGAACGATCGTAGAGGTAGCGATGTGACCATTCGGTGCACAACGCATATTCCTCGGGGCTCTTGCCGGCTTCCCCGCATTCCGACTTTAGGCGTTTCATGTCGAAGCCTTTATCGCTTGACATGTCGTTGAGTGCCGGCAATTCGTAGCAGCTGTAGGTGAGTCCGAGGACCTGCCGGATGATTTCCGCCATGCGTACCGCACGCGGCTGGGGTGAGGTGAGGATCGCATTGGGAACGAGTCCCAGTCTGCGAAGTTCGAGTGCTGCTGCGACCGAGGAGAGCCAGCCATAATTGGTCGGTGGCTGATCCTCGTCAGGTTTCTTTCGGTCGTAATGCCGCAAGTCAACTACGGTAACGTGTTTCAATGAAACCCCCTACTCCTGCTGGAGCGGTTCAAACTACGTTGATCTCAAAGGGCACAAGTTAACCACGCATACTAGCATGGACTGGGGGGTTTGTCAACCAGCCTGCCTGGCGATTGATGTAAGAAAATAGCTACCGGAAGTTTCTTAAAAGGGGTACTATCAGGACATGCGTATATCGGTCAGGTTGAAGTCAACGCGACGAAGGGTATCGTGAGGAAGTTGTAAGGCAATAAGAATAACCGCCCATCGAGCTGAGCTCGAAGGGCGGTGTGTTGGATTTGTGAGGGTTATGCGGCTTTGATGAAGCCTCTGGGTTGTCCGTCGGGCGGTTCAACAACTCCCTGGGTCTCCAAGGCCAGATGTCGAATCGTGATTGATTCCACCTTTGCGCCGTATGCACGAACGAGATGGTCGAACTGGTGTTGAGCGACGGCGACCGACCGGTGATTTCCCCCGACACAGCCGAGACAGAAACGGATCGTTACTGCCGGCTGGTCAGTTTCGACACGCGCCGTTCTCCCGAGAAGCTCATTTATGTCATTCGCCATGACGAACCACTGATTCGGGTCGATCGATGGTCGAACAAAGGCCTGAACATCTCCATCCAAACCGGTTTTGTCTTTCAGGTCTGGGTCGGTGTGCGGATTCGGGAGTAACCGCATGTCGAAGACGTATTGAAACGTGTTTTCGTCAGGCGGAATAAACGGGTAACAACCATTTTCGCCAGCCAACTTGTGGCTGAACGAGACAACCTCGATTCTAAGGGGCAGTTTCAAAGTATATCCTCCTTTTACACTGTTTGCGAACGAAGAAAGGCCACTGTCGAGTGAATTCACGTAACCGTATCATCTTCTTCGAGTTGTTGTAAAGAACCAAAACCAGCTCGAAATCTATCAGTAAGTGGGCTTTATTTTTTCATTGATATATGCTATAATCAGTCCACGCTTTCGATCATTATCATGGTCACGCTTTTGTAACAATGAGCAAGCGGAAAACGCCCAAACAAACAGGAAAAACCGGAAACGTCTTCGCACTCCCATTTTCGAAGCTACGGAAGGCAGACGTCGAGATTGCAGGAGGTAAGGGCGCATCGCTTGGCGAGATGGCATCCGCCCGCATTCCCGTACCGCCCGGCTTTGTGGTGTTGAGCTCCGCATTTGACCGGTTTCTCGAGGAAACAGATATAGATGTTGAGATAGATAAGTGGCTTCACAAAGTGAACCAGAGGGACATTTCATCGATAGACAGGGCATCACACGAGATTCGCGACATTATCAGAAAGGCGAAGTTTCCACCTGATCTCGGCAAAATTTTCCTGGCTGCATATACTCATTTAGGAGTAAAGCGCGTGGCAGTCCGCTCGTCCGCCACTGCCGAGGATTCATCCGTCGCATCATGGGCGGGAGAGTTGGAAAGCTACTTATTCGTTACTCGCGAGGATTTGCTGAGTACTATAAAGACTTGCTGGTCATCGCTTTTTACTCCACGTGCCATCTTTTACCGGTTTGAGAGAAAGTTACATAAAAAACGCATTTCTGTCGCTGTCGTAGTGCAAAAAATGATTGAATCAGAAATCGCAGGTGTCGCATTTACCGCCCACCCAGTGACAAAAGACCGCGATCAGATGGTCATCGAAGCCGGATGGGGCCAAGGCGAGTCTATCGTCTCAGGACGGATTACCCCCGATACGTACGTATTCGATAAAGAGACTGATGCGATTCTCGATATCAATATTTCTATGCAAGCCGATATGATAGTTCGCAAAGGCCAAAAGGGTTCAAAGATCGTACAGGTTCCATCTGCGAAGCTATCGAAACAGAAACTTTCAGGAAAGCAGATTATTGCGCTCGCAAAGATTTGCCAACGAATCGAAAAACATTACGGCCTACCGCAGGATATCGAGTGGGCTCTGGAGAAGCAAAAGTTCTATATAGTTCAGTCGCGTCCAATCACTACTCTGTAATACAATGGCGGATAACACGCAATCACAATCCACTGTAAACATTCTTCCAGAGGGTTTTGTCGTACGCGGTCGGGACGGACAGCTCAAGATTGTTCGTGGTGGACGTCTCGAGGCATTTTCACCCGGTACCGGAGCGGGACTCCAAAAGAGAGGCCAAGAAATCATCGAGCACCGCGTTGTCCCGGCTCCGATGCCACTGACTCAACAACCACAAATTCACGTCGAAGCACTTCAGGTTGTTCCGACTGCGCCATCCCCGGTTGCTTCTCCTCCGCCATCTCCATCGTACCAAATGCCCAGTTCTCCACCCGCTCCTTCGGTGCAGTTGCCGTCAGCACTGACCCCGCAAAAACCCATCAGCTCTTCAGGGAAACCGTCATATTTCGTCGAACCCGAAGACGAGGAGGATATTGCTCTGCATAGAGAAAAAATACTACAGCTCGCACCCGCGAGTCAGCCATCTTTTGATATTGATCGGACTCTCGCGGCAATCATTCTAAGAAATAACGTAGTATTTGCCGATGATGTAATGGAAAAACGTTTTTATCAGATAGTGAGGTCGCGCCTGATTGAGATGCGGAATTCGACGGAAACGGAAGAAGCACTTCTCCGATCCCCTAAAATTGGCGGCATGGGTTTCGAGCAGGGGCTCGTGAGACGTTTGCTCATAGACATCGAGGAGGAAGCGCAGAACATCGTGTCTCTAGGGACTCTCGGTGAACTTCAAGGGCGTTTCCGCGCACCTATCCGTCATGAAGAACCCGAAGCTCCATACAAGCCGGTTATCCCTTTTCCTACACCCCATCCATCTGTTCCGCCCGCGCCTGAGCGGCCGGCATCACCCCCTGACAGTAAGTCATTTACACATCTCATACTTGCCCGCAAAGAAGCTGCTATTGCGCAACCACCCCTGGTTGTTCCACTAGCAGTCGAGCCTCCTAAGACTCCTTCTCCGCCAGTTACTGACGTTCAAAAGCCAGTTCCGGTTGTACAGCCCCGCCCGGTTGAGCGTGTATCCGAAGAGGCGTCGGTAAAGATTCCGATAACAGAAGCGGCAGCAGCGCTTCCTTCAGCGCCGCCAGTTCAAATTCCGGTGCAACCATCTGTTTCACAGGCACCAGTTGAAGTTATGGAGCCGAAGGTCGAGCAAAAACCGCAGACCATCATTCGCCCCGAAGCTCTTCCGTCACGCCCCCGTGTGACAGACATCATTCAAGCGCCGACGAAGCACTCGGTGACGGGACCGATTGATGAGTTAGCTGAAATGACACTCGAGGATTTTCGTCGATACGGCAGCTCGATGGAGGAAATAAAAACCAAAGTTCTCTCTAAAATTGAACTCCTCGAAGAGGAGTCCTACGCGAAGCGCTTTGCCGGGATCAAGGCATGGCGCCGCTCCCCAGTGTTCCAGCTCTACCTCGATATGGGGCGTGCGAGCATTGAGGATAATCAGTCAATCAGTGATATCATTACTGCTCGGGTGTCGAAGCGACAGGGAGCGTTGACAAGCGAAGAATTCGAGGCAATCGCCGACATGAACATTCAGCTTCGTTATTAGACTATGCAGCAATACGTAGTTCCACAATTTATAGATGTTGAAAACAAGATACTCGGTCCGTTGACTGTGCGGCAGTTTATTACCTTTCTCGTCGGATTTGGATTTATCTTTATTATCTTCAAGATTTTTCAATTTTGGATCGCAGCAATACTGGGTGTTATGGCTTTTGGCGTTAGCGGACTCTTTGCTTTTGCAAAGATTAATGGCCGATTATTTCACTATTTTCTCCTTACGCTTCTTCAGACCCTTCAACGTCCGCCGTTGCAGGTATGGAACAAATCAATGATCGTAGAAAAAACAAAATATCAGAAAGCGGCAGCGAAGGAATACTTACCCCCTCCGAAACAGCCGCTCTCACGTAGTCGATTGAGCGAAGTCGCGCTGATCGTTGACACTGGTGGGGCGTATCAAGAAGGCATCGACGAAATTAAGCAGTAATCACTATGGCAAAGCAGCAAAAAGTAAAAACGCGATTAGCTCCTCCCACGCAGCAGTTTCTCGACATCCTCGAGATTCGCGATGGCGTAGTCATTATGAAAGATGGCACCATTCGAAGCATTATACTCGCCTCATCTATTAATTTTGCACTGAAGTCGGAAGAGGAGCAGAACGCTGTCATTGCCGCATATGTGCAGTTCCTTAACTCGCTCGATTTCACCCTCGAGATAGTCATCCAGTCGCGTCGCCTGAACATCGATGAATATTTGGAGCGGTTGAAAACGCTTGAGAAACAACAGACAAATGAACTTCTGAAAATGCAGACAGCTGAGTATCGGCAGTACATCACCGAACTTGTGGAACTCTCGGAAATTATGAGCAAGCGTTTTTACGTCGTCGTTCCCTACGCTCCTGGAAAACTCTCGACCCGCGGATTTTTCACTCGCCTTCGGGACGCGCTTTCCCCGACGTCGGTAATTCACATCAAGCAGAAAAAATTTGAAGAATACAAAGATGAGCTTGGAAAACGCGTAGATTTCGTCATCGACGGACTTTCATCTATCGGCATAAAAGCTGTCCCCCTTGATACGCAGAGTCTTATAGAGCTTTTCTACCAAACATATAATCCTGAAACTGCCAGCCAGCAGGAACTGCGTCCGATTAGCGACTTACGTATCGAAGAATCATGACCGCACTTAACCTCTCAAAACGAGTCCAGGCTCTTCCGACGGAGGCTCCGCCGCAACTTTCTCTTGACGAACAACAGCGCCTCCAACAAATGGATGTTGAAGAGAAGAAGTTTACCCTGGAAGCTGAACGAATTTACCGCTTAGGCGTCGTATCAGTCCGAGACCTCATCGCTCCCGCTGCCCTCAAGGTTGAATCCAACCATATCAAGCTCGGATCGATGTTTGTCAGGACTATCTTCGTCGTAACGTATCCACGGTATATAGCTGTAGGATGGTTTGCTCCGATTATCAACTTCAATGTTCCGCTCGACATAGCGATGTACTTCTACCCGGTCGGGTCGGAAGTAATCCTGAAACAGCTCCGCAACAAGGTTGGCGCTCTCGAAGCCCAAATTCTTTCTGATGCGGAAAAAGGAGCTCCGCGCGATCCGATACGTGAAACGGCACTCCGAGATATCGAGAAGTTACGCGACGACCTTACCCAGGGCACAGAAAAATTTTTCCAGTTCGCATTGTATGTCAGTGTATACGCGAAGTCACTCGAGGACCTTGACCGAATTGCCGAGAAAGTAGAGACTCTTTTTGGACAAAAACTCGTATATTCGAAGCGGGTGTTTTACCAGTCCGAACAAGGGTTCAATTCTACGCTGCCAGTTGGTGATGACCAGCTGCTCGTAACGTTTAATATGAATACATCGCCATGTGCCTCATCATTCCCTTTTATCTCCTCCGAGCTCACGAGTGATAACGGCATACTCTACGGCATTAACCGGCACAATAACAGTTTAATCCTCTTCGACAGGTTCTCGCTACAAAATGCGAATACAGTGGTCTTCGCGACATCCGGCGCCGGAAAAAGTTACGCAGTCAAGCTAGAGGTATTACGGTGCATGATGTTGGGGACCGATGTCATCATCATTGACCCCGAACGTGAATACAAATACCTCTCCGACGCAGTTGGAGGCACGTATATTAATATTTCACTTAACTCAGATAGTAAGATTAACCCCTTTGATCTGCCGAGACAAGTCAATGACCAGAAGACAGCCGACGTGATCCGGTCCGCCGTCATCACATTAAAGGGTCTCATGCGACTCATGCTGGGCGAACTGAATCACGAGGAAGATTCTATCGTTGATCGTGCACTCATAGAAACGTATGCGAAGAATGACGTGACTCCCGATGCGGATCTTTCAAAGGTGCGAGCTCCGTTGATGAAAGATTTCGAAGAAGTGCTCTCCGGGATGAAAGGTGGGGAAGAGCTTGGACAACGGTTAAAAAAATACACCGAGGGAACGTTTGCCGGTCTCTTTAACTCTCCTACAAACGTCGAAATAACCAATCAGCTCGTCGTATTTTCTGTGCGTGATCTGGAGGACGAACTACGGCCGATCGGCATCTCTACGATAGTTTCATACATTTGGAATATTGTGCGTTCCGAGCTGAAGAAACGCATCCTTGTGATCGATGAGGCATGGTGGCTCATGCAGCATGAAGACAGCGCAAAGTTTATATATGCGCTTGTTAAGCGTTGTCGAAAATATTATCTCGGAATTACTACCATCACGCAGGATGTCAATGACTTCCTACTTTCACCATACGGTCAGGCAATCGTAACGAACTCATCTATCCAACTGCTCATGAAACAGTCTCCTGCCGCGATAGATATCGTTGCCAAAACTTTCCTTCTCACGCAGGGCGAAAAATACCTGTTACTCGAAAGCGGCGTTGGGGAAGGCATCTTCTTCGCTGGGTCGAAGCATGCAGCCATTAAAGTGGTTGCTTCATACACAGAAGACCAGGTGATTACCTCCGATCCGCGGCAACTTTTGGAAATTGAAGCTGCGAAAAGAGAGTTTGATCAGACGATTGCTGCAGGAGGAGAATCGGATGAGGGATCCCAAACTGACATTCCTGGCGGAGCATCTGCTTTATAACGTATTTTTTCAGTATGCGGCGCGTTGTTCTATCAGCTATCGTGATCGTGTTTGTGGCTGGCCTCTTCTTTAGCGGACTGTTCCTTTTTCGCGCATCGAAGCAACCCACACCTTCGCAGAACGTTTCTGTTAACACGCCAGTTTCGAACATCGTAAATATCTCACTGCCACAGACTGACCAAACAAAGAAAGAAGCCATCGACCGCGCACGACTTGCCACGAATTTTGCCGAACGCTATGGGACCTACTCGAATGAAAGTGATTTCAAAAACATTGAAAGCATGTACGACGCTATGACGGAGCCGTTTCGAGGTGAGGTGGCACAGTTTGTCGAGTCTGCCAGAAAAAATTTATCTGCGCCGGGATCGTATTACGGCACACTGACGCGCGTCCGATCGATAGAGAAAGAACTTGCTATATCAGAAACCGTTGTTGAATATCTCATCATGACCCAGCGCGTCGAAGAGACGGGGGACGCGAGTAGGACCTATTACCAGGAAATAGCCGTACAGATGGTGAAAGAAGCTGGCATCTGGAAAATACACCAGGTACATTGGATCCCGATTACAAACCCTTCGTAAACTCGTCATATGGAACAGGAGTCACAAATGAGCATGAAACGGACGCTTGATCAGTTCAGGAACCAAAAGCGCATGGAGCAGAATAGGCAGCGCCGAGGGTTGATGCAACGTATGGGTACGGGCCGTGCCGCACGTTTCGGAAAGGCCGGCATTCTCGCCACCTTATTGGCGGCCCCGCCAATGGGTGAAGGTGCCCGACAACCTGGGCGTGATGGGCAGCCCCAAGCCGCAAACCAGACCGAAAACTACGCTCCCGATCCTAGCCAGGCGGATGAAGATGAGTCGCAGTTCGCCTTGCCTGGCGAGGAATCACTCTCTCCCGAACGGCAGATAGAGCAGGGTCGAAAGTTGTACCAAAAGCGCCAGCAAGCCCGGATCGCCGAAAACACCGTGCCTACCCAGCTCGCTACTGCTCCACAGGCTTCGGCAGCTGAAGCGGGAGCATCGAGCGAGTCAGGGGCGCAACAAACCGTAGCAGAGGATGTCCAATCTAAGGAGGGGATGCGGTCACGTCTCCAGAAACTGCGTAACGAAGTCCGAAATAATAAGCAGCTCGCCAAAACAGTGAGTGAAGAGCAGAATATTGCGGCAATACAGCAAGCAAACGTCGCGATTCGAAACTCGATGCGCGCCGCATGGAACAGCATTCACGAAGGGCTCGAAGATGCCGCGCTTTCGTTTGTCGACCTCATGATTATCACCGGTCCCATCGCGCTTGGAGCATTTTTCTTGCAACTCGGTGCGCCGCTATGGGGAGGCTCATTCACCATTCGCCTCCGGGGCGTAGAAGTCCCATTGCTTCCCGGTTTTGCACTTCCCCTGCTGCCGGTACGTGGATCGAAGGCAATCATTATTCTCTTATGCACTGCAATCGTCTGGGGGACTGTTTTCCTGCTATTTTATCTAGCGACACATCCCACAGAAGCACTCAAACTGATTTCCGCGTTGTTTTTAGCCCAAATCATGGGTATATTCGGCGTCGTGGCAGATGTAGTAAAATAAGAAGGTGAAGCACCTATGAAGCACTGGATAAAAAAGACATTCATCATTATCGGCCTATTAGTGGTCATAATTTTTCCGGTTGTTTCGTTTGCCCAAAGTGAAGAACTTGATGCAGCTTGTGTTTTAGATGACGCGCTAGATGACGAAGGAAATCTCAAACGCCCTCCCATAGAGCTCCAAACACGCATTCCAGGTGTCACGCACGAAGTGTCAAGTAAGGATAAAGAGACTGGAGAGATCGTCACGAAACACATGGTGAGGGACTTCCCCTGTTTTTTAGGCGGCATTTATCGATACATGGCCGGCGCATCAGCGATCATTTCCACTGTCATGATCATGTTCGGTGGGTATAAATACGTCGTCAGTTTTGGGAGTGCCCAGAGGATGAAAGACGCAGAGGATACGATAGTATCCGCGATGGTGGGTTTGGCCATTACCCTTGGAAGCTACCTGCTTTTATATACGGTTAACCCAGCCCTGGTGGAATTTCCCGATATCATCGTAAAGCCGGTGGCGCCGATCAACCAAGATCTTGATGAAGAGGGAGCAAAACAAAAGTGTCGAACAGAGCAATTGCAACATATGTGCGGGGAGCCTTTCAGCTTTAAAACAGGCGGTGTAGACTATTGGTGTTGTGGAATGCAACTTGACCAGAGAAATCTCAAAATCTCGGAACCGGGTGTGTCAAAATATGGCTATGTAACGATGGAGGGCGTCACGAACCAGCCAACGCTCCAGGATTGCACCACACTCAGTCCACCAAATTGCGGGTCGGGTACTGGTTGCGGAGCCGGTGGATCGTGTGTGGCTCAGGGAGGAATTTGCAAGTGCATGCTTAATTAACATATGACTTTACAACTTCGCAGAACATTCCTTATCATCGGGTTCGTCATTATCGTCATCGTCATTGGCGTACTGATCTATTTTCTTTTTTTTCGTGAGATCATCACGCCATCGAACAATGGTAATCTCAACGGGGTGAACGGCGGATTACCTCTTTCCAATGATGCCGTTAATCGCATCACTATCAATGAATTATTGAATCGACTCCCGCCAGTGAACGGGGTAAACGGCGGCAATACGAACCGACCTGTTGAACCTGATCGGATAGCGCGTGGGGGCGCTACCGTCGCTCCGATCGTCGTTCAGGACACTACGCAAGGATTGGCGATTGACAGGGACGGATCAAGTCTCGTTTATTATGATCCGATTACCGATAAATTCTACCGCATCAATAGAGACGGAACCAAAACTGAGTTAAGCGGAAATGCCTTTCCTGAAGTGAGCGAGATCGTATGGGCGCCGGATCGCGGCAGTGCCATATTAACATTCCCTGATGGGAGCAAGATTCTCTATAATTTCGACACCAACAATCAAGTCACGCTCCCAAAAGAATGGGATGATGTCACGTTTTCTCCCGACGGCGGACAAGTCGCGTACAAGTACATGGCGGAAAATGAGGATGCCCGCTGGCTGGCTATATCCAATCCGGACGGATCTGAAGTGCGCGGCATCGAACATATAGGGGATAAGGGAGATGACGTAGAGGTTGCCTGGTCGCCGAATAACCAGATGGTGGCACTTTTCCACGAAAGCTCTGGCATTTCATCTGAAGAGGTCCTGCCTATCGGGTTTAACGGGGAGAATTTTAAGTCATTCAGTGTGAATGGCCGCGGGTTCCAGGGTGCGTGGGCTCCGGCAGGCGACCGTGTCGTGTATAGCACGTACAGCTCCGATTCGAATTTCAACCCGACGTTGAATATCGTTGACGTGTACGGACAGAATATCGGGAGCAACCACCAGACA
>LCPQ01000024.1 GCA_001003705.1 Parcubacteria group bacterium GW2011_GWA2_48_9 | reverse complement strand
TGGGCTACACACGATTTATTTGAATAAATTTCAACGTCACTCCCGTAGGTTCTTGCAGGCATGGTGCCGGCGTTATTTGCCACATCAAACCTAACGATAGTACTGAGCGTCCCGGATGTGGCAATCGGGTTATTCGTTTGAACAGTCAGTCTTCCCGCTCCGGAAATCGTTCCATTTAACGTGAATCCGGATCCCTGCCATCGCAGCATTCGTTCGGAGCTAATGCTTAAAGTATCCCCCGTGTCGACGGCCAACGCACCAGTAACGTCGACATCACCGGTCGACAGGGTAATAGTCGTGCCCACGGCGTTACTGTCAATGGTCAAGTTATTAAAATCGCTATTCCCCCCAGCTCCATTCAGTGTCGCGGCACCGTCGGTGCCTGCCATGGTAACAGTGCTGGTGCCTGGGGTGATATCACCGGCAAGCGTCAGATCGTCGTTGACGGTAACCTCCGAGCCGAATGTGTGCGTCCCCGAACCAAATGTTAAATCATGAATCGTTATCGTACCGGTCGTATCGCCCCCGAGCGTCCCCGTTGTATTAATCGTCACTAGCGGCGTGCCACTAGTCGTCGTGATGGAACCCGACCCGGTAGTCGTCAGATCGCCCCCGCCGACGGTTACCGACTGCTGGATATCCAGTGTGGTGCCGGTACCGACGGAAACGTCGTTGCTAATAGTATTGGTTCCTGTACCCGTCAGCGACGTGGTGCCGGTACCGGTCGTCGTTAGATTATAAATAGTGATGGCCCCGCTCCCGCCGCCGATAGCACCGGTACCTGACATAGTGAGCGTCGGCGTACCGCCCGTGGTGTTTATCACTCCGGTCGTCGTGGTAGTGATAGCGCCGCCATTCACACTCGTATTGGCATCTATATAGAGCGTAGCTCCAGCGTCAACCAAGATATCATCGCCAACAGTATTTGTTGCCGTATCGAAATACACGATAGCGCTGTCATCTACATGCACATCCCCGGTTCCTCCGGTAGTGACCGTGCCTCCCGGATCGAGTGTATCGCCAGTCCATATGTGCAGTTCGTAGTTATCTTCGACAACGAGATTCGTATTTGCCGTAAAGAGCATGTTGGTCGAGTCATCATCATTGTCCCAGTCCGCCATTTCAGAGATAGTGAGCACACCCCCAAAGTTATCCCTGGCAATGACTCTATCCTGATACAAATCAGCATCAGTCAGATTGGTACCGCCGTGCACAAACACGAGATTCGCTTTCGAAGCTGAAGCTCCGTTCAAATAGATGGTTGCCGTATCCCCGGTAGATACCGTAATACCCGTGAATGAGTAGGCTCCGGTTGTAAGCGCGCAGCTGGTCGAACCGTTATCCGCTCCATTAATTCGAAGTGTTAAGACAGCTGTGGAACCATTACAGATGGAGTCACCGATAGAGCCGGATTCCCCTGTGCCCCTCGCAAAACCAGCGAAGTCCCTCGGCGCCTCGAAATCCCAGTCGACATTTGGAGGACTGCCACAATCGGCATTGGTACCGTCGTCTGCGTCTATGATGCTGCCTGGTGTCGCGTCTGACCGGGCCACATCTACCCATGATACCGCCTGCGTGCCCGAAACATTGAGATTCCAGGTTCCCGATGTGAGGTTTGAATTTCTAAAAATGACAGGGTACGTTTCAGTCCCCACCCAGTTAATGTTTGTAATGATGTATGTCGAACCCGACAGATATTCGACGCGCATTATCCCATCAGGATTCGGATCCGTCGTTACGATCCGATAGGTACCACTCACAGTCATATCAGCGGCGAATTCTATGCCGGGAGTAAAGGACGTTTCACATCCCGAGTGGCTTCCAGAGGTATTTGTAATGGTAAGATTGTTAAAATCGGAACTGCCGGTCATGGTTCCGGAGAGCGTCTGCGTACTACTGCCATTCAAATATACCGTTCCTCCGCTGTCGGTAAAAGTACCGTTGTTCACGTAGCTCCCTTGCAAATACGTGGCTGACGACGCAGAAAAAGTGGCCAAACTGCTGAGAGTTAGTGTTCCTCCAATCGTCACCGCCGGATTATTGGTACTGAAATCTAAAGTAAACGCTGTATCAACATCTGTCGTCGTGACATTTCCGTCGAAGGCCACGGGATTACTATCATTCGCAGTAAACGTGCGTGAAACACCCGACCATCCGACAAATTCAACATCCCCGCCGAATACCCTCCCAGCGAACTTCTGATTTCCATATTGGGAGTAAAACTGGACATCAACGTTGACATCACCTGTACCAGGAAACTCCGTTGTCGAAGCGTACTCGAAACGACCATCGCCCATGATCTCGCCATCCAAGGAGAGCGTTCCGGTATTGGTGATCTGACGTAGCCGCCGACTAGAAGGTATTTCTACAATATCGAGTATGTCAATAACTATATTGTTTTTTACTTCCATATCATTAGGAGTCACGGTCCAGGTGCCGCTGGTGTCAGAACCATTGAATTCGACGTTATAAAACAACTGCCCTATTCCGGTGCCGCCGGTACTTATTTCGGCGGTAGTCGGGGAGTTGAAGATAACCTCACCATTGTTGTGGGTAAACGTCCCGTTATTCGTATAATTCGCCGACAATGTGAATGACCCGTCAGCATCCGGCGCGGAAAAGACCGCCGAAGTATCATTGGTAAAGTCGCCTACGACCACCACTATGGGATTATTGGTAACAAAGTCCAAGGTAAATGATGCGCCGTCATAGTAGGTCGTCAGGGTGGAATTAAACGTCAAAGTCCCCGAGCTTGCCGTATCGGTGCGTGTACTTACCGGATCCCCATGAATTTCGACCGGGCCGTCGTACGTCCTATTCACAATATTCTGGTTTCCATATAGCGCTTCGTAACTCAACGTACATGAGATAATCCCTGTGGTTGGCAGGTCAGTGGGCGAGGCTAGGTACCACCTATACTTGCCCGCCCCGCCTATGGTGCCGCTTAAGGTCAGCGACCCACTCTGCTGAATCAGCTGTTTCGCGCTCGCAATCGACAGAGTATCGTTTGCAGCCACATTCAACACACCGTAGACGTTAACACTGATATTGGTAGTAACTGTATTTGAAGAAGATGGGTTAATGGTCAAATTGTTAAAACTCGTAGTAGAACCCTCGAGGGTACTATTGGAATCGCCGGGATCAAAGGTTACCGTCCCGCTATTTCGAGTGAAGGTACCATTGAGCGTCCAGTCGCCAGAAACGGTAAAATCTTCAGTCGATGAGGCTTTATACTCTGTAGTGGTTCCGATAGTAACATTGGCAAGATCAAAGTCCCTGTCATTACTGGTTTCGTTATCTACGGTCAAAGAAGTCCCGCCGTTAGTCAGGGTGAGAGTGCTGTTAACGGTTATCAGGCCCGTGCCGGCATTAAAAGTTATTGTCGGCGTGTTGGCAGAACTTTGGAATGTGAGGTTATTAAATGTCCAAGCGGTAGTGCCGGTAGTGGTGCCAAAATTCTTAGACGCGCTGACTGATTGCGTGAACGTATTAGTAGTCGTCATGCTGATCGTGCCGCACGTGGCCCCACAGGTAACATTGCCGTTCACGGTCACATCGGCCGTACCGCTGGCCGTATTGAACGTTCCCGCTGTCATCGTGAGGTCATTCGTCACCGTCATGGCATTCGTCAAAGGTGACCACGCCCCCGCCGCGCCGGTCTCTTCGGCGCTCCAGCCGTTACCGCTATTGACGATCAGTGTCTCCGACTCTGAGAGGTATTCCGCCTTGATCCAGTCGTTGGAGCGGACTGTGTTAGAGAGTTTCATTTCGTCTATGATGCCATCGGCATACGTACCGCCCGCGTAGTGACCGATGCGAACGTCAGAAGAAAGTTTCTGAACAGCGCCGACCACCGTATCGCTCCCGATAGAATCCCCGTTCACGAACCCTTCGAGCCTGCCGGTCCCCCCATTGTGGGTCAACGTCAGAAGATACCAATCGCTCGTATTGACCGAGGTGCCATACTCTACACAGGACCACCCGCCGCCGCAGGTGCTCGCAGCCGCCTTCTTCACGTAGAACCGCACTCTATCGGTACTCTCGACCAACATAATATTGTAGGCGTCATTACCGTTATTTCTGGAAAGTACCCCTCCATAATTAGATCCGGAAAGGTCGGCAAACTGCACCCACGCCGACCAGGTAATACTGTCAGGATCAAGTGCGGCATTATAGGTCGTATTGACGTAATCGTCGTCCCCCGCGAAATCGTCCGCCCCGTCTATCCGTCCAGTCGCGTCCGTCGTGCCTCCTCCCCCGTCCTGAAAGTTCTGGGGCGTGCCGGCGTAGCTCGAGGAAACTGAGTTGATGTGGCCTGCGACACCGTCATTGGGGCTTTCTTCCAAATGCTGGACGTCAACGAAGCTGCCATCGGAATCATAGGTGCCATTTTCATCCAGCTGATTCGGTGCGCTCGCCCGCCCGTAATACATATAGAGATAATCGGTTCTCGACGCGTCGAGCTGCGGCATCTCAACCCAGGCGACCAGATCGCTCCCCGCGTAATTAAACTTCTCGAAATGATAATCGAGGACGGTACCGTCACGGTCAGTGAAGACAATGTCGTAGCCATTGGTCGTATCGGTGACATGGCTCCAGAAACTCGAGAACTTAGATGAGTTGTCTACATGTACCATCACGGGAAAGTTTGAAACTGAACCTGAAAGCGCCGATGCATCAAACGAAACCTTTTGGCGATACGAATAACCCGTCAGCCAGTCGGTGCCGAACTGGACGTTATTGAACGTGTCATTATCGGCGTTAATCGTGTTTCCCGTGTCACCCGCGATGAATTTCACCGTGCCGCTGTTATGGGTAAATGTCCCGTCAGAAAAGTTTACGTTTCCGCCGAGGCTCCAGGTGTTCGATCCGGCATTGAGGGTTTCCGAACCGCCTCCGCTGCCGGTGAAGTCCAGATCCCCCCTCACGGTGATGCTCGGGTTGTATGTGTTCGCTTCGACGGTCACATTCTGGGAATTATCCGCCATCGCATACAAGTACCCGTCGATGACGATCTCCTGTGATGCCGCCGATCCCATGGTGAAAGTACGGGCCGCACTTGAAGAATTGCTGTAAAGCTCCATAGGTCCGCCAAAAGTCCTACTCGGTACAGTCCGGTCTGCGCTGGTACCGTCTATCCTCAAGATTGATGAAATCCATCCGGTCATCGGAAATACCGTCCCAGACTGATATGTCAGCCTACCGGCTCCCGAGATAATTCCGTCGAGAGTCAGTGTCGATCCAGAATGGGTAACCGTCCTGCCAGATGCGATAGCCATCTCATCACTCGTGTCGACATCAATCGTGCCAGCGACAGTCGCGTCATTCGTCTGGAATGTCCACCCACCAGCGCCGTCAGATCCCTGGAATGTAACGTTGTTGAAGCTCGAACCGCCCGCTTCAATCGTATTGCTCATGTCAGCCGCATCAAATGTCACTGTGCCTGAACGCGAAGTGAATGTGGAATTATTATCCCAATTTCCACCGATCGTTATCGCATTATCTTCGCCGCTTTTCACGTCCAGAGTTCCATTGGTGATGGTGATATTGTTATCAACGTCGAGCGGGTCTTCCAGCTCCACGACTTCCGAGCTCCCATTTACGACCAGATTATAAAGTGAGAACGCGCCATTGGTTATGAGATCGTCAGTACCCGACGCTCCATCAAATGTCACCGTCGAGTCGCCCTGGGTAAATGTAGCGCCAGATTGGATGTCAAAGACTCCCTCGGTATTAATATATGTATCCGCTTCTATATCGTCCGTGGCATCAAAGATACCTGCGATAGTTATCCCGCCGGTGCCGATATCGAGATCGTACCCATTGGTATTGAATGTGTCGGCAGCGGTGACGGTGAGACTCGTGGCTACCATGTCGCTTGCGAGCTCTATGACGTCCGGTGAAAGACCGATCTGTACGTTACCTAAATCTTGTTTCGGCGATGTGTTGTCTGTGAACGTCAAGTCACCGTTAAAAATCAGCTTGCCGGAGCCGGATGCTTTCGTGAAGGTCGTACCGGCAGTAAGGGTGAAATCATTCTTGATTTTTAAATCGCTGTTTGGCGCCGGCGTGAACGTACCGCCGGAAACACTGAAATTGTTGTCGGTGACGACGGCATCAGAGAGTGAAATGCTCCCGCTGGATTGGGTAAGGTTGTAAAAAGTAATCGAAGGCGTAGTTCCGCCGCCTACGCTACCGGTACCTGACATCGTCACTGTCGGTGTTCCAATATATGAAACTGTCGGGCTCGTGCCGCTCGTGGTGATATCCCCGCCTGAAATTGAGACGTTTGCCTGGACACTAAATGTCGCACCGCCGTCGACGAGCACATCGCCCGCAATAGCTGAACTGCCATTGTCAATTTGCGCTGTGGCATTGTCGTCGATATGGAGATTTCCTGAACCCTGGGTCGTCACGGTCCCTCCGGGATCCAGTGTATCGCCGGTCCAGATATGCAGCTCCTTTCCTGAATCAACTGTGAGCGCGTCCGTAGCCAGATCGTCCGCGTCAAAAAGCATGTCAGTGGCATTCTGGTCGTTGTCATAATCTAACAGGTCAAGAATCGTCGCGGTACCGTCCTGCTCATCTCTAACGATCATCCGATCCTCATACAGGTCAGCTCCCGTGATATTCACTCCGCCCGACACCATGATCAGATTTGCCTTCGGCGTTGAATTACTGTTGAGATAAAGGGTGATTGTTTTCCCTGCTCCTGCGTTGACTGCTGTAAACGAGAAGTTGCCAGTTGAATTTGCACATGTTGTCGTACTTTCTGCACCGCCATCAACCCTGATCGATACCACTGCCGTTGACCCGTTACAGGGTGGATTGCCGATAAAACTCGACTCATTTGTTCCTTTGATGGATCCGGAAATATCTATATTCGTGACATCAACCTTTTCGGCATACACGAAGTTAACATACGGCGGCTTATGATCGATGGTGTCGAAGTTGGCAGTTAATGTATGGGTATGCGCATTTCCCGCCGAATTGGATCCTGCGGTAGATTGTCCTGTGGCTGATGCTGCTGCGCCACTCACGCCGCTCGTTAGACCCGTATGGGTATGGGTCGATGCGCCCTGCGACGTGCTATTGTAGGCGGCGGCTCCGCGTGCGAACTGTTGGTAAAAATGATCGCCGGAATCCGAACGGAGGTCCCACCCCGCACCGGGATCCGCATCAAATAATCCGATAGTGCCTGATGGGACGGATGTATTAGCATCAGCTTTGCCGACTATTACTTCGATATATGGGGGCAAAGATGTCGCTGATGCGGTCGCACTACTTGTAGGTGCTGTATGGGTATGCGATATATCGGATCCGCTCGCCGCAGTATTATTTGTCGCAACACTTAGTCCTTCAGCATCTGCATCAAGAGTCGACCATGTCTGCGTATGAGTATGTGTATCAGAGCCGAGTGTTTCTGCGACGCTGTCGATGCGGATCATCTTGCTGTCCTGAGATGATTGGCGCGTCCAACCAGAACCTGGCATTCCGGGGTTATCGTCAAAGAGCGCAATGCCGTTCTGCGGAATCGTCGCCGGGATACCCGTGTCATTCTTAATGATCTTGAAATTTCGGTATGCGGGAAGATTGTTTTCGCTTGATGTACTTTCTCCACTGAGAGCATGGTCATGACTCTTTGCTGTACGCCAGTTGGCGGATCCTGACTGCGCCTTGCCGGTACTCGCCAAATTTTGGGTGATGACTGGAGAATGGGTGTGTGTCGCGCCCCCTCCCGTTGCGCCGAAATTCGCCGCCGTTTCTCCACGAATAAATTTATCAGTATAGGTTGCAGTAACGTCAGTCCAGCCAGTAGGGGTGGAATCGCCTGTATCCAATAGCAAATGCATGTAGGTGGGATCAATCGCTAATTGCCACTTTCTTCCTTCGTGCCAGTCGCCGATTGTGACTTCGCCCACATGGAAAAGTTCAGGACTCTTTTCCGGTGATTTAAATTCGTACCCGAGGGTAATCGTGTCCCCGGCACTGATAGTGGAATTCCAGACTATCTCTTTTTCAGTATCTGCTTGTCGCACCTTCCCATCATTACCAGCTCGGATAACGAAGTCCGCAGGTACCCGCTCAATGATTTCCCCCTCAAAATCCTCTTGCGCCGTTACTTCCAGCTGCATTGGTTGGTATAAGACAGGAAACACGCGCGTCGGGCCAGTTCGTTTCACGGTAAAAGACGGTCGCTCTTCAACGATAAAGGTATCCCGTATCGAGTGGGTACCATTCGTATGGGTAGCGGTTAATTCCATCTGGTAGGTCCCGGCAGACTTTGGAGAAAATGAACCCGTGTAGTCGGGTTCGGTATATATGTCCTTGATATGGCAGACATCTGAGACCGAAATACTTCCATCCTTCGTTGAGAGGTGCGCAGCTACGGCGCCGGTCGAATCAGTCACGACGAGCTCAACCTCCGCATCACAGACGATGCCACCTTTGTCATCGAGAACACCTATAGAAAAGGTTGCGTCCTGGCCAGGAGCGTAAACAGACTGATTGGGATTAACCGCAAGCACGCCCCAGGAGAAATCTTTGGTCACTACTTCAGTCTCTCCGTCCTGGGTAATGTTCATGCTAATCGTGTACTGTCCCGGCCGGGTGAGCTGGTCCTGGGGTACGCTGTATGCAAGTGTGGTCGTGCCACCCTCCTTCTTTTCCTGGACGCCAACTTCAACATCGGCTTTCGTGCCATCCGGTGACGTAAGCGTGACACCCTCTACCTCGCGCTGCGTCGTACCGATACCGATAAACGAGAGGGCGGACCGTTCTTCGACGGCAACGGAAACCGTCGGGTTTTCTTCTGAAGTGAAATCTGTTTTTGGAAGTTCGACACTCTCAACAATCTCGCGAGACGTCTCATCAAGCTGTTCAAGGTTGGCTTCTATGATCATGCCGTCCAGGTACGCTACGGATTCCTCCGCGGATGGAACGGCGTTATAGGACGCTTTGACTTGAAGGGATGAAATATCTGACAGTGAATCGACCGACATGGGAAAACTCCAGTACCCCTGGTGAGTGGCGTTGCTCATGTCTTCAATAAGTCCGAACGAATCGATGGGAATCCACCTTTTCCCGTCAATCGAGTAGGAAAAAGTAAGCACATCTTCACTCCCCGCATATCCGTCGATGCCAAGCGAGATCAGTACCCGTATGTCAGAAAGGGATAATACCCCCTTCTGACTCTCGGCAGTGAACTTTTCAGGTAGAACATAACCGCCACAAAGAATCTCAGATGGAATTGCGTCTAACTCCGTCCATCCTTCACATACTGTGGGCTCGAGGCGGAAGAGGTCAGTGGTAGTCCCTAGTACGATGCCCTGCTCCTGGCCAACGCGTGTGTCGTGCACACCCATCGCTGATACATGAAAAAATAACGCCATGACGACAACATGGACGAGGGCAAAGATCGCCACAGGTGGGGAAAATATTTTGGGTGCGACCTGTCGTCCTACTCCATCTGATAGTCGACCATGGAGTTGGTAGTACGTTGTTTCGATCTGTTCCCGTTCATATCGTCTATCTCGCCTGGTCCCGACGCGAATAGCCTTCAGTTTTCCTTTGATATCCCAATTTCGCAAAGTATTAGGATGTACCCCAAGAATATCGCTCACCTGCTCAAGCGAAAGAAGCTTTGGGAGCGACATAAAGTATCCTGAACCTTTTCGTTTGACGTCTCTTTGGCTTAGCAGACGTTGAAAGAGGCGAAGCAGATGCGTACCTCCTAGTTATTTTCTTGGCTCAAACTAGAGAAGAAACTGTCATTACTTACTATGGTAACTGGCGAAAGTATACCACAAAATAGAGGCTTTGTCTATATTGTTACCGGTAACTACCTCCATTTTCGGCAAGGTAGGCCGTGATTCCTGCTTTCATTGACCAGAGAGCGCAAAATACCTATACTGTGTATGCTAATTCTATATCTCCGAACGGATACATATTACTCATGCCCGATTTTCATAAACGCCTGAATGAAGCCATGCCCCAGCCGATGAACGCCGGCGGTGTATTATTGCAAAAGAAGCAAAAAAATCACAAGCTTTTGTGGCTTTTTATTCTGCTCGGCATGGTTATTCTCGGATTCGGATTCGGAGTAACGGCAAAAGTAATTATGTCAGTTAACACAACGAACACTGAAACGGGAGAAAAAGTCGCCTTCTTCGACCAGCTTCGGCACCTCATAGTGAGCCCTGAAAAACAGCTTCGCGGAGAGTCCCAGGATAGAATAAACATTCTCCTCATCGGCATCGGCGGAGAAGGACACCAGGGCGCCTACCTGGCCGATACCATCATACTGGCAAGCATTAAACCTTCTACGGGTGAGGTGGCGATGCTCTCAATCCCCCGCGACCTCTACGTCGACATCCCTGAATATGGCTACAGAAAAATTAACAATGCCATGGCTTTTGGTCACTCGAACAACTACCCCGGCGGCGGTGAAGTGCTATTGAGCCGGGTGGTGTCAGAAGTGACCGGCCAGCAAATCCATTATTTTGGACGTATAGACTTCGGCGGATTCGAAAAAATTGTCAACGATCTCGGGGGGATCGATATAAATGTCGAGCGAAGCTTCGTAGACTACGAATACCCCGATAATAACTTTGGGTACCAAACTGCCCGTTTCGAAAAGGGACTCCGGCACATGGACGGGGCTACAGCGTTGAAGTATGTTCGATCGCGCCATGGCTCAAATGGCGAAGGATCTGATTTCGCAAGGTCGCAGCGTCAGCAGAAAGTACTGTTGGCAATTAAGCAGCAGGGATTATCATTTGATACGTTGACGACTCCGAAGCGCATTATTGACGCTCTCGAGGACTTAGGCGAGCATAACCGAACAGACTTGCAGATCTGGGAAATTCTCCGATTAGCAAAGATGGCTGACAAAATTCAAGATACAAGCGTCGTCACTCAGGCTCTTGATACCACTCCCGAAGGACTTCTGAAATCAGGGACGACGCTTGATGGCGCATATATCCTCACTCCCCGATCCGGTAACTACGATGAAATCCAAGAACTTATAAATAACGCCTTTTCCCGGAAATCCCTGCAAAATGAACAGCCCCAAGTAGAAATCCAAAACGGTACCAAGACTCCTGGCCTAGCGGCAGAGGTCTCCCGCGAAATGCCTGCCGATTTTACCATCACAAGTATCAGTAATGCGAGTCGGCAGGACTACAAAGAAACACTCGTAATCGATTTATCCGGTGGAACCAAGCCTCTCTCACTGACCTGGCTTACAGACCATCTCAACGCCGATGCCATCACGAACACTCCAGGATTCCTTATCAATAGTTCCTCGCCCGTTACCTATGAAGATCTCCAAGGATCAGGCGCTAAGGTGACAGAGCAGCCCAAAAGCGCTTCGGCGGATTTCCTGATCATACTGGGCACTGAGGAAGTGAGTAGGCAAACGCCGGGGTCATAGTATTTTCCAGTCCAGTTTTTTATGTCTCAGCGCTCAAAACTCCCCGCAGTGCTCCTCGTGGGGCGAACAAATGTAGGCAAATCTACACTTTTTAACGCGCTCACGGGAACCTCACAGGCGCTCGTGTCCCCGGTACCCGGAACGACGAGGGATATGAACCAAGCAACGATGTCATGGCGAGAAAAATCATTCATACTCATCGACAGTGGAGGTTTTGAAGATCAAACGGCGCGTCCTTTAAGTTCAGAAGTGCGCGATCAAGTGGAGAAACTTCTTAGCAATGCGTCACTCGTGTGCCTCGTGGTAGACGCCATCACCGGGGTAACAAATGAGGACCGGCTCGTCGCGCGCCGGCTGAAAAACGTACCATGCCCCGTACTGCTCGCTATTAATAAGACTGACAGGCCGAGTGATATCGGACATTCTGTCGGGCCTTTCAGATCGCTTGGGATATCGACCTATCGGCAGATATCGGCTATTAGCGGCATCGGGACAGGAGACTTTCTGGATGACGTAGTAAGCAAACTCCCTGGAACGGGTGGCTCATCGCCTGTCACAGATAATGACATACGTATCGCCCTCATAGGGAAAACAAATACGGGAAAATCAACTATAGCGAACGCCATAGCAGGTGATGACAAATTCATTATCTCACCGAACCCACACACAACCCGCGAACCGAGAGACGTGCGCGTTACATTTCACGGGAAGTCATTTGTGTTTGTCGATACTGCCGGCCTGCGGAAAGAGCGGAAGATAAGTGATGCTATCGAACGCGCCGCCAACCTCTTAAGCGGCCATGCACTGAAGAGGGTTGATATCGCCATCGTAGTTACAGACTCGACGCAGCGGATGGCCATGCATGACGCACATGTGGTTGACATGGCACTCGCAGCAAGAAAAGGCATCATCGTTGTTGCGAATAAGTGGGATGCCGTCCAGAAAAAAGATCCAACTACCATGAAAGAATTCGAAAAATACTACAGGCACTATCTATCCATGGCTCCATGGGCGCCCATAGTCTTCACGTCGGGTTTAACTCGAAAAGGTGTCTATGACCTTTTCAAAACAGCGCTGCGGATTCGCGCCGCACAAATGCGCCTATTGCCTGATGACGAGCTATCGAAGTTCTTGCAGTCATTTCTCCGTAAGAAGAGCCCTGGTGGCCGAGGTACCCGTCGCCCACCGCGTATTTTTTCTCTCTTGCAGCAATATACGGATCCACCTGGTTTTTTATTGACCGTCAACGACCCGAAGGCTATCGCCCCGGCGTTCATCGATATCCTAGAAAAAAAGATTCGTGCCGCCTACGACTTTTTTGGCACGCCGATTTCTATTACACTTACTACGAGAAGGTAGTTCTACCTTCCTAGCCACTTTAGTGGTGTGAGGCTGTTAAGAAAAGTAACGACCCTTACCCGACTGAAGTCGGTTAGAAGAATGATATGAAACTTCCTAGCTACCAATGTCTTACTCTTTCCCACCCGTCATGCCGGATCCTTCCTAGCCACTTTAGTGGCGCAGGAAAATAACAACCCTTACCCGACTGAAGTCGGTTAGAAGAATATGAAACTCATAATCGGCCTCGGCAACCCCGGTAAAAAATACGAGCATTCCCGCCACAACCTCGGGTTTCTAGTTATGGAAGCATTTGCGAAACGACTTGACGTGAAGTTCTCGGAGAAGTCCAAAATTCATGCGTGGATAGCAGAGGGACATATTGGCGGAGAAAAAATCATTATAGCAAAACCGGCCACGTTCATGAACCTCTCCGGGAATGCAGTTCAAATGCTAGCGGCATACTACAAAGAATCGGCAGACAAACTTTGGGTCCTCCATGATGAGATAGACCTCGTGTTTGGCAAACTGCGTATCCAACGAAAACGCTCCTCTGCCGGCCACCGGGGCGTTCAAAACATTATTGACGCAATAGGGACAAATGACTTTTACCGTTTCAGGGTGGGTATCGATTCACGGACTGAGGCGCAGAAAAAATCGGAAACTAATGTGTTCGTTATGGCGGACTTTTCATCCTCGGATAAAAAAATACTTAAGGAGCTCATCCCCCGCCTCGTCGAAATGCTGATTAACGCGATAAAAACTTCCCCGGAAAAGGCTATGAGCGTTTGGGGGAACAATAAATGAGCATTCCCGTAGTTTGAGGAAGGTGCGTAATATGAAGATCCCCGACCAATCGTGACTAGCACTGGTCGGGGAGTTTGTCTGGGATGTCCAGATTCGGTCAGGCATGCTGGTGAGCGTGTGCCTGCTGGTTGATTCGGAGCATGTGCACTGCACAACCGATAGCATTGAATGCTGCATCAGTAGGCTGAGAAACAGCCAGCTGCGCGTACATCTCGGCATGTACATTTACCCTGCAAGCGGAGGGTCTGCCACGATCCATCACTTCCGTGATCACTTCCAGCTGAGACTTGAGGGTCTCGAGGATGGTCTTTTTATCGATGGGCTTGGGTATAACCCCGCTCTGATCGACGTTGAGACCACTCTCAAGTTTACGTAATGTCTGCATCAGATCCGACAGGACCATGATCGCAGCCTTGGAGGTATTCCGAGGATGCTGTGATATGGCATACTGAACAAGCGCTTCAAGGACGTGATCCCCCGCTGGCTCCTTGATGACCAAGAGGAGGTGATCAACTTGGGTGATTGCTAGTTCGATCACGCTTTGTAAATTGAGTGCCATGCTGCCTCCCTATCATGGATCATTGTTTGAGAACAGTTTTGAACTCTATGTGAAAAGACGGCTGAACATGAATCCCCCCATTTTTCACCTGTCCAACCGTCTTTTCGCCAGGTGCTGCACTCGGCCGTGAGCTCGGACCGAACGGAGCCTGTCGAAGGACTACCTCTTGGCAATCCGTCCAGGACGCCACTCACAAGTATAAGATACCGGGAGAAATCTCCCAACACCTTAACTTTTTGAACCAGACGACGATAGGAGGGATAGCCGTCTGACTCACTTGCGAGTAGCGTTCTGAAAAGATGCGTCGGATTGTCAAATTAAATAGTCTTTTTTTCTGTGATGCGCCATCTTAGCATAGGGCCATGCCACTGTCAAGCCAGTAGCGTGGGGGCTTACATCCTCATAACTCACAGCTTGCCAAAACAGCCAAAATGCGCTAAACTGACAACAGTACAATTAAAAACACGCGAAAATCTCGCACTTGTGGACAACTCATCTTCCCATCCGGTAGACCGGCTTGGGGATCCTTCCGCGCTTCCAAGGTACAGCACAACGCTGCCAGGCTTTATCGGAAATTCCCTGAGGCCGTTTGCAATAGCCGCCCCAAGCTTCGACCTGAACGGGTTCCAGACGCGATATTCTTTATTATCAATGATTTTCAGGTCTTCTCCGTAAACCCTCTTTCCGGGAGAAAGATTTTTCGTAAGAATAAGGTTCCCCAGCATATGGACGCCGGGGAATTTTTCTTTCAGCATCCGAAACGTTCCTTCACTTGTAGCGGTTCAGCTGCATCGCGTGGATTTCCTGCTGTGGCTGCACTGCCTTCTCGGCATAGCGTTCAAGCATCTCCCCTGAAACCCTGTGGTAGCGGGCAAGAAGCTTCCTTCTTTCCTTGCCTGTGGGCGACTCCGCTATCTTGTAAAGATAGATGGTGTTTATGTCGCCGAACACCCACACAAAAGGTTCCCTGAACCAGAGCTTTCCGCGCCTGTATTCGAGCTCGTCTCCTCTTCCCTTTATGTTCTGCCTGACATCATCGGGCAGCTTTGCAGGAATTTCAGAGCCAAACAAGCTTCCTTGTATTCTATTTTCCAGATTTTTAAGCAATTTTTCCCCTCCTGACATAATATAATTAACTTAAATAAAATCATTTCTTTTGCTTGGAATATAAGACCTTCCTATTCATTTCTTTTTTTGTGATGTTTATGTTGTACGGGTTTAGGTTTTTGAGCTGATGTATACGATTGCACATGCGTTTCAACAAGGTCCTTCGGGTCTACGCCCATTTTCCTAAGTTCAGCGCCCACTTCATGCAATCTGGCCTGTGTTGCAGTTCCTCCCGTCTCACTCATGTATCCTTTGTGAAGTTTCCTATACCGGTTGGACAATATTGCCTTTCTGGCGCTTTGTGACCCGAATGCGCTTTTAAAATGCAACTTAATATCTCTTGCCCCTTGTCTGATCCATTTTATCATTTTTATCCTTCCCAGCATTAATCTGGTTTACCCTGGTATTTAATTGTTTTTCCAGCGCCTCCACGCCTTCCTTGCTCCCAAAATAGTCCTGCTTTGCCGCAATCGCCATCTTTCCTGCCAATGCCCTTGCTATTTTCCCGCGCTTCTGCTTCGGGGCCGCCTTCACAAGCGGATGCTGGAATATGTAGCCATGCTTAGGGGGCCTTGCCTTCTTCTTCAGGTGCCTGAACAATGCCTTCTCCGCACCTATGACCTGGAGTGTGGATGCAGGCACAAAAGCGACCCTCTCGCTGCTGCCAAGCTTTGCTATTATCTTCGCGGCAACCACTGTTGTCGCAATCCTGCTGAAGTTCGGCATCATCATTGTCATCTCTTTCTCAAGGAAATTCATGAGGAACTCGCGCTCCTCCTTGATGTTGAGCGCATTAAGCGCAAGCAGCTGCACTTCCTTCATTGCGGTCTCGTTCAATTTTCCGCCGAAGGATTCTTTCGCAAGTTTCTCTATGGCCGAAGCCCTTTCATCATCCCCGAGATATTCCTTGACTTTATCCGCGCTGTAATTGTCCCTGCTCCCAAGGTTGTACACAAGCCTGAGGTATTTTTCATTGTTATCGACCTCCCTCCACAGCTCGGGGAAATATGAGCCATACCATTCGATTATCTGCTCTGCAAGGAGGTTGAAAACAGAATCAAGATCCTCGAGCACATTCACCGCCTTTATCACATGTATGTCCTTGGCGGAAAGCCTCACTGATGTGTCTTCCTTGGCTTTCCTGAGCATCTGCTTTCTTAATTCGTCAATCCTGTTCATAAGCTCACATTTGCAAAAGCTTCACTGATGTGTCTTCCTTGGCGTTCCTCAGCATCCGGGCCAGGGGGTGCTGCGTTTATTGATTTATAATAATTAACTATATTATTGAATGTAGGGCAGTAACTAGGGCAGTAACTTACTGAATGTAGGGCAGTAACCCCTTTTAAACTATATTAAGGGAAATTCAATAACCCGCGCAAATGCGTGATGGCTGTAAAAAGATGATGTTATGCCAAAAGAAGAATTCCAAAACCTTGCACTCAGGAGAAACCTGTTCTACCCTGCTGCGGAGATTTATTCAAGCGCACCCGCGGGCTTCTGGGATTTCGGGCCCGATGGCGCAACAATAAGGCGCAAGGTTGTTGATTTCTGGAGAAAGGAACTGGTGCAGAAGGAACGCTTCCTTGAAATCTACGG
>LCPQ01000023.1 GCA_001003705.1 Parcubacteria group bacterium GW2011_GWA2_48_9 | reverse complement strand
CAGTGACTCCTGTATGGAAAGTCTGGGTTGGATTGAGACAAGTGCGCGGGCAAGGAGCGTCTTACCCGCACCTGGGGGTCCAGTGAGCAGGATGTTGTGACAGCCGGCGGCAGCGATTTCGAGAGCCCGCTTCGCGTGTTCCTGGCCTCGAACGTCAGCGAAGTCAGCTGCCGCAATATGAACTGGTGACTTATTAAAAGTACCGCGTCTTCCGCGCCATGGTGCAATTTTTTTCGTTTCACGGACATGGTGCACCAGATGAGAGAGCGAACTGATTGGCAAGACGCGAACACCGCGTATCATTGCTGCTTCGGGAGCATTCCTGTCTGGTACGAATAGTTCTTTGATACCTTTTCGTTTCGCAAGTAACGCGATTGATAAGACGCCTTTGCATGACCTAACAGACCCATCAAGTGCGAGTTCTCCGACTACTATCCGAGATTCCCACCCTTCGTCAGGTAGGACACCTTCGGCTACCAATACTGCCACTGCTATAGGGACGTCGTAGTGCGATCCCTCTTTCCGGGTATCAGCCGGAGCGAGATTTACTGTGATGCGGGTTCGCGGGAATGGCAAACCAGAATTGGTGATCGCAGAACGAATTCGTTCACGTGCCTCTTGGACCGCACTATCCGGCAAGCCAACAATCGTGCATTTTGGTAAATCATGCAGAATATCCGCCTCGACATATACTTCTTGAGCGTCAATGCCAACAAGCGTTGCCGAAAGAATTGATACTTTCATACATCGTAGAAAATAGAAATACACTGCGCTCACATCGTATGAGCGCTTCTCAAGAAAATCAGGAAAAATGGTGCTATGCTTTCAACTGTCGGCGGGAGTGCGCGAGATATCCTCCTATCGCGATGGCGGCGCCAACGGCAATCATGATATCGGCAATATTCATAGCGGGTCCGGCTAGTGGCTGAAGAAAATCAGTGACAACCCCGTCCAATATCCTATCGAGAAAATTAGAGAACGCTCCAAGCCATATGAGCATCCATCCTGCCTCTATGAGTATCTGTTTTTTTTGAAAACTCGCTGCCAGTAGCGCCATCACGATTATCAGTGCGATAGATGATGCTATGAGCGCCCATGTTCCAGAAAAAGGGATGCCCCAAGCTATGCCCGAATTTTCAACGTGGGTAAAAACAAGTACATCACCGAATACCTGGTGGTCTGCGCTGAAATTCCGGGAAAAGATTTTTAGTAGTCGATCGATGCCAAAAAGCAGGATTCCGGCACCATATAGTGTGATCCGTCGCATAGGTGTCGATACTCATCCGCAGAGTTTTCGGCTAAACTGTTGCGCTATTTGTTCTACAGTCTGTATGCTGAGTTGCAGCGGGAAAGACTTCCAAGCGTTTTTGCTCAATGTCGCGTCCACAGACAGAACAAACCCCATAGGTACCTGCAGCAATTTTTTCTAATGCAATCTTAATTTCACCGAGACTCGCCTGTAAATTTTGTTCCAAGGAAAGATTCTCCTGGTAGGTAGCGACTTCGGAGGCATTCTCATCTTCCTTTGTACCGACTTCCATCCATTCGACTCCCTCTGAACCATTCTTTGGACGATTGTGACCTTGTAAATCCGCTATTTGTTTTTCAAGCCGACTTGACTCCTCGGACAATTTCTTCTTGACTGTTTCGATGAGTTTTTTGTTCATATATGAAATATCTTTATGTGAAGGCGAAATAGCCCCAGTCGTTGTGCACGGGCCTTCATGCTTGGTTTAAATATACCTTAAAAACCTTGCGTGTAGATGTACTATAGCATACGGTTACATCATTGTACAAGGGGGTTTACAAACACCAAACCGCCCCTGTCCAGAAAGATAGGGGCGGTGAAAAAACCAACCAATAGGGAATTTCTAATAAGCGGGGTAGATGTTTAAACCGCCGCGAAAACCCGCATGGTGCGTCAAGAACTGCGAGAGCGCGGTGCCATTCTGGTTGAATGTCCTCACCTGCGGCCCCATGCCTGCACCTGGAGCAGTTACAATTTCGCTGGTACCATCACCATTTAAGTCGGCAACAAATGAGGTAAAGCTACCACGTAAGGTGGGGGCATACGCGAAGAACTGCGCCTTGACCGTGCCATCGCTATTGAAGGTTCGCACCTGGGGGCCTGCGTTGCTTTGGGGTGATACTACAATGTCATTGGACCCATCATTATCGACATCGCCTACGGACACATTTACTCCCCCGCGGAATGTTGATGCGAAAGCAAAGAAGCGAAGGATGGAAGTTCCGTTCGAATCAAAGACAGAGACCTGCGGACCATGACCTGCCTGTGGCACTACTACAATATCAGTTTTGCCATCACCGTTGACGTCACCGGTGGTGACATGATATCCGCCTCGCAGATTTGAAGCATAGGCATTAAAGCGTGTCAGGATGTCCCCTGTCTTACCATCCATGACCACGACTTCTGGACCGCCATTTGATTCTGGAACAGTGACAATGTCGGCATCACCATCACCATCTACATCTCCCGTTGTGACCATGACTCCGCCCTGAAATGCTGTATTGTACACAAAGGCCTGTGTCAACACATTACCGTCGCCATCGAATACTCGAACCTGAGGTCCGGCACCTGCCATACTGGATACAACTATTTCGTCTTTTCCGTCGCCATTTACATCCGCCGCTGTCACATGCACGCCATTTCGTAAGTGGCTCGGGAAAGCAAAGAACTGAGACAATACATGGCCGCTCTTGTCAAACACGCGCACTTGCGGTGCAGCGCCCGATCCAGGAGCCGTGATGATCTCTTTTGTTCCGTCGCCATCGACGTCGGCTGTCACAGTCTCCATACCGATACGAAGCGCGGTGCTGTAGGCGAAGAAATTTGCCAACATATTGCCATTTTCATCGGAGAGAATGATTTGCGGACCTCCCTGTGAAGCAGGGGTCGCGATGATATCCGCCGGGCCCAGTGAACCGCCAAGTGCCGCTTCATCAGACACAACTGCGAATTTCGTGAAGTGATTCGTCTGGATGGTAATCGTGTTATTATCGACGTCCTGGATGATCCCAATCGGATCCCTATACGTGTTACTGCTCTCATCGAAGTACTGCGCCGCTAACCCACCCTCAGTAAGCCCTAACGCTTCCAGCTGTTCATCCGTGTATATGAAGCTGATGGTGACGTTCGAGTTAAAGGTGGTAATGGCGTTGTTGTCCGCGTCAAGCGCCTGTAAATCATATCCTACGCCGAACGGTTGACTAGTCTTCGTGCGGAAGAGATCGACTGTCGGCGTAGCAGTCACAGTCACGTTACTGCCCGATTGGCCGAGCGCTCCAGCTGGGATGTTGATTCTCGTACCATTCTCAAGTGAAATCGTCTGAACAGTGCCGGCATCGAATGTCGTCGTAACTGCCGGTGGAACCGTAAAGAGCGACTCATCGAGATTGAAGTCTTGGCTCAGCTCTTCTTGGTCAGTGACGGTGATCAGGACTTCTTCTGATTGATAGAATGTTCCCGCCGTTCTCCTCCCAGCAGTGGACAAATCCGTGGTTGACTGGTGCGCCAGCGCCTCCGCCGATGCGGACTGTGCCCGTCATAGTTCCGAGTGCTCGCTCAAGCTGGAGAGTTACACTCGCTGAATCCTGTCCGTTCATGTCGACTCTCTGGAAGTCTGGTGGCATGAATTCGCTCTCGGGTGGTAGACCCGCGCCAATCTCGTAGAGATGGCCAGTAAGCACGTTGAGTGTGAACGTCCCATCAGGATCCGTCTTTGTGTCTGCATGTAGCTCATTAGCGAAGTCTTCGGCCTTGGGTCCTCCGTCACCACCAAGCTCTGGCCAGTTACCGCCAAAAACCCAAGCATCAACTCCATTACCGTTTGGATCAATGACGCGACCGGTGACCGTGGCGTCAGCTTTGTTGACAGTGATATTCATCGTCGTGACGCCTGACTCGATATTGATCGGTTCAGGGCTTGAGGGCTTCATCATGTACCCGTTTTGCGGATCTATCCAGTAGCCCATGTGGTACCCATCACCTGAAAGCAAACTTACGCTGTAGGTGCAGTCTGGATGAATTTCCCCTCCGCGCCACGATCCCTCGCGATCGAAGTGGATATCACCAAACCATCCAAACGGCGAGACGCATGAATCGATAGGATCGCCATTCTGATCGAGAAGTTTCCCTTTAACTGTTGCATCATTTTTCTTTAATACAATATTCTTCGTAGACGTTGTATTTGAGAAGACGGCTACGTTTTGATTCGCCTGAGGAGAAAACTCTGAGTTCGGTGGCGTATGAACGGCTAATGCATACGTGGATGCCACTGAGGAAGGAACATAGATGGTAAATTGACCAGATTGGCAATCGACTGAAGCTCCATAGCCAGGACCAAATCCAAAGTCAGAGGCACCCGTATTCGGACGTGCTTCCGCCCATCCGCAAAAACCCGTGACAACGTTACCCCCTGTGTCCACGACGAATCCAGTGATGGTGGCATCGGCAAATGTGAGTTCAAGGGTACCGACATTTTTTGCAGCAGTTTCGGTCTGAAGATCCACCTCGATCGGCTTACCGCCGTAGACGTATCTGACGTTCGACCCTTGGTCGATATTCACGCCCCACCGTCCTTCCGTCACTGCGAGGTTGAAGTTTCCGTTGCTATCACTCTGCGTATTACTCCAGCCCTGACCCTCAAACTTCCACGTATTCAATCGCACATTCGGAATACCTTCACCCTGTTCGTTGACTACTCTTCCGGTGATACGAGCGAGCTTTGCCTTCGCGGTGAGCGTACCAACATTCTTTGTCTGACCCTCACCGACAGTCACGTTCAGCTCATTGAAGTTCAACGTGTTATCCGGGGTCCAAACGAATAGTTTATATGTACCGGCGCTGACGTTAACACGGAACGTGCCGTCCGGATGCACTTGGGCGTTATTACCTATACCTTCCTGATTTCGTACGTCGACATTCGCATCACCAAGCGGCGTGCCGTCAGCGCGAACTACCCTTCCAACTACGGCAGCATCCGCGTTCTGCACTTTCAGGTTCAAGCTTTTATTCTCAACGGTTTGATTGAGGGCGAAGGTGACGCGTTGAGGTGGTCCGGAAAAGAACCAATCAGCAGGAGGCGCACCTGGAGCCATGTTCGGATTTACCATGATATTCCATGCACCGCCAGAGAGGGCGAGTTCGTACTCCCCTAGTGCGTTTGTCTGTGTGTTTGCCCATCCGGAGCCGCCTTCTTTATTTGCATTTACGGACGCGCCGGCAATTGCCTGACCGTTCGTTCGAGTAACCTTGCCCGAGACGAACTTCGTCGCGTTAATAAACGTGAGCATCTTGTTTACCACCGACCCGCCAACAGTCACTGTGCTCGGCTCGGGTGAGATGTAATTCGTTCCCCATGGCGGATTGACATCTATTTGGTACGTACCAGCGGGAAGTCCTCCGACACGAAACAGGCCGCTTTGGTCAGTGTTCGCCCCCTGGTTAACCGACCAATCTTGCGTATGTACATTCACCCATGCGTTCGGAACCGGCGTGCTGCCACCCGGCGCAAGTACCACACCCTGGACTTGAGGTATGGTCAGTTTAATCGTTCCAGCGTTCAGGAGAACTCCTGAAGTGACATTGACCGTCTTAGGGACATTCGAGGTAAAAGGTAACAACTCCGGCCGACAAACAATCGTGTAGCTACCTGACGGGATGGTCGGGAAACGGAAAACGCCGTTCTGATCAGTACTGGTGTTTTCATTCACGGTGTGATCCTGATTGGACATGTCACAGTTAATACGCTCTGGTTCAAATAATACTATCGGGTCGCCGAATGGATCTTTGATCGTTCCTGTCACATTGGGTGTTGTCAATTTGACTACGATGCCCGTTAGGGGCGTACCTGTATACGTCACAGTTTTTAACCCCTTCGTGTACGGAGAATCCTGCGGTGGTTGGGCTTCAATAATGAACGTACCGTCAGCTAAACCGCCAAATTTGAAATTTCCAAATTCGTCGGTATTCGTTCCAAGATTAAAACTCCAATCGTTGGTTCGTATCTGCACCCACGTTCCATTCGAAATCGGCGTCCCATTCGGTAGGGTCACCTGTCCAGTAATGCTTGGAGTTGTGAGCTTTATATTACTTAAATTTACATTTGTCGAGCCAACGGTAATGGAATAGGGCAGTGGACCAGCATAACCTCCTGTGCCGCCATAACTGATATTGACCATGTATTGTGCGGCTTGAACATTTGTAATAGTAAACGTGCCGTCCGATTGGATATTACCGCCACTTCCAGGTACGGGACCCTCGGGCTGTAAATTTATAAACCCCCCTGCTCCGCTTATGGAGGCCCCTGACGGACTCACGACCTTACCGGAGACAGTCACGCCACTTGCTTCGGCTGGCGCGATAGAAGCAATGGCGAGAAATGCAATCCCTGCTATCGCTATGAGCTGGATGATACGTCGGGTCATATTTTTTTAGTTAATGACTTTTTAATATTATGTGATAGTGATTCTCGAAAACCTAAAAAAGACCACGGTTTGTGGTCCTTGGGTCATCAAAAACAGGGATGAGATCCCCAAAACATGCCTCAATATCTTGATTTCTGTTTTTTTCTCCCATTTTTCGCGTCCCCTTAGGACAAACACTAAGAACGCTAACCAATGTATTATATCCTACAATACAACATTTGTCAAAGAAAAAAACTACTTATAGATTTTCTCCCGGGTCTTCATCGCCTCACTGATCCGCTTGATCGCAATAATATAGGCAGCCGTACGAAGATCCACCTCGTGCTTCCGGGCCGTCGCCCAAACTGTATCGAAGCTTTCTCTCATGAGTGGTTCAAGCTTTGCTATAACATCGTGGTTCTTCCAACGAGAGCCCTCACGGTTTTGTACCCATTCGAAGTAACTGCCGGAGACTCCCCCAGCATTGGCGAGGATATCGGGGACGACCGTAATTCCACGCTTAAACAGCTTCGTATCGGCATCAGGTGCCGTCGGCCCATTTGCCATTTCTACAATGATTTTTGCTTTGATTCTTCCGGCATTCACATTGGTAATTTGATTCTCCATCGCAGCTGGGATGAGAATATCACATGGCATTTCCAACAGCTGTTTGTTTGTAATGGTCTTATAATTTTCACAGTCACATACGGTCCCGACGCAATAGCAACCGTCGATTAAACCTTTTTCCTTTTTCGTCTTCATGACTACGGCTGGGTCCATATCTTTACCATTTACAGACACAATTCCCCCGCGAGAATCTGATATCGCCACAATTTTATATCCTGCGTCATGAAGAAGTTTCGCGGTATAATAGCCAACGTTACCAAAACCTTGGACAGCGATACGTATTTTCGATGGCGTAAGTTTGAGCTTTTTCACTAGCTCTTTAATAACGAAAACGCCGCCTTGCGCCGTAGAGTCTTCCCGGCCATCAAGGCCGCCGACTTCAATCGGTTTGCCGGTGAACGCTGCGGGCGTATGTTTGCCTGCAAGCTTCGAATACTCATCTACCATCCATCCCATCACTGTCGAATTCGTATACATATCAGGAGCAGGGACATCAACATCTGGACCGATGATCGGAAACATCTTTTGCACCCACCCGCGGCTTAAACGTTCGAGCTCTCCTGCGCTTAATCGGCGCGGATCCACCTTCACCCCACCCTTTCCTCCGCCAAAAGGAATGCCAACGACAGCACACTTGATAGTCATCCAGAATGCTAAAGCCTTCACCTCATCTAAATGCACCTGCGGATGGTATCTGATCCCGCCTTTAAACGGCCCGCGCGCATCGTTGTACTGCACACGGTACCCTAAAAAAACTTTCATTGATCCATCATCCATCGCAACCGGAATATTCACTTCAGCGAGTCGAGCCGGTTTTTTCAGTTGCTCGACAATGCCAGCGTCAATCTCGACATATTGTAATGCCTTCTCAAACTGCGCTAACGCGGACCTGAAAGGGGATCCAGCCATAGTAAGTAGTACTGATATGTTACACTCACCTTACTCCAAAACCTTATCCAGCGCTTCTGCAAGTTTTTCTTTTTCCGTCAGCCCCGTCGACTGCCACACCGGCTTCCCGCCTTTGAAAATAATCAGGGTTGGAATACTCATGATCCCGTACTGCTGGGGATATTGTGGATTCTGATCGACTTCCATAGAACCGATTTTTGCCTTTCCGGCATATTCTTTTGCTACTTCATCAACGATTGGACCTTGCATCTTGCACGGAGCACACCACTCAGCCCAGAAATCAACCAATACTGGCTGATTTGATTTGAGAACCTCCTGGTCAAAATTACTGTCGCTAAATTCTTGTGCTGACATATGCCCGTGTATAAGTTAATAATGGTATCGCAAAATATATTGTACTCGCTTCAGTGCGACTAGCACAAGTGTGCTAGTTATGTATATTTAAATAATGTAGCCGCTACCTCATTGAGTCGCTCGCGATCCTTGGCGTTCGGGGACTTCAAACAGGAACGAGTCTCGTCTTGCAGCATCAAGATAGCCGTTTGTTCGATAGAGGATTTTGCCGCCATCAGTTGCATCATCACGTCGGTGCATGATTTTTGTTCCGACAACATACGTTCCACGGCCTGAAGCTGGCCCTGGGTGCGGTGAAGTCTATTTACAATGTCTTTCGTGGTACTCATATACCCTATGGGGGTATATTAGCATAGCAAAAATCGGGCGTCAAGGTCCTGTGTTCTACGTAGAACACCTTGGTAACCGTGCTTACAAACAACTAAAGTACGACAGTCTTATGTCCCCTTTTTCTTCTCGGCCTTTGACTGCCCCCACATATACCAGAACCACGTCCGATAGCTCTCGGCAAGATTTTTGCTGTGGATGACAAAATACACCACATCATCCGGGAGTTTCATAATTGATAAACCAGTATAGGTAACCACATAATCACCAAATATGTGTATCGCGGAGGTCGTCGAGTACCCTGGTGGAAGGAATCGATACTGGAGTTTCCCCTCGAACTCCGAAAAAAACTTGGGCCGCGCTTGCTTAAGGTCAAAGTCAAAAAGCTGGATAAACTTTATGTTTTTTCGGTTGGCTTCCTTGAAAAAAGCTTTTCTGCTGGCATCGATGCGAGGGTCGTACCAGCCACCTTTCGCGCCAATAAAAAAGCTGTCCTGCCCTACACGTATGACATCACGAAAAATATTTTTTTGTCCTTCGTGGCCCCGATAGATGTATGCCTCCTGCGGTGCAAACCGCTCACTGAACTTCCTTTTCAGGTCGGGTAATACTTCTTTCAGCTTTTGCTCGCGTTCGGCAAAGAGCTCTAGCAGCTTGTCAGGATCGACGGCGTTATACCGGTTTTCTGTGTGAGAAAAGATCTGGAAGCATAGCCCCTTTTCGATCAAGCGTTCAATCGCATCGTATGCGTTGCGGCGGTGTATTTTTGCTGCAACGGCAATTTCGCTAATTGTGGATTCGCCGCGTTCAACGAGTGATTCGTACATCTTTGCCTCGTTGGGACTTAAACCGAGTCCTTCAAATATTTCCTGGTACATATTATGTGGTGATGAGTAGCACCAAATGGTGGTGTTGGCCACTCATTTACAATAGTATAGCATTGGCTGTTAACAGTCAAACACTACAAATGGATCTTTAACAGAGGAGTTAGTTATGAGCAAAGATAAGGATTACGCATTCCAAGCCATTCTCCAGCACCATGGATACAGCCTTAATGAGATCAAGACCATCATTAAGGCGTTGCAAAACGTCACCTACATCGGAAAAATCTTCGTGGAAAGCGTCATCATAGCAGCGAAGAGAAAAGGCGTGCCATTTCAAAAAGTTTCTCGGGCCTTAAAACGGCAGAGTTCAATTTGGAGTAAGAATGAACTCGCGAGAAATGATCCGAATGGGATCGGTGGAGACGTATTTATGCATTCACTGTCTGTCATGTGCGATGAACTTGGTATCAAGTTCTCGAGCCTATTTACAAAGGGAAGCTCCGAAAGTCGTTCCCGATGCTAGCCCAAGGAGGTAATCAATGCGAAAGACAGCACTCACCGTAATGTTATTACTCATGACTTTTCACACAGCCCCAATCTTTGCAGCCGATTTCCAGGCACGTCTCTTGCTCCATAAGCAGGTCGTTTTCGAAGGAAGAAGCCTGGGAATCGCTGGCTGGTTCGTAGCACCGGACATCAGTACGACACGTCCGCTAAAAAACCTCTTTGTCGCTGGACCGTGCTATAAAGATGCACACTCATGGGCAGAGGTGATGCTAGGGGTAATGTTAACCTCAACATCACAGGGTGACACACTTATAAAGGCGTATGAGTTCGTTGGCGACGTAAGGGTTCAGTGTAAGAACATGAAATTCTTTGACGTCTTCGCTGAATTCTTCATACGTCCAAGCGACCCAGTGATGATCTGCGTTATCACTCGGCAAGTCGTAGCATTACATGGGCTTCCAGCGCTATCGGCTGGTATCGAATGGGACTGGTTCATAGAAAAAGAAATTCGAATCGGCCCACGACTGACGATGTCGTACAAGACCTTATCAATCACGGCAACCCGCCAGTACGCAGAACATCAAAACATCCTCCGGCTCTACTGCCTCGCTAACCTGTAATCGCACATTCGAAAAACCAGGGCTTCCTACAATGTAGGCGGCCCTTTTTCAATTGTTCCCCATCCGCTCGCCACTGATAGAATGTTCCACGTGGAACAATTGTGAGGTTGACCGTAACGGATTCGTACCTGCCTGATGGTAGGCCGATGACTTTTCCGCACCTTTCCTTATGGACCAAAGGGGACTCGAACCCCTGACCCCTTCCATGCCATGGAAGTGCTCTACCAACTGAGCTATTGGCCCAGAAAGAAAGGTGCGGGAAACTCTTTAAAAACTGGATCTCCTCAAACACTCACCTGTCGCCTTCGGTGACCGCTCCCGCCTCTTCGGCGGGTCGCCGACGAGGCAACTACCAAATGACTAGAGGCCTAGGTTTATATAGTACCAACTTACTGTTTACAAACTGAAGCCCTGGCAAAAGCTTGGTGGACCTAGGGAGAATCGAACTCCCGCCTCCGCAATGCGAATGCGGTGTCATGCCACTAGACCATAGGCCCATGTCCTCTGTTCTCGCCAGTTCCACCATTCGGCGGGATCTACTCCCCGCGGGCGCAGGGCTCCGAGAATTTATCCAAGTTTATCTGTTCCGTATTATCGGCGTTCCTGCCATTGCCCCTGCCCCTACCAGGAATTGAACCTGGATCCAGGGCTTAGGAGTCCCTTGTTCTATCCGTTAAACTATAGGGGCAAAGGTAGTGGCGGGTAGGTCCTTGGAGCTACAATGACACTTAGGGCACATAAAAATGTTCCATGTGGAACATTATCACGACAGTTATAAATAATAAAGTCAATTAATATATATAATTGCCTAAATTAACTTAATATTAGACAATCTTATGTGTCGCATAACTACTTAATCAAATTATCAAAGAGCCTAGGTGAGATAATATTCATGAAACCAGTATGTTGATCGTAAAAGTACAAAAAGGCAACAATGCCAAGTACTACCGCCATGATAATAGCGACCAAATGGAGGTCTTTCCGAATATAGCGAGATTCCATTTCCTGGAGTTCATCGTGCCGCTGTTGAATTACCATACGTCTTTGTGAAAAAAGTACTACAAGTGTACAGAAATTTATCTATTCGGGCAATTCGCTTTGACCAGGAAGAAGGAAAAGACTACAATATAAGACGCTTCATTATCAATAAACACAACACCTATGTTCGAAAAAGACGAGCAAAAAAGCCCTTCTCGGGAAGTAGAAACAATTATCGGACCTTCGGTAAAAGTCGAGGGGAACTTTAGCGGTGATGGCAATGTCATCGTTGATGGTTCGCTTCAGGGAACGCTGAAGACCCGCCACAACTTGCGCGTCGGCAAAGAAGCAAAGATAAAAGCTGATATCCAAGTGGCAAATTTGACTGTCGCCGGTGAAATCCGTGGGAACGTGAAAGTAAGTGAACGGACCGAACTTTCTGCCTCTGCAAAAGTTATTGGCAACCTGGAAACTAAAATACTTTCTGTAGAACCAGGGGCTGTATTGCAGGGTAAAGTGACGATGATGAATGAAATAAAGGAGTTCACCCCAGAAAAAAACGTCCAGAAATAAATCAGAGCTCATGTTTCGAGTGGTATGTATACCTATATTTACGATTCGTATTTGAATGATAAGAAGTATCAGAACGCACTCTTCCGTATAGAGTCGCGCCTGCTTGAGTTGGGTATCAACGGACGAATAGAGAAACTGACAATACTGAAAAGTCTGAAAGAACTTGTGGCTGATGCTGTTGATAGAAAAAGTGAGACACTTGTTATTGTGGGTAATGATGAAACCTTAACAAGGGCAATAAGCTTTTTACCTTCGCATAACACAATTGTTGGCATGATCCCAATGGGACCGAAAAATGAAATAGCCGAATTATTGGGCATACCGCAGGAAGTGGATGCTTGCGATACCGTTTCACGCAGGATTATTGAACACATTGATCTCGGAAAAGCAAACGGCCAGTATTTTTTGTCGAGGCTTGAGATCCCGGATATGACAAAGGTTAAGCTTGAATGTAACGGATACTCCATCTCAATGAGCCACAGTGGTGCGGCGTTTATTTGCAATATGGATCTCCAAAAAGGTCCAGTACGCTGTAACCCGCAGGACGGGGTTCTCGAGGCTGTTATCCAGCCCACTGAAGATCATAGGTCTTTTACTGAGGTATTTAAGAAAAAATTCTCACACTCAAGCGTTTTTCCAATTACGAGCGCATTTTTACGGGGATTTGGAGAAAATGTGCCCGTGCTGGCAGACGGATATACCACGTTAAAAACACCAGTAGTAATTGAAATCGCCCCGAAGCAACTGCAAATTATCGTTGGTGGCCGACGATCTTTTAGCTAGTATCGACGGCAACATATTTTATTCTAGCCGTTTCGTGGAGGAAACGAATTTTTCGTTATAAAAGAGTTGACCCCGTTAGAAAATTTATTGAAATGGTTAATTCGGGATTAAACGTTTTTTCGATCGCAATACTTTAAAGAAGGCACGTCCAAGATTCAGAAAATTTTCTGACAAGGTTGACGAACGACTCTTCATTCAGTACACTATACTACGTTTACTTTAGCCGATAACGCAGCGAGCACATGAACGTCACTGAGTTGGCCCGCCAATTAAAAATTCCGACAACTGCTTTGAAAGACCTGATTCCAAAGCTTGGTTTCGATGTTGGTCGAAAGGCAATTAAAATTGACACACGGGTTGCTGAACAAATAATGGAAAAAATAAAAGCGCAACCAGGACTCTTGGAACGAATACGGCGTGGTAAACCAATACCTGTTGAAATAACGGAGGATCACCCGCAAGCGTCGTCAACTGAAAAACGAATACTTGTACTGCCTCAGAAAATTGCTGTTCGTGATTTTGCCGACCAGCTTGGAATGCCAGTAACCGACGTCATAAAACAGTTGATGAATAATGGCATACTCGCGTCGCTCAATGAGCACATTGATTTCGAAACAGCATCTATCATCGCTGAAGATCTCGGTTATAACGCAACGCTGAATGAAACAGCGAGCACACTAGAGGAGACTACCGTTGAGAGCATTCTTGAAAAAGAAAAACAAGGTTCCCTGTCTGCTCGACCCCCCGTGATTGTTGTTATGGGACATGTTGACCACGGAAAAACCAAGCTGCTCGATGCGATCAGAAAAACAGACGTCGTTGCTCAAGAAGCGGGTAGTATCACCCAACATATCGGCGCATATCAGGTAGTATACAAAAACACCCCCATCACTTTCATCGACACTCCTGGACATGAGGCATTTACTACCATGCGCTCACGCGGTGCGCGCGTCGCAGACATAGCTATACTTGTCGTAGCAGCCGATGAGGGCATCAAACCTCAAACAGAGGAAGCAATCACGATTATCCAAAATTCCAAATTGCCCTTCGTGGTCGCAATAAATAAAATAGATAAAGAAAATGCCGATATTGAGAGAGTAAAGCAGCAGCAAAAGAGGAAATTGTGGCAAATCGACACGGTCGCGCAGTCGGTACCATTATTGAATCACACATAGATAAAGGTGAGGGGCCTGTCGCAACGGTACTCGTCCAGTCCGGTACTCTCCGAACGGGCAACCTCGTCAGTATTGGAACTATTAGCGGAAAAATCAAAAACATGAGGGACTATCGCGGTACAGAAGTGACCGAAGCCGGCCCATCGATGCCAGTAAAAATATTAGGACTGAAAAGTTCTTCATCCGTCGGTGATATTCTTCAAGTACATCCCGATTTGAAAGCGTTGAAAGGACATATGAAAGGATATGAGGAGCAGAAACGCATCTACGAGGCATCGCTCACTAATTCATTGGAAAAAGAAGATGGTATCGAAAAACTTGCGGTGATTTTGAAGACAGACACATTGGGTTCGCAGGAAGCTATTTTGCAATCACTCGAACGTTTGTCACTGCCAGATTTTAAAATCGCCATCGCAAAAAAAGCATTAGGGAATGTGGCAGACTCGGATATTGAGGCGGCGGAAGCTACCGGTGCCATCATATATGGTTTTAACGTGAAGACCAACCTGTCAGTTGAGCAATCGGCGAAGGAACGAGGGGTTAAGGTAAAATTGTACAACATCATCTACGAATTAACAGACGATGTCCAACAGGAGGCTGAAAAGATTCTCTCGCCTGAAATAGTGCGGACTGAGGAAGGACGTATCAAGGTGCTGGCCATTTTCAGGACAGAAAAGAATTCGATGATTATAGGTGGTACAGTTACAAAAGGACGGGCGCTCGAAGGTGCACAGACGCGAGTATTGAGAAACCAGCAACCGGTCGGCCACGGTAAGCTAGCAAGTTTGCAGGCGGGGAAACAGTCAGTGCGTGAAGTGGTAGCAGTGAATGACTGCGGGGTGCAATTCTCAGGAAAAGCAGTAGTAAAAGTCGGTGATATCCTCGAAATGTATACTGAAGAAAAACGCTACCGAAAACTTTCCGCCCGATAACGAGCGACTTATGCCGGTAGACCGCATGGATCGCATCAATGAGCTGATCAGACGCCAGCTGAGCGAGCTGTTTGCCCGAGAGCTTGATTTGCCGCATGAAAGCTTCGTGACAATCACGCGGGTAAACACATCCCGTGATTTGTCAGTCTGCACTATCTCTGTGAGCATCGCGCCAGATGACGCAGCCAAGGAAATTCTCCAGTACCTTGAAAAGAGGGCGGTTTTTTTTCATCATGTTTTGAATGAAAAGATTACCCTCCGAAAAATACCTAAGGTAAGATTTACCCTCGATACGACAGAGCGTCATGCGGCCCGAATAGAGCAACTACTCAACGACATTGCCAAGGATGGATCCCAGGACAAAACGTCCCCTCATACCCCCTGATAACCCTTGGTGCCCCCTTGTATTCAACTGGGGGTTGACAGACGGAACGACGAAGGGTAGTATTGGACATCAAAAACTTACTCCCAGATCCGTTCCGTATGAAGGAATTTTCGCGCCAATTTGAAGAAATTAAGGAACACATAGACCGGGCTAACCGTATCCTAATTATTTCGCATCAGAAACCTGACGGCGATACGCTGGGTGCAGCTTTAGGCTTAAGTCATTTTCTGGATTCCCTTGGCAAGCAGCATACCTGTTTTTGTATTCACAAAGTACCACAGCATTTTGGGTACCTGCCAAAGATAGAGACATTCACCTCGGACCATGAATGGATTAAACGTCATCATTACGACCTGGTGTGTGTTCTCGACTCAGGCGACTTAGTCTATGCGGGAGTAGAAGATTTGATAAAGGACTTACAGGTGCATAAACCCATCATCATCAATATCGATCATCATCCGACGAATACACGATTCGGACATACGAATCTCGTGCATGAGCAAGCCTCTTCTACGTCTGAGATCATATTTCACTTCCTCGACTACCATAGGCACCCGATATCACAAGAAGTAGCAACATGCCTTTTGACAGGCATTATCACTGACACCGGCATCTTCTCTAACTTGGCGACAACATCCTCTTCCCTCGAAGCGGCGGCCAAATTACTCGGTTACGGGGCGCGCCTCAAAAACATTATGCTCTATACTATGCGAAACACCCCACTTACCCATCTTCAGTTATGGGGCAAGGCGCTGTCACGTTTAAAGGAGAACCCGGAGACGGGAATTGTTACGACAGCTATCACTGTTAAGGACTTTGAGGAACTCGGTATTGAAGATGAAGCGACTGAGGGAATCGCGAACTTTCTGAATACACTAAGAAAAACGAAGATGGTTATGGTGTTTAAGGAGTCCGAAAAGGGAAAAATCAAAGTGTCGCTTCGAACGACTGATCCGTACATCAATGTGGCAACGCTCGCAAAAGCTTTTGGCGGTGGTGGGCATAAAAAGGCGGCGGGTTTTAGTATCGAAGCGAGCCTCATCGAAACGGAGAATGGGTGGGACATTGAATAATAGGTATTATAAATGGTAAAAAGACTCGAAGGGTGACAAGGGGAGCATCACTTTTTTCACTTTTCCCATTTTTCATACCATTTTCTGCTATATATCTTGTATCACATTGACTTTTTGCACCCCTCCTCCTACTATTGAATAACCTATGCCGGAACCAATAAACCAATACTTAATCCCGACAGTTATAGAAAAGTCCCAGTTTGGGGAGCGAGCCTATGATATCTACTCGCGGCTCTTAAAAGAACGCATTATTTTCCTTGGCACACCGATTAGCGATGCGGTTGCCAATATTGTTATTGCGCAATTATTATTTTTGGAATCACAAGACAAACAAAAAGATATCAAACTGTACATTAACTCTCCCGGCGGATCCGTGACAGCCGGAATGGCAATCTACGATACAATGCAGTACGTGAAACCAGACATCGTCACTATTTGCGTAGGCATGGCAGCCTCGATGTCAGCAACATTATTGGCTGCAGGAGCGAAAGGCAAGCGGTTCGCACTGCCAAATTCGGAAATTATGCTGCATCAAGTGATGGGTGGCGCAGAAGGTCAGGCATCCGACATTAAGATACGGGCAGAACATATTCTGAAAATCCGTGACCGCCTGAATCAGATCCTCGCCAAACACACAGGCCAGTCTCTCGCAAGAATCGAGAAGGACACTGATCGCGATTACTTCCTCTCCGGTGAGGAAGCGAAAAAATACGGCCTGATCGATAAGATTATCTCGGGCTAACAGCCATTCTCGGTGATATAAAACAACCCCTCGAGTGTAGACCGCTTGCGAGGGTTCAGTCCTTATGATACGCTGTCAGGGACTCGTTTGAGTAACTTTACTATGTATTTGACGTATATACACTCCTATGTCCGCAGAAAACCTTATTTGGGTTATTTTGACCTTTGTTGGCATTCCCGGCGGTATGATCACCGGGTATTTTGCCAGAAAAGTTTGGGCAGCCAAGCAAATCGATACTGCTGAAGCACGACTCCAGCAGCTCACACAGGAAACAAACAACAAACAGAAAGAAATCCTTCTGAAAGCGAAGGATCAAGCTTTGCAAATAGTCGAAGATGCTAAACGCGAAGAACGAATACGGCGTACCGAGATCACACAATTACAGTCTCGCCTTGAAAAGCGCGAGGGGCTTTTTGATCAAAAACTGATTGACCTTGAAAATCGCCAGCAGAAGTTGCAAGACCGTGCGACTGAAATAGAAGCAATCAAAGGTCAGATCGAAAAAATCCGTCAGGATCAAACCGACAAACTCGAAAGAATCTCCGGCTTGAGCCGTGAAGAGGCGAAAAATATCCTTCTCGAGAACGTGGAAACAAGCGTAAAGGACGATCTCTTTCAGCGCGTCAAACATTTGGAAAAAACGGGTCTCGAGGAATACGAGCGAAAAGCCCGTGAAATCATGAGTTCCGCCATGCAACGGTACGCTGCTTCCCATGCGGCAGAAACAACGACAACTGTGATCAACCTTCCGTCAGACGAGATGAAAGGCAGAATTATAGGCCGTGAGGGAAGAAATATCAAAACAATCGAACAGCTTACCGGCGTGGAAATAATCGTCGATGATACGCCTGAATCAATTCTTGTTTCGGGCTTTAGTCCTATCCGCCGGCATTTGGCGAAACGTGCGCTCGAGAAACTGATCCAGGACGGCCGTATACACCCTGGGCGCATAGAGGAAGCTATCGACCAAGCGAAAAAGGAGTTAGCGCGGGATATCCGCGAAGCTGGCGAAGAGGCGGCATATGAAGTCGGTATCGCCGGAATAGACCCGAAATTGCTGCAAATTCTTGGCCGGTTGAAATATCGCACGAGTTATGGCCAAAACCAGCTTCGGCACTCCATCGAAGTAGCCCACATTTCATCAATGCTTGCTGAAGAGCTGGGCGCCAACGTTTCAATCGCAAAGAAAGGCGGCCTCTTCCATGACATTGGCAAAGCGGTAGATCATGAAATTCAGGGATCCCACACGGAAATCGGCTACGACATTCTGAAGCGGAAATTCGGCTTTCCTGAAGAAATTGCCTACATCTGTATCGGCCACCACGACGACCAGCCAAAAACTATTGAAGCCGTAATTGTGAAGGTTGCTGATGCCCTCTCTGGCGCGCGCCCAGGTGCCCGTAAAGACACTTACGAACAGTATGTGAAACGGCTCGAAGATCTGGAAGCAATTGCGAAAAGCTTCGACGGTGTAGAGAAGACGTACGCTATCCAGGCTGGACGTGAAGTGAGAGTATTCGTGACACCTGAAAAAATAGACGACTGGACAGCGACGAAGATGGCAAAAGATATCGCCACAAAGATCCAACAGGAATTGAAATACCCTGGTGAAATCAAAGTCACTGTCATTAGGGAAAAGCGCGTGATCGAATACGCCCGCTAATGCTCCAACAATGAAGGTACTCTTCATTGGCGATATAGATGCGAAGCCGGGAAGGCAGGCGACAACCGCCCTCCTGCCTGATATCAGGAAACACTATGCTTGCGATCTCGTCATCGCGAACGTAGAAAATGTGTCGCACGGCAAGGGAGTTACCAGGAAAGCGCTCGATGATATCCGAGAAGCCGGCGTAGATGTCTTCACATCGGGCAACCATGTCTGGGATAAGCCAGAAGTGTTTGAAATCTTCAACGATCCGAACTACGTCCTACTTCGTCCGGCGAACTACCCGCATGGCACGGCAGGAAGCGGAGCCAAAATAATCCCTCTAGGGGATAAAAAGCTCCTTTTGATCAACCTACAGGGGCGGGTATTTATGCATGAAAATCTTGACGATCCGTTCCGAACTCTCGAAAAGCTTCTGAAACAATATGAAAAGGACGTGCCAGACGCAATCATCGTTGACTTCCATGCCGAAGTGACGTCCGAGAAACGCGCGTTCGGTTTTTTCGCCGATGGAAAGGTAACAGCTGTCGTCGGAACTCATACACATGTCCCGACAGCTGATGCTCAAATCTTGCCAAAGGGTACCGCATACGTAACCGATCTCGGAATGGTCGGACCGAAGCATGCGGTTCTTGGCGTGGACAAAGAAATTATTATGCGCCAATTCCTGACACAGCTGCCTCAACGGTTTGAAACATCCGAAGATCCCCTACAAATTTTCTGCTCGGTCCTCATCGAGATCAACACGGCGACAAAACTCGCGAAACATATCGAGCGAGTTGATCGCGAAGTGAAACTATAATATACTGGATGGCGTATGAACAAAGCTGCACTCATCGACGCTATCGCGCAGAAGACAGGCATGACTAAGAAGCAGGCCGACGACATGATTGAGGCGTTTACTGGTATCGTGACAGAGCGGCTCCGGGCGAAGGAAGAAGTCACCATCGCCGGCTTTGGCACGTTTATGTCGAAGGAACGCTCCGCCCGTGGCGGCGTGAATCCCCGCAATCCGAAAGAGCACATCCAAATACATGCGATGACAATCCCGAAGTTCAAAGCCGGAAAAGCGCTGAAAGATGCGTTGAAACAGGGTCAGTAAACCAAACCTAACAACCCGCTCCGAGTGAAGGAAGTGGGGTTTTTTGTATTACACTACTCATTCTTCATCGCCTGCACTGGCGATACGCGCGACGCCTGGGTGGCTGGAATGATTGAAATAACGAGGGCAATGGCAAACAACAATAGTGTATAGAGCCCAAACATCTGCCAATCGATATGGGTAAATACGCCAGCACTGGTCTGCTGCACGACAGAAAACGTCTCACCTACGGTCCTTTTGAGAAACGCTTCAAACCACAGCTGAATCGGTTTCGCGAGGATAAAGACTAATGCTATTCCGCCGACAACTCCGGCAATATATCCGACAAACGTGTACCCTACCGCTTGCATGATAAACAGCTGTTTAATGTCTTTCTTCGTCGCGCCAATTGCACGGAAAATACCGATTTCTTTTCTACTCTCTGATACGAATTTGCCCATAGTCAGTATGACAATCAGCGCAGTGAGAACAACGAACGCAGCCGTTGTGACCGTCGTAGAAGTCTGCATCGTATTTTGGAGTTCGGTAAACACTTCTTGGTCGTTCAAATCCTGGTATGCATACCCTGCATCATTTAAGTCTTTTACCGCCTGCGAGCGATTCGCAATGTCGTTGACCTTTATTAGCATGGTGTCCGATGAATGCGCTGATTCATCGAATACATCGGTATTGGTAATAATACCTTTTACATCTCCGGTGGAACCGAACATCCTTCTTTGGAATGCGTCTGAGTCGCCTTCTTGGCGTTCTGTTTCAATCACCAAACCAGGAATAGTATAGCCTGCTTGTGTTTCCTGATCACTACTACCGATTGCAATAGTTCCTCCCGGCCCTCCTCCGATAAACTTCCCGAGCCCGCCAAATCCGTTTCCCTGGAGCTCAACACCGTCATATGTCATGCCGTAGAACGTGGTGTTCAAAAGGTCGTTCGGCAACTGTTTGTCTGTACGAGCGTCGAGCTGCTTCTGGAGGTAGTTATTCATAAGTACGCTCGCAAATTCTTCTGGTATGTACGAGGCGAAGGATTGCTGGTTTTCAAGCACCCCGACGATTTTAAACGTGTACGTCAGAGGAGTATTCAGCCCATCGTAGTTCCAATACGGCTCGATCGCGGACTTTCGTTCGTCTTCATTGGCCTGTATCTGTTCGTCCGTTAACTTGCGGAATAACATGCCGGAACCGGTGAATTCCTGTTCATAATCCTGGAGCGGGTCCAAACCACCGAACGAAATGGTAATTTCTTTGCCAATCAAATTGTCACGGTCATACGGAATTGCTTCAAACTTAATCGGAGTTTGGTTTTCTATTGCTTCGGTATCAGGCGGGCCGCCACCTCGCTGGAATCCGCCTACGTCAATCGTGACTTCCGTCTGTCCTTTCCAGTCTTCGTAACTACGGGTAAATGTTTGGGCGTTAAGAATGATCGGTATCGGCTGCCCTTCACGGTATGAAAAATCCTGGTCGGTGTACTGGCTCGATACCGCTTCATCGAGTGTTCGGAGATTTGTGAGGGAAACCGACTTTCCTGCAAATAAATCGCCTGTCGCTGCCTGACTGATGGGAATGGAGACGGTCAGCGCGGCGGTTTCCACGTTATTTATGCCGCTGATAACATCGCGATCAGTATCTGTATACTCCGCGTCTCCGCCGAATACCATTTGGACCCGCTGATCGCCGTTTGCACCGCCAGTTACTTGCATGCTTGAGAGTTCTATCAGCTGTCCGGAAGTAGCTGCCGTCCCGAAAATAGCTTGCTGCGAAGCTGCCATAATATTCTTCGCCTGACTCGACATGACGATGCCCAGTAGTATCAGTATGGTTATCGGTAACACGAGAAAAAGCGATTTCCCCGGGTACTTCTTCAGTTTCTTGAAATTAATCTTATTTACGTAACCGACTTTCATAGAGTTATGAAATGAGCTTCCCCTTATCGAGATGCAGGGAGCGGGTGAATCTTTTTGACATGCCTTCGTCGTGGGTGATCATGACGACGCTGACGCCTGACTTCATTATATGCGAAAAGATTTCTAAGACGTTTTCAGCGTTCTTTTTATCGAGATTCCCGGTGGGTTCATCCGCGAGAATAATCTTCGGGTGGTTCGCGAGCGCACGGGCAATCGCCACGCGCTGCATCTCTCCTCCCGACATTTGCACGGGGATATGGCGCGACCGGTCCTCAAGGTGCATATCTTTCAAAAGCTCATCCGCGCGCGTATTCGCTTCCTGTCCTCCCTTGCCTGCGAGCATGAGAGGTAGGGCGATATTTTCCTTCGCCGTCAGGTATTCGTGAAGTTGAAAAAATTGGAATACAAAGCCGATCGTTGAGTTCCGAAAAGCGGATAACGATCCGTCATCCATGGCGTTTAATGTCTTGTCATGTACTTTTACGGTGCCTTCGCTAGGGTACTCTAAACCGCCAAGAAGCTGTAATAGCGTGGTCTTGCCCGACCCGGATGGGCCAATAATTACCATGCTTTCTCCTTCAGGCAATTTCAGCGAAACATTCTGCAGGGCGAAAACGGTGGAATCGCCGTCTTGATACTTCTTCGTTAATCCTACAGCTTCAATGATATTCGTCATCGCTCACTACCAATAAATACTAAGCGTGAAAGTCAGTCGCGCTTTCCTTCTTGCTTATACTACAATAATCCTGCCAGTAATCTTTCAAATTGTCTACGCCGCTATTCCGCGTTGCGTCTCCTCTAGGCGTCGATCTCCCGCTCGATTCAGCCCTTGCATGTGTATCCACAAATCAACCATCGGGAGTTTAGCGAGCTCATTGATAAATTCTTCTTTGGGCTTCTGATAGAGCTCTAATCGAATAATAGCCGCAGTAACTTCGTGGCGCGGAACAGGGGTCAGGTTTGCAAGACTTTCAACAGTCTTCATTGCACGAGTAACTTGGTCTTCTTCAATCTTGCCATCATGTGGCAGTATTTCATAGAGTGCACCAAAACCGGCTCTCGTCTGCTCGCGAATACCGCCGATGTCTTGCTTCTCCTGGGCGCTCAATTCTGCAGTCGGAATCGCTGACTCGCGAGAAACATCGGGAGTCGGTTGGCCTGCGTCAACTGGAGGTTGCACAACTTCAGATTGCTCGCCTGTAGATTCTGGTCTCGGGTTTTTCTCGACTTCGGTATTCATGGTACTTGTATTCTCACACGACTCCTTCTCCTCCGCCTAATCCTCTGCGTCCAGGGGGACTCGAACCTCCAACCTTAGGCTTAAAAGGCCTCTGCTCTACCATTGAGCTATGGACGCAAGGGATTAGGCGACATATAAACTATATGATAGCCCTCCCGCCTCTTCGGCGGGTCGCCGCTGAGGCGACTACCATTGAGTCCCAATGTCTCCTTTTGGAGAATCGGGATCCCGACTTCGCACTTGGCGAACGTCGGGACTAGCGGCGCTCATATAGCTATGCAGTGTATAGAAAATACTACTTTTGTCCAGCCTGGCGTCTCGGGAAAAGTAACACTCCGAGAATATATAGCGTACCAAACACCATCGCGGTCCCCACAACGCCAGCCAGTGCTGTAGCGAGGTAAGTATTGTCCACTCCCGGCAATGCGTAGTCAGGTATAACACCTGTCAGATAACTCACTGCGCTGCCGAAAAAACCATGAGTACCTGCGACATGTTCCAAACCGTCAGGCGATGACGATGCCGTTAACGATAATCCCCCACCGATCAGTAAAGAAACGACAAGTAAACTAACCCATGTCTTGGTCGTCATAGTCTTCTTCATCATATGCCATCGCGGCAATGCGTTCCTGCTTGTGGAGCAAGAGGACCAATAAGCCGAAGGTGATTAATCCTTCGCCTACACCAATCAAAGCGTGAGTTCCTATCATGTCTGGTAAGATCGCGCTGAGTGATGCCGTACCTGACACGATGAGTTCTATGGATGCCCCCGCTGACGCGGCGACGACCGACACCCATGCTACAAACGCGGCCAAGATGAGAAAAAACTTTTTTCGTTTCCCGGTCTTCACGTACAGCCACCGGAATGCGTACCATCCCCCAATGCAGGCGATAACCCCCATGTTTACAATATTCGCACCGAGCGCGATGATGCCGCCGTCTCCGAACATGAGCGCTTGAACGGTTAAGACAGCCGTCATGATGATAAACCCCGCCCACGGCCCGAGTATCAGCGCCGCCAATACGCCGCCCAGGAGATGCCCTGAAACCCCATCCATCACTTTGAAGTTCACCATCTGTGCGGCGAAGATAAATGCGCCCACGCTTGCCATTCGCCATAGGTGTTCTTTCCCTACTTTTGTAAGGACAAACTGCGTACTCGATTCAACTCCGCCGCCAACATTTGGAAAGGTAGCCAACTTTTGCTTTAAAACAGGCACCTGTTTCAGAAACGCGCTGCGGACTTTCGATATCGCGGCTACACCAACCGCCGCCGCTGCTCCAATCAGTGGTGCTGATACACCGTTTGAGAGAAAGCCGTCAGGTAGATGCATACATGCAGTATACGTGAAAATCTAAGTATCTCAAAACATATGAATTGTAAATACTGTCTTGACACAAAGGTTATTTAGTAATAAAGTTCCTAGTTCACATTTTCGCACCTTCAACCCCCTTATCAAAAAAGATAAGGACAACCCTTTACGGAGGATTGTATGTTCAAACTGTTCCCGGATTACCTCAATGTTGGTTCGACGGGGCCCGCCGTCACGTTCCTCCAGCAGTGTCTGGCGATGTCATCGTACGGAGCACCCGGCCTTGTGGTCGATGGCGTCTACGGTCCGATGACCGTCGAATCCGTCAAAGCGCTTCAGGCGGCGCTCCAAGTCGACCTCGACGGCAACTTCGGTCCCGCGACGCGCACAGCTCTGAAGGAAGCCGACGGTTTCGACTTCAATGCCGTCCCAGTACCGGTGACGTGCTACGTCTCCGCTGATGGGATGACCGGCTTCCACCCGCCCGTGCCCGTCCCCAAGGACGTAGTCCCCGACGGGACGCACTAACACTCCGCTAACGCGGGGATCAACCCCACTACTCTCGGCCACCCTAAACATATCCATGTGGTATGCAGGGTGGCCGTCTTCTTATTTTTGACTGATTGCTATTTGCGCCCGGAGGGGTCTGGATCATTTGATGATCCAGACGGGCAGCAGCGAACCCGAGTGAAATGAGGGAGAGCGCCGACCCCGCGAAGCGGGGGCGCTGCCCTGGAGTTGGACCCAGGTGTAAAAATCCTCTGCGGTCTTTTATTGCGCCCGGAGGGAGTCGAACCCCCAACCCCATGGTCCGAAGCCATGTACTCTATCCATTGAGCTACGGGCGCCTATGATGATACTAATTCTAGAAAGATATTTACTGCGAGCTGTCCCGGGCGGGCGGTTCGCTTCCCGCTCACATCGTCCGCCCGTTCTCACGGCCGCCCCGCGGCCGCGGGGCTGTCTGGCTTCGCCAGACGCCGATCGAACCCATTGAGCTACGGGCGCCTATGATGATACTAATCTTACAAAGAGTGGTGCGCAAGAAAGTGTATCAATAGCACAGGAGAACTTCAAGCACAATTAGCAAATCGAGCCAGTAACCATCTTGACCCATCAGAAAATGTTGAAAAGACATTTTTGGTTACCAGGATTTCAAGCAGTCCCCAAGACCCATCATGCTAATCAGGGTCGACACATATTCTAACGGGGTTGACAGTAGGAGCGGCTTCTGTTAGACTTCGTTGTTATTCAATTACTACATATTCTACACGCCAATGAAGCGATTTCTCTTTTCCATCATTTCAATCATTTTCATCTCGGGACTTATTGCTCCACACAATACCAGTGCTGCAACGGTTCAACAAACCTCCAATGTTGCACAGTTTTTGGGGTCACTACAAACACCGAAGACGGTTTCCTTCAATCAGTCACCCTATAACGTATTGGGTATCTGGTATGGAACGACTCTGAGCGATGTGTCTAAACAGCAATCGACAGTTCTTGGGCTGAATGCAGTGTCAGTCAATGCTGGTGTCCTTTTCGGTACGCATGCGATGGAACAGGGATTTCCAGTACCTGCAGGTACTGGCGATAACGTCCTTGCGGTAGAGAATGATATTCTTGTGAGTGATTATGGCCAATTGTCATCCACGCTGGTCATGGCGTTCGTCGAAGGTTCAGGATCACGGAAACCAGCGACGACTACCCGAGTCGGGATCTATAACTCCACACAGAACAGTGCTTCTGCATTTTTGTATGACAAGAACCTCGCACTCATCAAAGAAGTTCCATTGACTTCCTTTACTGGAATCACGAGCTCGACGCCTATTTTTGCCATCGTTATCGCATACGCAGTTCCCCAGGGATCCGGTCTACGGGGTATCGTGTTCGAGAAAACGACTCCGATTCAATTATCTGTACAACCTCCAACTCCCCCGAAACCACCTTCTGGAACTAACGAAAATACCAATGGAGATGGAAATACCGACACTACTCCTGGTAAAGTTCTGGGTGAATCTATATTCACACAAGCAATTATGTTGGGAGCGAAAGCTGGCGCCCCGCCGGAAGTACGATTGTACTCAACGGACGGAAATCTGATAAGCAGATTTAACGCATATGAAGAACACTTCACAGGGGGTGTACAGGTAGGTATGGGCGACATTGATGGGGATGGAACGGTGGAGATCATCACTGCTCCTGGCCGTGGAAGCGCACCGAACGTCCGCATCTTTGATACGAACGGACGATTCATCACTGGATTTTTTGCTTATGATATCGGTTTTCATGGCGGCGTCAATCTCGCTGTCGCAGATATAGAGGGTGACGGTAAATTTGAAATTGTCACCGCGCCGAAAGCAGGCGGTGGACCGAATGTTCGCATTTTCGGCTTTCGAGACGGTTCGATAATCCCGACCACGGAAAACTTCATGGCGTACGCTCCGGAATTCCGCGGTGGTGTTTCGATTGCCCTGGGTGATATCGATGGCGATGGAGAAAAAGATATTGTTACGGCACCGGAAAGTTCCGGGGGACCGCATCTGCGCATATTCAGCTTCAAGCTGGGAATCTACCGACCTTCGATTCTTGCGCTGATGGCCTACGGAGAATCATTCCGCGGCGGCATAGAAGTCACTGCTGGCGACATGGATGGGGATGGACGCGCTGAAGTTGTAACCGGCATCATTCAGGGAGGCGGTCCACATATAAGAATTTTTGGATACTCGAAACAGCTCAAAACACTCGTGTTACGTTCGCCCGGCTTCATGGCCTATGAGGCTTCCTTTACGGGCGGTACATCAGTGGCACTTATCGATATCGATACTGATGGTAAGGATGAAATTGTTACTGCACCAAAAAGCGGAAGGCAGACACTCATGAGATTTTTCTCGCTTGAAGGATTTCCTGTTCGTTCTGACATCCTGATAGACGTGATACATCCCGGTGTGACAATCGCCCGCGGATACCTTCCATAGTTTTAACGTTATATATATTAAAACACAGCGGCTGTTCGACTAAAAACGGCAGCCGTTCTTAGTATAGTAACTACAGTACGCCTCTTGTAAGAAAAAAAATGTCTGTGCTATACTATACGCGTTTCGAAAAAACTATTTTTTATTAGTCTATGGAAAATAATCCGTACAAGCAGTCACAACGGCAACCCTTCGATCCAGATGCATTGCCAAAAGATTTCGCGAGTGATTTTGCTACGTGGAAAGACAGTGCTTTCCAGGTCCGTGGTCTCGGTGAAGTCGCATCAGTGTGGGAGGAAACTGTCACAAATCCCAAAACGCTTAATTTCCTCGGATATGCTGCCTCGATGAGCAGCGCAGGGTACTGGCCCGCTATTCGCTGGCTGGTACAAAACCGTTTCATAGACGTACTTGTGTCTACTGGAGCGAACCTTACTGAAGATATCTACGAAGCGATGCATCAGACGTATTGGAAGGTGGATCCCTGGTTCCCAGATGATGAAGACCTACTAAAAAACAAGATGGATAGGTTCTATGACCATGCAGCGGATGAAGTCGAGTACCGAAAAATGGAGATGGAAATTATCCACTTCATTAAGGAGCTAAACAAAAAACTCACCGAGCGAACCATTTTTCCGACCTGGCGGTTGCTCTATGAATTTGGCAAGTGGCTCTCCGCAAAAGGCATTAAGAGTATCCTCGCAGTCGCGGCTGAAAATAATATACCGGTATTTTCTCCCGCTCTCGTGGACAGCGGGTTCGGTGAGGCATACGTATGGGCACTTTCAGATATTCCCCGGAAAGACAGAAAACTTGTCGTTGAACAATTCTATGATGCTGAAGATATCTTCCGGATCGCCGAATGGGGGTTAAACAACGGTTTAGAAAAAACAGCTGGTTACATCGGCGGTGGCGTACCAAAAGATTTTACTCAGCTGGTAGCCGTATCACAAGCACTCGTGCGTCCTACACGACCGGGTGAAGAAGAGCTGCTCGAGGGAGGCATCGATGATGCGGTGTACCCTTATAAGTTTTCATTCCAAATCACCACAGACTCACCTCAGTGGGGAGGCTTGTCAGGCTGTGGCGTGATGACTGAACCCATCAGTTGGGGTAAACAAGCAGGCGGCGGTCGCAACGCACAGGTTTTTACGGATGCCACTATCGCATTGCGCCTCATTCTACGTTACTTCAAAGAAAAAGGTATTAAGCGTAACGGCCCGCCAGATCTTTCATGGGTCTTCAAGCAGCAACCGGAAGTTTTCTAAGATCAACCTGCCAATTAACAACAAACAACGCCTCCACAATCGTGGAGGCGTTGAACTGTACTATGGCTTTATGGCTCTCCGGCTTTACTGCTGACTTACAACAACTGTGGGTTTGTCATATAGCTTAGCGCTACGTGTTTCTCGAGCATTCCGCGTTCAAAGAGGCGTTTTAGGTCCTGATCCATCGTAAACATGCCTTCTTGAGCTGATGTCTGGATAACGGTCTTTATTTGGGCAACCTTGTTTTCTCTAACGAGGTTCGAAATAGCCGGTGTATTAATGAGGATTTCACGCGCCGCAACTCGTCCGCCGCCAACCTTAGGTAACAGTTGTTGGGAAATAATTCCTTTTAAGAAGAGTGAGAGTTGCAGTCGAACCTGTGTTTGCTGAAAAGGAGGAAATACGTCAATGATACGGTCAACTGTTTGACCGGCGTTAAAAGTATGGAGTGTCGCTAACACCAAGTGGCCGGTTTCGGCTAACGTGATAGTCGCACTAATCGTTTCGAGATCGCGCATTTCACCGACAAGTATAACGTTCGGATCCTGACGGAGAACGTGTTTCAGCGCCTGACCGAAAGATAGCATATCAGTTCCGAGCTGCCGCTGTTTGATAATGGCCTTGATACCCGGATCCTGGGGATAGATGAACTCGATTGGATCCTCCAGTGTTACGATATGTTCTCCACGCTCACGGGCGATCATGTTAATCATCGCAGCAAGTGACGTGGATTTCCCACAACCGGTTGGTCCAGTTACCAGCACCAGGCCCTGTTTCATCCGCATGAGGTCATATACGACATTCGGCATTAGCAACTCTTCCATCGTCGGAATGTTTGAACTGATGATACGAGCGACCAGCCCCGGGTGATTCCGTTCCCAGTGACAGTTGACTCGAAAACGGGACGTATTCTGAATTTCAAATGACAAATCAAGCTCCCGTTCATTGAGATACCCTGACTTCTGACGTGGACTCATAATGGAAAAAATCATGTCAGAAGCTTCCTTATCATCAAGGGCGGGATGCTTTTTATATTCCACTAGTTCACCATCAATGCGAAAAACTGGCGAACGACCAACAAGAATATGAACGTCCGACGCTCCTTTCTTAACTGCTTCCGATAAGATATCCTCTATTTTTGGCATATCGTGGTATTCGTGAAAATATTTTTATATGAAAAATGCGAAAAAGTAACGATGTAGATCTAGTCCCAGTATACATCAAATTCGCGAACGTTACCTTCGCTAAGTTCGACGAGGCAAAACTATAAGTATTTTTCATGCGGTTTTGTTTCTATATTTATTTTCTACTCTCATTGTAACACATTCTAGCAATGCTGTCAATCATAATTCAGTATTATAATGTTATTTGAAAGCATGCTTAATAGGATCAAAAGATAAAAAGTGAAAATGATTGAATAAATACGTTGACAAAAGTGCAATTTTATGATATGATACATGTGATGATACAAAAGAAAAAGTCATCAGAAGAAATAAAAAAAAACGAGGGAAGACGAACCGAGTTTGTCTCTATAGTATCGCATCAGTTGCGAACTCCCCTGTCGGTCATACGAGGATATCTTGAAGCACTGGTAAACGAGGACCAGGGCAAGTTGAACCCTGAACAAAAAGAATACCTTTCAGATACACTTCGAATAAATAATGAGATGATTGAGTTAGTGAATGACTATTTGAATGCTGCCCAGCTCGATGAAGGAACCATTAAAGTACACCCAGAAAAAACTCACATAGAAGACATAGTCGAGGAAACTGTAGAAAATATGATGACATTCGCTAAGGCATCCAACTGTGAGCTCACGTTTCAGAAACCGAAAACCCCGCTACCAGAAGTTGTCACTGACGTAATTAAAATGAGGCAGGTAGTGGAAAACATCATCTCAAATGCAGTGAAATATACGGGGCGCGGTGGCACAGTCACCACTTCCCTGGAACAACGCGATCAAACAGTCATTTTCACCTGCAAGGATTCTGGCATTGGCATTCCAAAAGACCAGCAGGATGAGATTTTTACTAGGTTTTTTCGCGGACATAACGTTATAGGCCATGATACTCAAGGATCCGGTTTGGGGCTCTATACGGCAAAAGTCATCATTACGGCACTGAAGGGAAAAATTTGGTTTGATTCTGAAGAGGGCAAGGGTACTGCGATGCACGTCTCGATCCCAGTGTTTCAAGGGTAACAAAACATTATGCTATATGACAGAAAACAATAAAATTCTTATCATCGAGGATGATTTATACATCCTGAAAATCTACACAAACAAGCTCAAAATGAACCAGTTTGATGTTTCATTTGCCACAACAGGTGAGGAAGGTCTCCATAAAGCCTCGACGGAGAAACCCCAACTCATACTGCTCGATCTCATGTTGCCTGGTGTAGATGGTTTCCAAGTACTTGCTGATTTAAAAAAGAAGGTGGACACACATGACATTCCTGTCATTATTTTATCAAACCTTGGCCAGCAGTCAGATATTGAACGTGGAAAGGAACTTGGAGCAACAGATTACCTCGTAAAAGCTAATCTCTCACTCATACATTTGGTTGATAAGGTAAAAAAATACCTTTCACATTGACCGTACGTACCATGTCATTCGATGAGAAACAATTGGCGCGGACGCTTGTTGAAGCGGAACTCATGACACAGGACCAGGTAGAGCGTGCACAGACAGTCGCGAAAGAACATGGCTGGCAGCTTGACGAGGCGATAGTCCGCGAAGATTATCTGTCCGATGAACATCTCGGACAGGTTATTGCTGATCTTGTTGGTTTTCCCTATGTCAACCTTACTCGAACGAATGTTGATGACCATGTTATGCGCATAATTCCAGAAATTGTTGCAAAAAACCTCATGCTATTTGCCTATCAGCGCGATCAGGATGGTGTGCGTGTAGCGATGGCCGATCCGGATAATATAGAGTTGCAACAACTCATCCACAAGCGCATTGGCGAACCGTTGCACATTTCCTTCGCAACTCCTACCGACATACGAAACGCCCTACACCATTATCGAAAAGGTTTAAAACAAGAATTCGGCATCCTTTTACAAAAACACGTATCAGAAGCAGCAGGAGCAAAAGCAGAAGATATCCCGATAATTCAAATAGTCGATATACTGATTGAATACGCGTACGAAAACCACGCATCTGACATCCACATAGAACCTCACGATGAGAGCGTGGTAGTTCGTTTCAGAATTGACGGTATACTCCATGACGTCGCCTCACTCCCGAAGGATCTGAAGGAACCAATCATAGCCCGAGTGAAAATCCTTTCGAGCCTGCGAACTGACGAACATCGCGCCGCACAGGACGGCAGGTTTCAAAAAAAGTTTGATGACGAAAAAGTGGACGTGCGTGTCTCAATAGTGCCAATCTCTGAGGGAGAAAAAGTCGTCATGCGGCTTTTATCCCAAAGGACGAGACGA
>LCPQ01000022.1 GCA_001003705.1 Parcubacteria group bacterium GW2011_GWA2_48_9 | reverse complement strand
CAGGATATCAAAATACGCTATCGTATTGACGGGGTGCTCCACGATGTTGCCATGTTGCCAAAAGTTATTTGGCCGAAAGTTATCAGTCGCATTAAGCTTCTAGCAGAGCTGAAGATCAATGTTTCGAATGTGCCGCAAGACGGCAGGTTTACCATTCATCTCTCGAAGGGGTACATTGATGTACGCGTCTCATGCGTACCAACGTCATATGGAGAAAGCGTCGTGATGCGTCTGTTAGATTCATCTGCTGTGGGCCTGGAGTTGAGGCACCTTGGGCTTCGCGAACACGAATATAAAATACTCATGCATGAGGTGAAGCGTCCAAACGGCATGATACTCACTGTTGGGCCCACCGGTTCCGGGAAAACGACGACGTTGTATGCATTTCTCACTCTCCTGAACACCCCCGAACGGAAGATTATTACATTGGAACATCCTGTCGAATATAAAATACCCGGCATCAACCAGAGCGAGGTAAATCTAGATGAGGAATACACTTTTGCCAATGGACTGAAATCAGTTCTCCGACAGGATCCGGATGTAGTCATGGTCGGTGAGGTTCGCGATTCGCAGACGGCAGATATTGCCATCCAAGCGGCACTTACCGGGCATCTCATGTTATCGACGATGCATACGAACAATGCCGCCGGTGCGATCCCGCGTCTTTTATCGCTCAATGTCATCCCCTATCTATTAGCACCCGCTCTGAATGTCATTATTGGCCAGCGCCTTGTTCGCAGACTTTGCCAGGATTGTAAAGTACTCTATACGCCGTCTCCCGAAGACGCTGAACGCGTGAAAAAAATCATCTCCGCTATCCCGGAGAAGGCTGACGTACATGTCGATCTTTCTACCATAAAAGTATATCGGGCAAAAGGATGCCCTAAATGTGGTCATATAGGTTATCGAGGGCGTACCGGCATCTATGAAGTGATGAAGATGAATTCGGATATTGAGCAAATAATACTTTCAGGCAAAGCGTCCGAGCACGCGATGCATGATATAGCTGTTCGTGACGGCATGGTTACGATGGTACAGGACGGTCTTATTAAGGCACTCGAGGGCATGACGTCGCTCGAAGAAGTATTTGCGCACGCGGAGTAATATTGACAAAATGCAGTTTTTTTGCTAGGATGAGTGTATTAGAAACACTATGGGAGAACGCGGAGAACAATTTGCAGGTTTCGGAAAAAGTGCGCGTGAAATTGCGCATATGCAGAAGGAGGCCGAACGTATTGCTCGGGAGAAGCGAGAACAGAGGGATGCATTAATGCACGCCAATCAAGATGAGCAAGAAGTTCGTGGTGTGCAGCGTGAGTTTGGTCAGTTTCGCGACATGACCAAAGGAGATCTGAGGACAGCCGCTCGCGCGAAAAAGTAACGTAACTTACTACGGTAGATACAAGAGGGTAACCTCTTTTTTTGCTGTTGTTTTCCTTATCTCTTAGTAGCTAATTTACTGAGGCATTTGGTTGTGGTTTAGGGTCCCCCCGCCTTGATATACCGGGTCGGTACGTACAGGTTTTAGGAAATTTTCTAACGGGGTTGACAGGCGTGTTTATGTGTGGTAGGTTCTCTTGAAACTCCGCATTCTGTACTCACCGTCTAGCAAAGGAGTCTGTTCATTGGATACACATATCATTCAGTTTCCCGGAATTGTTTGGTGGCCTGGTAAGGTGGCCACTGAAGTCTGTCGGACGCTGGAGGCATTTGCGAGGGGGATACGATTCCCGCTCACGTCTGAAGCGGTGGACATCATCGAGCAGTTGGTGATTGCCACGACCCCGACCAACGGATCTGGTATCGTGCCTGTCGTCCTAATTGGTACTGGTATTGTTGTGTACGACAACGGTGTCCACGAAGACGTTCATGACAACGGGAATATACCATCACTCACGTTTGTTGGGTTTCCCGGATGCCAGCACATGGCCAAAAACGTTCCTGGGTGGACGTACGAAGCCAGTCCCGGTGGTCAGTCGTTCCGGTTGGTTCTGCAGCAGCGGCCAGAGCTGATTGAATCATTCGACGGCGAAATACTCCAGCCGCTTCTTAAGCCGGTGCCATTCTATTAGCCGGCCACCTTGTCGGTACACGTTCTTTCTAGAGGCAGGCTCACGCAGTCAGCCTCTTTTCATTTGAGTTGGTCGAGGCGATTCCGAGTTTCTTTCAGCTTACTTCGCTGTCCTTCCACTACCTGTTGTGGAGCGTTTTTCACGAACTGCTCGTTAGCCAGCTGATGCTCCAGACGTTTGATATATTCGGTGAGCTGTGCGCGTTCAGATTCTTGCCGTTTGCCCGTTTCCTCCGTCACGGCGAGCGCAAATGCCATGCCGCGTGCGACGCCTGTTGGCTTGGCATCTGATTCGCCGCAGGTCAGCTTAATGCGGGTCAGGCGTTCTATGATCGCTTGATGTTCTTGGAGAAGTTTCTGGTGCTTGCCCCACGCGCATACGTCACTGAACACGTGCGGTGGCACTTTTGCATTCGAACGGGCATTTCGAACCGCTACGATAAATTCACGGATGATTGAGAAGTCAGATTCCGCTTTTGCATTTACAAACCCCTGTTGCGTTTCGGGCCACGAAGTTACCATCAGCATGTCCTTAGTACCTTTGGCTGCCGTGAGGTGCGACCAGAGCTCTTCGGTCACAAACGGCGTGAATGGATGCAGGAGCTTTATGCTCTCCAGCAGTACATGACGGAGGACGCCCGCGTTGGGAGCTACCTTAGTAATTTCTATGTACCAGTCGGCCAGTTCATGCCAGAGGAAGTCGTAGAGAAGCGCACCCGCTTCGGAAAAGCGAAACGATTCAAGATACCCTGTCGTTTCCTTAGTAACGGTTTGCAGCCGTGAAAGTATCCATGCGTCAGCAAGTGTTTTTGGCTTTACACCCGTTTCTTTCGGTTGGGTAAGCGTGAATCGGGCGATGTTCCATAGCTTGTTAATGAAATTTCGGTAGCTGGATATTTTTTCTTCATAGAGACGGACGTCTTGTCCTGCGGCTGTGCCGAGCACCAGTGATAATCTAATTGCGTCGGTGCCGTATTTCTGCGTCATGGGAATCGGGTCGATGCCGGTGCCTTTTGACTTTGACATTTTCTTGCCATCCTTATCGAGTACGAGCCCGTGCAGGTATACGGTTTTGAACGGCACTTCTTTCATGAAGTACATGCTCATCATAATCATCCGCGCCACCCAGAAGAACAAAATATCCCAACCGGTCTCCATGACGGACGTCGGGTGATAGAGTGTTAAGCCTTTCGTCTTTTTCGGCCACCCAAGCGTGGCAAATGTCCAAAGCCCTGATGAAAACCACGTATCGAGCGTGTCGGGATCCTGTTTCCACCCTTTTCCCGCCGGCTTCGCAACTGACGCCTTTACTTTGTCGCCGTTGTACCAGATGGGAATCTGATGTCCCCACCACAACTGGCGCGAAATGCACCAGTCCCTGATGTTGTTCATCCAGTGGAAGTATACTTTTTCGAAACGCGCGGGCACGATGTGGATTTTTCCCGTTTTTACAGCGGCAATCGCTTTTTTCGCCAGTGGCGCCGTCTTCACGAACCACTGCAGAGAAATCAACGGTTCAATTTCAGTATGGCATCTGTCGCAGGTGGCCACATTGTGTTCGTAGTCCTCTATTTTTTCTATGTGACCGCCTTCTTGGAGCTCTTCAAGGATAAGCCGTCTCGCTTCGACAGTACTTTTTCCAACAAATATCCCAGCTTCTTTTGTCATGTGGGCGTGTTCGTCGATGACAGAGATGATAGGAAGTTCATTCCGCAAACCGATTTCGTAATCCAGGGCGTCATGCGCGGGGGTGACTTTTACTGCGCCGGTTCCGAACTCCTGCTCCACTCCCCGATCAGCGATCACGGGCACTTCCCGTTCAACTATCGGCACCGTGACTTTTTTGCCGACAAACGATTTGTATCGTTCATCTTTCGGGTTTACTGCCACTGCGGTATCGCCGAGCATTGTTTCCGGTCGCGTGGTCGCCACGGTGATGGGTGCAGCTCCACCTGCGAGTTTGTAACGGAGAAAGTAGAGCTTATGCTTCCGCGGCTCGTGTTTTACTTCGAGATCGGAGATTGCTGATAAGCACCGTGGGCACCAGTTGATGATCCGTTTGCCACGGTAGATCAGCCCGTCATTGTACATGGTGACAAACGCGTGCTGGACTGCCGCGGTAAGCTTCGGGTCCATCGTGAAATGTTCTCTCGACCAGTCACACGAGGCGCCTATCTGCCTGATCTGCTGGGTAATATGGGTGCCGTACTGCTTTTTCCACTGCCATACGCGTTTAAGGAACTTGTCACGGCCTAAAGCATGCCGATTCACCCCTTCGGAGGCAATCAAACGCTCCACCATGATTTGCGTGGAAATGCCGGCGTGGTCAGTCCCAGGGAGCCATAGTGTCTTGTACCCTTGCATCCGTTTATGGCGAATCATGATGTCCTCGAGCGTCATTCCAGTCGCGTGCCCGAGATGAAGTTCGCCGGTGACGTTGGGCGGCGGCATGGAGATAGCAAATGGCTTCATTCGTTTACCAGGAAGCTTGTCAGGATTAAAAAAACCCGAGCGCTCCCAGCGCTTGTAGATGTTCGCTTCAATCGATTGTGGCTCGTAGGCTTTCGAAAGCTTCATAGTAAACGTCATTTTACCACCCGCGAGGTCGAAAAGAAAGCGTAACCGGACGCATCCTTGAGAGGGTACGCCCTAGTATATAACCAAGAGCACGCTCTCAAGCATGCGATAGGTTGTAAAAATCACTACACCAATTCCCAATTCGGATCCGCGTCGAGTGTTTGCCAGTTATCAGCGCCATTTCGTCTATAACGGAAGTACCCCGCCACGGCGATCATGGTAGCGTTATCTGTACAAAGTTTAAAAGGCGGAATGGTGAATAGGGCGCGGGGAAGTTCTTTCTTTATGGCTTTTGCGAGTTGCTCGCGAAGAGGCTTGTTTGCCGCGACGCCGCCGGCAAGGAATACCGATTTAACGCGGTATTGTGTTGCTGCACGAACGGTTTTAGCAACAAGCACATCTACGACGGCCTGTTGGAATGACGCGGCGATGTCTGCTCTCTGCCGAGGTGTTACCCGTTTCATTTTTTGTACATGGTAGAGGACTGACGTTTTTAACCCGGCGAAGCTGAATTCGAACCCCTGCGCGTTCATCATGGGTCGAGGAAAGTCCACCGCTTGCGGATTTCCTTTTTCCGCCGCGCGTTGTATTGACGGTCCGCCTGGGTACGGCAGGTTCAATATTTTTGCCACCTTATCAAATGCTTCTCCTGCCGCATCATCGCGCGTCTTGCCGAGCAGGCGGTATTTCCCGTGCCCGGTCATCAGAACAAGTTCTGTGTGTCCGCCCGAGACGACGAGGTGCAGAGCGGGGAATTTGGTAGTGGGATGTTCTACCCAGTTCGAGTATATGTGCCCTTCCATATGGTTGACGCCCACCAGAGGTTTCTTCCACCCAAAAGCCAACCCGACAGCCGTTTGTATGCCGACGGCAAGCGAAGTCATCAGCCCGGGCCCGCGGGTCACGGCGATGAGGTCGATCTGCTTAGGTTTAGTCTTCGATTTTTTGAGCGCGTAATAAAGCGTCGGAATGATGTTTTTGACGTGTTCTCTTGCTGCTACTTCAGGCACCACCCCGCCGTATTTCACATGTTTAGGGATTTGGGATGAGATGATATGCGAACGCACGACAAACTTGCCGCGGAGTGCGTCTACGACACTGATGGCAGTTTCATCGCAGGAGGTTTCGATGGAGAGAATTCTCATTTCTATATGGTATGGCTTTACAACGAAGTACGAACCTATTTTAAAGAGAATTATTGATCCTGAAGCTGGCGGTCGGTAGAAATTCGTTTATTTTCCAGATCCATCTGCCTGGCCACGCCCTGTGCCCGGTAAACCCCCCAGATCAGCAAGAAAAAAATCACTAGTGACATAAATGGCAACAGCCATCTCAGGAAGCCCGGCCCGATGAAGATTATCAATGCATTTATTATTATCACGCCGATGCGGAACTCAATCATGCCGATTTGCCCATACGACATCTGAAATTTATTGGTCATGCCAAACATCAGATACGAGCTTATCATCAGGGATCCTAGCAAGCCAAAAAGAACTATGAACCACTGTGAATACTGGGGGAGCAGGTACTGGTAGCTGATTATAATGGCACAGAGGAAGACAAAATCCAGCAGATGATCCATATAATGCCCCCATTTTACCAGGCCGTTTCTACGGTAACGGCCGATCGCTCCGTCCAGGGAATCGGTGAAATATTGAGCTATTATCAAGCCGCTTACCGCCCACAACCAATACGTATGCTGGTGTCCAAACCGGCCAAACAGGATAAGCAGGCCCGACCAGAGGATGGTGGCCAGGGTAAGGTTGACTGTGTTGAGATATTTTGGGACCCGAGGCAAGATGAAGCCGATCCAACACTGTTCCAACGGCCATAATGGGTGCGTGCTTACCTTGGTCTTATCAATATATTGTCCCTGTTCTGGTGTTTGATTCATAGATTAATTATACTATAGTCGGGTTTCCATTACGACAGTTCATGCTAAAGTATCTTTATGGCTATAAAAATAATAAGTTTAATCGGAATTTTCATATTTTTTGTCGGGACTCACACCGCTATGCTGACCCACTATAAGCCTTTTCGCTATTTTTGGAATTATTTTAGCGACCTGTCCTATGAAAATAATTGGGCTCTTTCCCGCTTATTGAACCTGATCGCTTTTGTCATATTAGGCTGTACATTAATCCTGATCTGGTGGCAAGTTGCTATGACTTCGGCTGAATCGGCCCTGTTATTTAAGTTTTTTGGTTTTTTTGGCGGTATTTCTATCGCTTGTTCAGTGCTGGTGCCCTATAAAAAGTACCAGCGAGCCTATTCGGTGACCCATGGCGCTTTAGTGATGACCGGCAACATTAGCACTAATATCTGTATTCTGCTGGTTAATACGAAGTTACAGAACTGGTATCTCTGGGTTGCTTTGGCTGTTTTTGTAATTTATTTTTTGGTCTGGGCAGTCAGTTCAAGGGTCTATAAAAATAATGAAAAAATGGCCAGGCCCTGGCATGCGCCAGTTCAAAAAGCCTACGTCCTGTTTCAGGTGGCAGCCTTAATAGTGGTAATTCTAAACCTATAAAGCATTTTTGGCCGTATAAAAAAGAGTTGCCACCAGCGATTACTCAGCTCCCTCATTTTTTTGCTGACTGGCTTTTTTGTCTTTCTTATATTATAGAAGAAACAAATTATCAGAACTATAAGACCGGCCACAATAATAGTATCTAAAATTTCAGTATATTTGCGAATCCCCCCAACTGCTGCCCAGTAGATAACCAAGGTAGGCGAGTAGGCTATTCTATAGTGCCGCGCCGATAGTTGTGTAGAGGATGAATTTTTTTGGCTCATGCGGCCAATGCCCGCCGGGATGGAAATGAGATGCCGGACGACCGGGATAAAACGGCTGAAAAAGAATTACTCACGAAGAGTACGGCTTAAACCAGCAAGTACAGCAGTATACCGAAGCTGACGAAAGCTATCATATTACGGCGTCTATGGTATTTTCTTTAGCTAATCGCGCCTCCGAGATATTTGAAAGTTCTGAACCCGAGGAAAAAAGGCAATTGTTGAGCTTCCTACTTCAAAACTGCTTGCTCAATGGTAGAAAGCTCGAGTATACGCTGAAAAGTCCCTTCAATACGATCCTTGAGGTTGCGCATGATCCAGATTGGTACCGCCAACGGGATTCGCCCATAGGGCCCGGGGCGCTACGCACGCTCGCGCCCTTCGAATCCTGCGTGTTAACTTCCCGAAGTGCTAGCGAGTTGGCGTTAGGGATTTTGAAACTACTTTGGTGGTACCGCCAACGGGATTCGAACCCGTGTTGCCACATTGAAAGCGTGGAGTCCTAGGCCTCTAGACGATGGCGGCACAAATACTAAATTCCTTCAGGAACGTGGGACTATGGTATAGTATACCCTATTTTTCGTCAATGAATACTGGCTTCATGTGACGCCGATACCCTGTGGATTTCTCCATTGCCTCAATTAATATATCTGGTAGACTTACCGCAACCTAAGTATTAACGCGCAAAAGCGTATGTACTTCGACGACGAAGGTGACATGCCGGACGAGGACAAGGACAAGGACGAGGGCGGGGACGACGGCATGGGCAGCGACGAAGAACCGATGGACGGGGGCATGTAGCAAACCAGCCAACTTACACAGACTTTTTAGGGGTCCCCACACCAATCAGATTGGTGTGGGGGTTCTGTTTTTTCAAGAAAGAAAGGGTAACAAGGGAAATCAGGGGGTAACAGGGGAGGTTTGATGCTAATCATTCGTATATTCGTAGGGATTCGTACATTCGTAGATCAAATGATATACTATCCATATGCCAAATCCGCAACCAGTAAACAATGTCGGCACAACGGTGAAAAAAGTGATCCCTAACGTGAGTGATCCTCAGCAGCTTCCGGTAAGTGATGAGGACAGAGATAATTTTGCCAGTGCCGGGTGGCTCACGGAAGACTTTTCCGGTCAGCTCGCCGTCGACGTATATCAAACCGAAAAGGAAATAGTGGTGAAATCAACCATTGCTGGCGTACGCCCGGAAGATTTGGATATTTCCATCAATAACGACATGGTGACTATCCGTGGAAAACGGGAAAAGGATTTCACTGCGGAGAACGCGGAGTATTTGTTTAAAGAATGTTTCTGGGGAGGATTTTCACGTTCGATCATTTTGCCGACGGAAATAAAAGTAGATAAGGCACAGGCAAGCTTAAAAAACGGTGTTTTAACCATTACATTGCCTAAAGTCCCTCGAGCCAACAAGGTAAAGGTGATCAAGGTAAACGAAGAAAGCTAGTACCGGCTGCGCTTCCCACCCTGCTCCCTTTACAAAGAGAGTTTTTTCTGCTATCGTGAGCCATCGGTATGGTATCAAAACAGCCAAAGAAAAAAGAGACTCAAGCTCCTCCCCCGCGTTTTGCCGCGAATATTGCAGGCAGGCTTCTTCTTGTTGGCATCGCCATTGGGATACCGGGCTATCTGTTCTTGGGGGCCGTGTTCGCCGCTGGCCAACTCTCATCCGGCAAGTTGCTTCCCCATACCTACATTGGCGCTTTTAACGTGAGTGGTAAGACATTTGATCAAGCACGGGAGTCGCTGCAGACGAAAGTCGATGAAATAGCGGTGACCGGCATCGCGTTAACATTCCAGGGCGAACAGTTTACCATAGAAACGACACTCACCGACGAGGCAAATCCCGAAATCGCGTATCCGCTCGTCACGTATGATGTGGATACGACGATGGATGCATTACTATCAGAACAAACAGCGCTTTCCCCGCTTGATCGCGGGCTCCGACTGCTCTTCTCAGACATCATGGCGCCCGTTGTCACAATTGATAACGAGACACTTTTGAAAGTGCTCGAAAAAGAACTGAGTCCGTATGAAACACCCGCGCAGAATGCCGGCATCGTCTTCTCGGGCGAGACGCCATCACTGAAAACAGAGCAGTCCGGCATGGCATTTGACTATGCCAGTATCACTGACGACGTCGTTGCCCAATTCGCTTTATTAATTCCTCCTACTCGCGAAGTTTCACTCGTACAGGATGAGCCGGATATCCGTATGGCGGACGTAGAAGATCTTTTGCCGTCAGTACAGACAATCGCTGAGGGTGGTCCCTACGCTCTGTCATTTGAGGGTACTGAATGGAAGCTTGAAGGTGACATGGTGCGCCTCGCGCTCGCGTTTTACCGTCGCGAAGGCGAGGGTGACCAAGCTACGAACGGTGACGGTACGGTGCTCGGGACCCAGCAGGAAGTGGCCGTTGGCGTAGCGGGTGAACCGATCGAAACGTGGCTCGACGGCATTGCTGTCGAAATATCCCGTCCCGCGCAGGAAGCGAAGTTTGAGATGCAGAACGGCCGTGTCACCGTATTCCAGCCGAGCAAAAATGGGGTAGCCCTCAATGTCGAAAAAACCCTGGCAGCACTAAACGCGGCGCTCGCCGAAGGAAGCGCGACTGTTGAAATTGCCGTTGACGAGACTGCGCCGGAGATCAAAACTGACGAGGTAAATACCCTGGGCATTACGGAACTCGTGGGAATGGGAAAGACGAATTTTGCAGGCAGCCCAAAGAACCGCCGCTTCAATATCGGTTTGGCCGCCCAAAAGTTAAATGGCATTTTAATCGCTCCAGGTGAAACGTTTTCGCTGGTAAAAGCACTATCGCCTATTGATAAAGCAAACGGATACCTGCCCGAACTCGTTATTAAAGGAAACCGAACAATTCCCGAGGTCGGCGGTGGCTTATGCCAGATCGGTACGACCTTTTTCCGGCTCGTGCTGGATTCAGGGTTGCCCATAGTCGAACGCAAGAACCACTCGTACCGCGTATCATATTATGAGCCGCCCGTCGGCATGGACGCGACCATATACGACCCAAAGCCGGATTTCCGGTTTACCAATGACTTCACGACGAATCTGCTCCTGCAGACAAACATTGACGGAGATAACTTGATATTCGAATTTTACGGGACAGAAGACGGCCGAACGGCAACGTCATCCGTTCCAAAAATATACAATGTTGTCCGTCCAGGCCCGACGAAAATTATTGAGACGACTGACTTGGCGCCGGGCACGCGCAAGTGCATCGAAAAAGCGCATAATGGGTCTGATGCCGACTTTACGTACAGCGTTACTTACCCAGATGGCACGGTAAAGAATGAGGTATTTAAAAGCCATTATAAAGCATGGCCTGAAGTATGTCTTGTTGGTGTGACCGAAAAAAGTCCAGACACGCAAGATACGGAGCTGGAGAACGTGAAAGCGGAGTTGGCTGATTAGTAAATCGGATAATTGTTATTTGACTGCAGCATCGTGAGCTGTAGTTTATTTGTCGTTGCCTATAAAAAGAGGAACCCGGGGCGCAATCCGATTGCGGTCCCGGGTCTAAAGGGCGGGTAACATGAGCTTCTCCAATTGAGGTAATACGGTGGGTACACGGAATTTGTGCGTGGGGTACTACTTACCGGACTTAGCGTCAGGCTTGGGTTTGGGCACCCCTGCCTGTGATGCCATCTCTGATCCTGCACCGAGTATTCCAGCCGTCGCCGTGGTAAGGAACGAGACGGTATAGTGTCCCGGTTCCTGATTTTTCCACATCTTGATGTACGATCCCGCAGATGCGGTGCACAACAGGGCAATGAGTACGCAGATGAAGGCAGGTGCGGCAGGTCCTGTCGTGCCTGGCAATTCCGGCTTGTCGCTGTATTTCTTCAGCGCGTAACCCAGCGGCCATCGGGCGAAGAATCCAACAACAAGCGCGATCAGTATCAAAGCGGCAACTGGGTTCCAGTCATCACGCGTGTAGATGCCGTCCCCGAAGAGGTTCAACGGGAAAGACACTGTTTCGTAATTCAGGTACCATGTCTCGCCGATTGCGAGGGAATAGGCGCCGAGAATCACGAGACAGCCGATGGTGATGGCGGTCGCTCCGGCGCTTTTGGCACGTATCCAATAGCGCGAGAGAAGCCAGAACACAAGGGCAACAAATGCCCAGTCTACTAACCCCATACAGCCTCCTTTGGAAGAGGGGTTTACTGCAATAGAGAGCTCACTTGTTAAAGAGATCCCTCCTGTTTATTGACTTTGATACAAGCTTACTGCAAAATAACAAACCAGGGAACTGTGGACAAGAAGATTACTCGCAGGGAAGAAGAAGGACACAAGGTCCCTCTTGAAACACCCATACGAATAACCTCCATGCTTGTCGTGTCCACAGGTCTCTGGTTCTTATTTGGAGCAGCTGTAAAGCGTTTTACGCGCTGTTTTTTGAAGGGATTTTTTAGCGAACAGGCAATAGTAGCACAGGGTTTCGCCCTTGTCAAGGCTCATAGCGCGTGGTACTTTTAAACCAACAGGATATGATGACCATCCAACAAATTTACGATTTAGCCATCGAGCTCGCCATCAAAAACGACTTGCGCGGACCAGCAAGAGCGAGACGCGTTTTGGCGCGCGCAAAGGAAGAATACGACTCGCTGCCCAAGGACCAGAAAAGGTATTTTGACATGGAGCGCCTGCGGAATCCGTACAGTGATTCGCGGTTTTTCGCCGATAACCCCAATATGCCGATACGCACCATCATAGTCGGTATCGACCTCGATACCGAAGAAGTCTTGCTCGCGCACGAGTTGAACAAAAAGGGGAGAAAGATCGATTTGATCATGTCGCACCATCCGGTGGGATCAGCACTCGCTTCGCTCCATGAAGTGATGCACCTGCAGGCCGAAGTGATGGCAACGTACGGTGTCCCCATCAATATTGCCGAATCATTGATGCACGTCCGTATGAGCGAGGTCTCGAGGTCCCTCGATCCTTACAACCATAATCGCGTCGTGGATGCCGCGCAACTACTCGACTTTCCCTTGATGTGTCTTCATACAGCTACTGATAATCTTGTTGCGACGTATCTGAAAAATTTGCTTAAACAGCATAGTAGCAAGATTGAAACTGTGGGTTACGTTATGACTATTCTCAAAACAGTTCCCGAATATCAGGTTGCCATAAAGCAGCGTTCGGGTCCTGTGCTCTATGCGGGCATGGAAAGCAGGTTTGCCGGAAAGATAGCCGTCACGGAGGTTACCGGGGGCACCGAAGGTTCGCGCGACATGTATGAACGGCTGGCACAAGCGGGAGTTGGCACTATTGTAGGGATGCACATGAAAGAGGAACACAAACGAGAAGCCGAAAAGCACCATATCAATGTTATTATAGCCGGGCACATGTCATCTGACTCCATCGGCATGAACCTTTTTCTTGATCGGCTCGAAAAACGCGGAATCGCCATCATCCCCTGTTCAGGGCTGCTCCGCGTGTCACGGAATGCCAAGAAGACCGCAAAAAAGCGTTAGCTATACCACAAGGATATGACGAATAGCCGTCTCGTATCCCCCAACGAAGGTCGGGAGGACGCCACATTGGATATGCAGCTGCGGCCCGAGAAACTCGATGAGTATGTGGGCCAGGAGCGCGTGAAAGAAAACGTGCAAATTTTTCTGGAAGCCGCGCGGCGAAGGAAACAGCCGTTAGAGCATGTCCTTCTACATGGTGGTCCGGGTTTAGGCAAAACGACTCTCGCGCATATTATTGCCCGAGAGATAGGGGCAAATATCCGCATCACGAGCGGTCCCGCGGTTGAGCACGGTGGGGATATTGCCGCTATTTTAACCAACCTCGAAGAAGGTGATATTTTATTTATCGATGAAGTACACCGTTTGCGCCGGACTGTCGAAGAAATGCTGTATCCTGCCCTCGAAGAATTTGCTTTAGACCTCATTGTTGGCAAAGGACCCTCCGCCCGGACGATGAGAATTGAACTGCCGCATTTTACCCTCATCGGAGCAACGACGAAGCCCCATCTTCTTTCAGCCCCCCTTCGCGATCGGTTCGGCGTCTCATACCATCTCGATTTCTACACCGAGCAAGATATTGAAAAAATTCTTCTCCGTTCAGCGCGGATTCTCAATGTAGACCTCAAGCCTCCCGCTCACGAGTACATTGCCCGTCGAGCGCGGTGGACTCCCCGCATTGCCAATCGATTGTTGAAACGTTCCTGATGGATAAGCACGGAGGCGGACCGGTAGGCCTTAATACCATCGCCGCATCCATCGGTGAGGACATGGACACGATCGAAGATCTCTATGAGCCCTTCTTATTGCAGTTAGGTTTCCTGAAGCGCACCTCTCGTGGTCGAGCAGCCACAAAGGCCGCCTACGAGCACCTCGGCCAAACACCGCCTGCTGACCTCCAGCGGAGGCTGATGTAAGATGCATATATGAGTATTCCCTATTGGATTATTCCGCTCCTCTACGTGGTCATCGTGGTTATAGTACTGTTTGCGTCTATATTCAGCTTCTACCACGTTTTTCGGTTTGCCCCGAAGAACCGCGTCGCGCAGGTGAGCGTATATGTATACACGGCACTTACACTTGCCATCCTTGTGTGGACGTGGGTTGCCTTGCAGGGGGTCAATTGGAGCCAGACTATCGACATCGTATTTCCAACATTTTCATAACGTATGTATTTCCCCGGACAAAAAGAAGGCGAGCAAGTTATCATGCTTATCAGGCGGCATTGGCTCGTACTCGTACGGCAGATTTTCTTTCTGTGCATAGCCGCGATCGTTCCATTGGTGGTTTACCTATTGTTGTCACGGTACACGGAGATACTGCATGATCGCACAAGTCTCGGGTATGTATTAGTCGTTATGGCTATCAGCATTTATGCGCTGTGTATAGTGTTATTTCTTTTTATTTCCTGGATTGATTATTACCTTGACGTGTGGGTAGTGACGAAGGACCGCATCATTGCTATAGAGCAAAAAGGGCTGTTTTCACGGACCGTTGCCGAACTCTCACTAGACCGGGTGCAGGATGTCACGAGTGACGTCCATGGATTTATCGCCACCATGATGCGGTACGGAAATATCAGGATCCAAACGGCAGGTGAACAGAGCCAGTTCGTATTCGAACAGGTGCCGCATCCATATGAGACGGCACGCAGTGTCATGGAGTTGCATGCCCAGTATGTGAAGTCCCAGACTCCGCAAACAGCCGCACCTACTCCTCAAGCTGGCACGGCCCTCGGTACTCAAAGTAAGGCGTAGGTCGTTTCAATTCAGAGTGTTCCCCGTCGCCGTATTTTCAAAAGCAGTTTCCAGTTTTTTGCCTCGCGGTGCCAGTGCATCGGGTTTTCAGTTTGCGCTCTCATTACCTGGTACGTGTCATCGCGCATAAGTTTTTTCTCTTTCATGTAGTTCATCACTTCGTATTTAGAGACGAGGGCTTTCACGGTGACGCGGTATTTGGCAATTGGTACGCGGAACCTGGCCGGATAGCTCGAATCCCAGATGACGAGGATTGCTTTGATACGAAGTACATTTTTTAGTTTCTGAATGAAGTACGTTTTCTGCTTGCTAATGGTTAATGCATCATCGACGAGCGCGGTGCGCGCCTTTGGTGCGAAGAGTCCTTCAATGATTGACTGGTTCCACCCGGTGTGAGGCTTCTTTCTTACGTACACCATTGGAATTCCAGAAACTACTGACATGGCTCCTACGAGCGGGATACCCGCAGTTTCTATCCCAGCAAGCAGTTTGATGTTGAACTTCTTCGCATCTTTAACAAGCAATGACGTGATGAGTTTCAAGGCTTTTGGGAGTGAGTAGAGTTTTCGCAGATCCGGAATTACTGGCACCACTAAACCGCTCGTGGTGTATACTGGCCCGATTTTCATCACCCCCGGTGTTGTCGCAATAACATGGATGAGGCGTTCTTTAGGTGTCATGATTTCTGTTGTCAACTATAATGCAAATGTTCAAAGCCGCCGTTTCCATAGTGGATTGACAAACCCACTTTCTTACTGTATAGTATACTGTTTTTAACATAGAAACAAAGAACGCAGTATTCCAATAGAGAGGAGTGTCCGCAATGCCAAAGCGGATTTACATTCAGGGTAGCCGAAATCCCGATCCGAAGACGGAGGCATTGATCCGTCAGTTTGGGACTCTGATGCTGGAACGGGGCTGCACCTGCCTCGTTGGTTCACAGGGGAAGATTCCCAGGATTCTGGAGGAAGTGGGTGTGCCGTGCGTGTGGCACGCGGCTTCCGAGTTTCCGAACGATGTTTCGGGAGATCGGGTTCGCTGCTACGGCTCGTTGGCCTTGACGGTCAACGATGATCCGGAGTACCAGCGCTGGCACAGTCCTACCAAAGTCAGCCGCATCGGCTGGGCGCTTCGCCTCGTCGACTGGGCGGCGAACGCCGACGCCTACGTGTTCTTTCCCGGTCAGGAAGGAACCATGGCACATTTGTTTGCCACCATCACATTCGCGCTCCGTGATGCGCAGGCCGGCAACCTCAAGCAATTCGTGCTGCTCGGCTGGCCTGTCAGTCAGATCACTGCGATCAGCGCGCTGTTCGACTTCAACGCAGATGGCCGGGACTGGTTCTACTACTTTCCGGCCGACCATGTGAAGTCAGCAGTGGATTTCCTGCTCGAGACCGAGTGATCGGATCTCAACACGCTCATTCGAAACGTTGAATATTGTGAAGCCCTCTTTTTTCGCCTGTTCGAAAACTCTATCCCAGCGCTTGAAATCAAGGGAGCGCCTTTCCATGTTATAATCTTTCCACCAGTCCCAGATCATATCGTGGAGCGTTTCAGAAATATATCCCACATCTCGCGCGTAGTGCGCGAAGTCTTCAAAGAGAAACAGCTGGTGATGCCGCACCCCATGCTCTTCATACCACGGGACTAGCGGATGGTTGGTCCAGTAAATGACGATCATGTCGGTTACCCGCACTCCCTCAGCTTCTAGGTACTTTGCGAACAGTTCTTTGTTTGCTCCTCTGCCTGACGCATCGTCAACTAAAATGGCTTTAGTCCCGTTTACTTGTCCTACAATGGCGGACTTGCTTCCGTACTCTTTCGGCTTTTTTCTGATGTAAACTGCGGGCAGTCCAGTTTCGAGGGAAACGACGGATGCCAGTGGCACACCGGCAAATTCACATCCTGCTATGAGGTCTACGTCGAGCTTTTTGATGATTGTAGTCATTTCTTGTGCTACAAGCTTCAGGTGTTTGGGAGATGAGAAAAGCCAGCGCGTTTCAATGTAAAAAGGCGACGCGTTGATTGACGGGATAATCTTCCCGAACATGAGCGCCTTTTCGTCAATTAACGCCTGGCAGATCCGTTCTTTCCCTTTCTTGTCAGCGACGAAATAGTCCATTTGGCTTTCTTCAGAGTTTACCAAGATCAATACCCTTGGATATATAGTAGTCGGTAACGTAGTCCGGCATTGGTACATTATGATTATTAAAGCAGCGCACCATTTTAGTCAGATATCCTTCGCCGTCATCTTCCCAGGCGTCCCAGTGAAGAGCTTCTCTCACTATCTCGTTGAAGTCTTTTTCAATCGTTCCGTGCTTCAGCTGAAGATCGGCAAGCTCTTTCCATGTGACAAGGTAAGAAAGATCTATGCCGCTCTTATCAAACCACGCCTGGCTGTCAAAAACATCCTGGTATTTTTCCTTAAACCTATCAACATGGTATTCGCCGTAAATGAGTACTGCCACGCCAGTCACTTTTGCCCCCAATTCCTCAAGTTTCAAAGCCCTGTCGTGCTTCGTTTTTGCCGCGGCCATTGAATCATCTACGAGGAGCACTCGGGATCCCCCGATAAATCGATGCCGGCGACCACGTCAACTTCCGAAAAATCGATGAGTCGTGTAAACTCCTCCGCTATCAACCGCAGGATGGCGGGTTCTCCCACTACGCCGCGGGAGAAATCAGCCGGAATCAGCCCATAACTGGTCAGTACTGGCACCAGCGTGTAAAGATTCGGGAATGTCCCCAGCCGTTTAATGAGCTCCGGATTCTGTATGTTCATACTACAGATAGTAGCTTCTTAAGTCGGGCGGTCAAGGTATTTTCCCCCCCTTTGAAAAGTTGGATACCCAACTGTCTGATCCGCTTCTCCCAAGCCGGCCATGGTTTGAAATATGACCCGGACCTTCCATCGGTGCGTGACAGCAAGTAGATACCAATCCATTGAAGGAGACGTTCTCGCATGGCCGTTTGTTCTTTTGCAGTCAATTTGGGCTGTTTGTTCCATTGACGCCAATATGAGGCGGTACACGATGTTAAGAACTTTTCAGAGTCGTATTTCAGCTTTGTATTCCCTTTTATCCACATCCATACCCAGTGTGCCGTGAGGACACCGAGGTCGTGCATGGGGTCGTAGAGCACCGCGTGGTCAAAATCGATGCAACCGATTCTTTCTTTGCCGCGAATGAATATGTTGCGGTAGACCGGGTCGCCCCAAATGATTGTTGCGGGGACTTTGTTCACTTCCCGGTAAAAAGAGCCCACCATGCGTGACGGAAAGAACTTGCGTGCGCCATAGCCCCAGTGTTTGTTATAAAAAAAACGAAGCATGAACCGTTGGTAGTCCGGATTTATCCCGCACGTTCCGTGCGGACGATAGCTTGTTGCATGAAGCCGTCCTAAATACCTTCCAAGCGTTTTACCGATTTCTGGGTGTACACGATGTTTTGCGAATTCATCAATGAGATACTTTCCTTTTGCCTTTATGTCAGACATGAGGAAAACAAAGTTTTTCGTATCGTAAAAAAATATATGAGGGACCGTTGTGCGACCCCAAAGTTGTTCTAACCTGTTAATCAAGTGAATTTCTCCGAGTATCCGCGCTGGTGGTATTGTTATTGGTTTTCTGAGCTGCGCGCTCCGTTTGTTGTACTGCTGCGACTGCTTGAGAAAGTAGCGTTTTTGAATTCCCGATCGGGAGACAGTAATCTCAAACAAGTAGTTGTTATTACTGTATTCAGCTACCTCTTTAATGGTGCGGATAGAATTCATGTAAAAAGGAAGCTTCTGTTTCTGTTGGACAAGGTATTCCCCAACATTACTGAGACTTAGTCGCAATGGACGACTTGTTGTATTCATTCGTTAGGACAGTGACACTTTGATTCGGCTCGCTTGGGTGGCCCCGCCTCCGTAAGAACTTCGGCGGGACTGCTTAGTACATTCAAACGTAGGTGAGTGAAGATTCATTTTAAGACAGTAATACCTTAATCCTACTCGCTTGCGCAGCAAACGCAGCCCAGTAGTTTTTTTGGCGTTTCAAATCAAGCTCTTCGTTCATGCGCTGCCACGCAGCGGCGGAGAGTTTGATCTCATGTTTGAATCGTTCAGGATCAAGCACTTTCATATAGGCGGCCAGTTTTGCGTACTTACCCCAAATTTCCTGCCGTTGGTAATTATGTAATGCACCTTTTATTCCTTGCCAGTCTTTTTCCGATAAATGAATAGATACGAAGCGGTCTGGATCTATTGTTTTGATGTGATGCGCCATGCTGGCGAAATTTACCCAATCGTTTTGTGATCTGATTTTTTTTATCACTTCGACGATACCCTGCCACGCCTCGTCGTTGATGCTGATATCGGTAAAGCGGCCGGGGTCAATGCGCGCCATGCGGCTTGCCCGTGCGGCAAACGAATCCCATTCCTTTCGCTCCTGGTACTTCTTCAGTTCGCGGAACATCCCGTCCCAGTCGCCCTGCGTAAGCTGGAGTGAACGAAACTTTTCAGGATCTATGACGGCCATGCGTGCCGCATGCCACGTAAAATCGCGCCATACACGGGCGCTTGAATAATTGGCCAGTTCGATTACCATGTGCTGCCAGTCTTCTGGCGTTACATCAACTGTTGGCATAGATAGATGTTACGTAGTATACCAAAAACTGCGCATTCACGCGTACATGCTTGTCATTATCAGCCAGCACACTAGTACACCTTTTCTATGGTAATTCCAGTATAGTAATGCTCGAGAATCCAGTGGAACGTTCTCTGTTCATTTGCCGCATACCCGAGCGCACCTTTCGCCGACATACCCACCATATGATTGCCAGACAACGTGCGTGCATTACCGATGATACCGTAGGGGTCGTTGACAGATATCAGCCAGCTGTAGCTGCCAGACCATACTTCAGACCAACTTCGTGTTCTTCCATCCGTTCCCGATGAATATGGCGTAAACACGACACCACGCGGATTTTTGGCGCTTGCCGCACTTTTAACAGTAACCACGACACCTGTTGTCGATTTGACTGCCGCCTCCGGGTCCACTGAACGCGCTTCGAATCCGTAGCCGCGGTAGACCTGATCAGTTGTCGCGTTCACTGTGAAACCTTCGATTTTATATTTACCCCCATTCAGATAATGCCAGAGTGTATAAGAACGCTCAGCTACCGCGAGGGCCTGCAAGTACTCCGCTGGTGATCCGTTTGAACTTTCAGCTACCCCGCGTAAATATGCTTCAAGCGGGAGTTCATTAATCACCCACGTTTGGCTTGTCGCAGCCACGTAGTTGATTTCTATAATTCCGCGGAACGTATTATCATTCAGTGCCGTGTTCCATGCTGGGTGGTTTTTAAACGACGCGATTTCCATGATTCCCGACGTTGATGTTGGCACGAAACGGATTGGCCCACTTAAGACGGAGGTTCCATTAACATTATATGTACCATTCGCGGATGTCGTTGTTGATGTCGCGTAAGATTGTTTTGAAGCTAGACGCTTGTTTGCTCCTTGCCATATTTCGTAGTTTTGATTCGATGTAACCACGACGGGATCGGATGTTGAAAAAAGTCCGACACGAATGACTGGTTCACCGGGGAGCTTCGACTGTGTGTTGACCGGGTTTCCAACTTGAATAGGTATTGTGAAGTGTCCTCCTGGAATCCACGTAAGGCCCTCTGCGACAAGCTGGAATGATTCAGAATACAATCCTTCCATTGTTGGCGCTTGAAGTGCGATGTAAAACCTTCCCGTTTCTCCAGGGCGCACCACGCGTTGGAAAAGCTTGGCTGGCCTGTATATTTCACGCCAATACGGGTGCCAGAACGTACTTTCACGTCCTGCGGGATTTGTTACATTTGCAGCCACGAAGTGCTCATCATCCCGAAACCAGGGTACTGACCCCTTATTTTGGATATCGACCCAGATGGTTATTGCTTTGCCGGGCTCCATGGTGATCGTCCCAGCGTTGCTTCTGTCGACTTCCCGCGCCTTCCAATGTGGAGCTGCTGAGACCCGTTTTCCCACGCCGATGGGGACTGTTACTTGTCCACCCTTAATCCAGGTCAAATTTTCTGCGACCAGGTGAAATGATTCGTGGTAGATCCCGATATCTTTCGGCGTTTTTAGGGCAAAGACAAACCGCCCCACATCTCCCGGACGCACAATTGGCGTCTGCATGATTGTCGGGCGATATGATGCACGCCACCAAGGATGTTCAAATTTACTCGTTCGGCCCGATGGATTTGTGACGTTGAGGGCAACAAAATGATTCCCCGTGTTATACCACGTGGCTGTGCCCGTATTTTCGCTTCCAGCGGCTGATACAGCGTACGATGTTTCGTGGACTTTCCTGATTTCACGAGAAAGGTCGTTTGGGATCTGGATGTCTGCATGTATTTCTGCAACAGGTTGTTCATCAGGAGTGGCTGGTTCTGTCGGGAGAGAAGGCCACAGAGTCGCAGCCGCATACCCGCTATTCATGAGCGCAGATGCTGAAACATCGGCAGTAAGAGATATACTGTCAAGCGAAGTATCGAGTTGATCATGCGTTTCAAGTCTTCCAAGAACCGGGTACACTAGAAGAATCAGCATGACCATGATGAGAGCGAAGAGTGATGAGAAGCGCCGCTCGTGCATAGGAGTGTCTTTTCTTTTTGTTTTTCAGGAGATGAAAAAGTCCGCTATACGGAAGTAACGGAACAGGGTTTTCTGGAGGTGTTTTTTATTTTCTACATGTATTGTATCACGTTTTTTTGCCTTTGTCAATAAACCCGCGCTAATGATAAACTAGTATCACTGACTATGTCACTCACTCGCGCCATAGCGCACAATACAATTGTTCAGGTGGTCGGGAAGGTGCTTTCCACGGCTATCGGCTTGGTCGTGATAGCAATGCTAACACGGTACCTCGGTGAGGCTGCATTTGGCAGATATTACACCATTATGGTTTACCTGCAGATTTTTGGTGTAGTGGTTGATTTAGGTTTATACATCATATTAGTTAAAAAAATCTCCGAGCCGAACGCCGATACGGCATTCGTTGCGAGTAACATTTTCACTCTCCGACTTGTTTCAGCGGTTATCATACTTGGCGCAGCGCCATTGATAGCACTGGCGCTTCCTTATCCGTCCGAAGTCCGTATGGGCATCGCAATCACAACACTGGCTTTTTTTGGCATCACAATGACACAAGTACTCACTGGACTTTTTCAGAAACACTTGAAAATGAATCGTGTCGCAATTGCCGACGTGGTCGGAAAACTAATTCTCCTCATTCTTACGTGGTGGGTAGTCGCTTCCGCTGGCACGCTCTTATCTGTCATGGGAACGGTTGTCGCAGGAAGTCTTGCCACTGCATTCATGACATTTATATTTGCCAGGCGGCTTATCAACATACGCCTGGCATGGGATTTCTCCTTTTGGCGCCAAATTTTTTCCGAAACATGGCCGATAGCCATTTCCATATTCTTTAATATGGTCTATTTCAAATCAGACACCATCATTCTTTCACTGACGCGCTCTGACGCGGAGGTTGGTGTCTACGGTGCCAGCAACAGAGTATTAGAGGTAATAGTTTCATTTCCCGCCATGTTTGCAGGACTAGTGCTCCCGCTCCTCGCAGCAGCCTGGTCGCAGATGGACAAGGAGCGTTTCAGGGCCGTTTTACAGAAGGCGTATGACTTTCTTCTCATGTTGGCGTTGCCGCTCATTGGGGCTACCCTGGTCATCGCCGAGCCGGTCATGAGGATAGTGACGGGTGAAGGGTACGCGGATGCAGGTGAGCTACTTCGGATTGTTACTATCGCAACGGGCACGATCTTCATTGGCAACCTTTTTGGCAATGCGGTAGTCGCTATTAATCGTCAACGGGCTATGATGTGGCTATATGTGTTGGTGGCAGTGATTTCGCTAGCCGGGTATCTTATTGTCATACCCATATTTTCATACTTTGGAGCGGCATGGATACGTGTCGCATCAGAGGTGATGATCACGGTTGCGGCATTAACGCTCGTCCTGCGGAGTACCGGTACCCGGTTGTCGCTTTTTACCACGGGAAAAATCGTTTGCGCGACGGCTCTCATGACTGCAACACTCTGGGTACTTCGCGGACTCCCCTTAGCAGCGGTTATCGTAGTCGGCTTCGTGGAATATGCACTCCTCCTGTTTGCTTTCCGCACTGTTTCGAAAGAAACGATCCTTGATATCGTGAAATTACGCAGTACATGACCCAACTCCAGCTACGTGCTATTCGAAAAGCGCTCTCTGTATGCGGCGCAGCATACCACAAACTTCATCAGACGATTCAACCAGGAATGTCGGAATATGAAATACGCAGGCTTGTAGAGGAGTTTATGCGATCGCAAGGGTATCGTCGGATGGCATTTCCCACAATAGTTGCGGTTGGTCCGAATGCATATGATTTTCACCACCAGCCTCGACCTCGGCGTATATGCAGAGGGGATATGGTAGTAATTGATTTTGGCGTGAGAACAGCGAACACATGTACGGACATTACTCGAACCTTTTTTATGGGACCTCCCACTACGATGTTCCGACATCGATACCGAATCGTACTCGAAGCCCAAAAGCGCGCTCTTGACGCGATTGCGCCAGAGGTTCAATGTTCTGAGGTTGATATGGCAGCGCGGAGCTACTTTCGAACTGTTAAACTTGGCAGGGCGTTCCGTCACGGAACCGGGCATGGTGTAGGATTCCGCATACATCAGTTTCCACGGATTAATGCTCGGAGTAGCGCGCGACTGTCAACTGGCATGGTCGTGACGATTGAGCCGGGTGTGTATCTGCGGGGTTGGGGAGGCATTCGTATAGAAGATATGGTTGAAATTCGCCCTGGAAGATCTCTCATACTCTCACATGGTATCCCAAAGAATTTAAATGCTATGATTATACATGCATGAGTAACTATAGCGGCAAGCACTCACTTCTTATACTGAAATTCCCCTACGCATCGCGGTATGGTGGAGGTGAGAAACATACACTCGATCTTGCCGACTCACTTCGATCAAAAGGGTATCGCGTAGTCTTCGCAGGGTCATGCCCCATATTGAAACAGGAATTTCGCAAACGCCAGTTTTCCGTCGTACGTTTTTGGGCAGGGAGGGAACCCGTTACACCATTTACGGTTGCGCTATTCCCATTTACCGCTTTGTTTGTCTTTGTGGGACTCACGTGTCTCTTATTGACCCAGAGATTACGCGGGATACGAATGCTCTATTGCCTGTCATTGACAGAGAAACTTCTCTTGCCTTTTGTAGCCCGATTGTTTGGCATGAAGGTGTTCTTCATGGAACACCGGATGCTTGATCAGTGGCTTATCCGTAACCCACTCCGACCGCTTTTCGTATTCCAATCCTGGTTTTCCGAGGTTATAACTGTTTCGAAAGCCCGACCGGCCAATCACAAGCATTTATCGTCGGAGCGGTTGCAGGCTTAGAACGTGGGAAAGGGGTTGCATATCTATTGAAAGCATTAGCACTCTTGAAAAATGAGATACCGTTTCTTCGCGGACTCGTGGTAGGCAGTGGACCAGAACGTCAGCAACTCATGTGGTTAGCCCAACAGCTTGGACTTCGTGAGTCAGTGCAGTGGGTAGGGTTTCAGCGCGAAGCGTACAAGTGGTATGCGTATTTTGACGTTTTAGCCCTACCATCCATCAAAGGGGAATCCTTCGGCATCGTGCTTATAGAAGCAATGGCGGCAGGAGTGCCCGTCGTCGCTACCAATATCGGTGGCGTTCCTGAAGTAGTGGCTGACGGTCGGACAGGCCTATTGGTTCCACCTGGAAACTCGGAGGCGCTTGCGGAAAAAATCGGATATCTCTACCATCACCGGGAGCACGCGAAGGCGCTAGCGAATGAGGCGCGGAAAGAGGTTGAGCTGCGTTTCCGGCACGACACGATGATACGTTACTTTATCAGATTGTTTGAGGACATTAATCCATGATGAGTGAAGTTTCCCCCCTTACAAATCAGCGATATATCCGCTTCATTATCATTATCTGCGGAATCGTCGCAGGCGCAGGTATTGGCGTAGTGAGCGTGATGTTTTCACCACTCATTGCGCTTGCTCTTGTTATAAGCATACTCATCATTATCGCAATTTGGCGGTATCCGATGTTAGGAATTATTTTGATTGCTTTTTCATTACCTTTTGAACGCATAGGCGCTTATGAGTTTCAAGGTTTTACTATTCGTGCAAGCCAACTACTACTTCTCATCACATCCCTTATATGTTTCGTACAAGCACTGGGCAGTAGGCGAGCGAACCGTCAGTCTCATCAGATGCTTGTACAGCTTGGGGCGTTTGTCGCCGTAACAACTATTTCGTTATTGAACGCTCAGAATATGGAGCGCTCGGTAACAATTCTGGGATTTACCGTTTTCACCATGTTACTGACTTGGCTTGTGCCCTCACTCATTCGTACGGAGCGACAGGTTCGGACTATCATACTTGTAGTACTTATTAGTGCGTTTATTGTCAGTGGTTTCGGCATATTTCAGTTTCTCGGTGATATGGTGGGGTTGCCTCCTTCCGTTACCGGATTGCGCGAGCTGTATACGAAGGATGTATTAGGATTTCCACGTGTACAGTCTACAGCGTATGAACCGCTCTATTTTGCTAATTACTTACTTATCCCCTTGTCGCTTGCTTTGACACTTTTTCTTGCATCGTCCCAGGTTATGAAGCACGCATCGCTCATTCTTCTGCTGCTTACGGGAGGGGTAAGCTTCATACTGACCGTGTCGCGAGGCGCCTATCTCGGGCTGGCATGCGCAGTGGCGATTGTGGCCATATATTATTTAAGGCGGGTTTTTACCCTACGTAACATCATTATCATATCAATTACCGCTGTAGTTATTTGGTTTGCCGTGGTTGAAGTATTGGGGTATGGGGGCGAGGTGTTCAATCTGGAGAAATATGAAGAGCATGTTACTGGAGTATTCCTAGGTGCTTCATACGACGAACGTGTCTATACGTTTGAGCAAGCGTTCACTGTATGGCGTGGACATCCATTTTTTGGTACTGGCGTCGGAGGTTTCGGGCCCGTTATTGCAACACACCCGTATGTAGTGCCTGACGACGGATGGAAAATTGTCAATAATGAATTTATCGAATTACTTGCGGAAACAGGTATCATCGGTCTAGCGCTTTTTATCGCTTTTGCCATCGCCCTCATTGTCCGTTCATTCCACGCAATACGCCTATCAAACGACGGAACATTGCGCGCACTCATGGTTGGCCTTCTAGCTGCCTGGATCGGGATTCTGGCGCAATATCTGACGTTTTCCACGCTCTATATTATGCACATATGGTTTCTAGTGGGCTTAATGATAGCTACGCAAAATATTATCTTTTCTAAATCACGGTCAGCGGATACTATATGAGCGAATGGTTTGTCATTATTCTTTTTAGCGCCTTATTTTTCTTTCTCGCATGGTATCGTTTGTCATGGACAATCGGGCTGACACTTTTTCTTCTTCCCGCATATCAATTGCGATTTTCGATTGGCTTCCTCCCGATGACATTTCTCGAAATTATGTTAATAGCGGTGATTAGTGTATGGGTCGTCAAAACTTTGCTCAATCGAACACTTCAGAAAGCATGGTTTCCCTGGAAGTGGCTCACTATTGCTTTCGTCCTCGCTGGTGCACTCGCTGTTGTAGTTTCGCCTGACCTCAGAGGTGGGCTCGGTCTCTGGAAAGCGTACATACTTGAGCCTATTTTGTTTTTCTACGTGTTTGTTAATGAAATGAGCACGCCGGCTCGTCGCCGGATCGCGCTATTTGGTTTGGGGATGTCGGTGGTGCTTATTGGATTTGGTGCGCTTCTGCAGTCATCGGGGCTGGTTCCGGGTGTCGAGCCGTATATCAGTGAGATGCCATCCCGTGCGACGTCAATCTTTTCATTTCCAACAGCGATCGGGAAGTATGTGGGCCCCCTGATGGGGCTGTTTCTAGGCATACTGCTCGTTCAAGGGGTGTCAGGGGGTACTAAGGGGTATCAGGGGGAGGTTATAGAGGGTGAAAAGTTTAGTCCAAACAGCAAAAAGCAAGAAAGAGGCATATGGCAAATAGCCAACGGCCAGTGGTTTATTCTTGGGGTAGTCGCCTTCGGGTTGATTGGCATAATACTGTCAGTTTCACGCGGAGCACTCATAGGTGTTTTTGCGGCACTGGTGTTTATCAGTTGTTTCAGCAGGTGGAAAAAGTGGCTCTGGACTTTCTTTATTGCTAGCGCGCTGATACTCCTCGTTGTTCCCCAACTTCGATCCGAGCTTACCTCCGTCGTATCCGGAAGTGATGTTTCAACAGACGTCCGATTGGTCATGTGGAAAGGAACCATGCGGATGATTCAGGACCGTCCGATCTTTGGTGCTGGGCTCGCAGGGTTTCCAATCATCTATGCCGATTACAAAGAACCATCGCATACGGAATTTTTTCCAAATCCGGATCATCTCATCCTTACATTGTGGGTTGAGATGGGGTTGGCAGGACTGATTGTGTTTGGATGGATAGTGGTGAGGTTTTTTAGAGAAGGAATAAAGATGCTGCATCAGGGGGCATCAGACCTCGGCAAGCTCGGTCCCTCCGAGGGGGGCATCAAGGGGCATCAAGGGGTGATTGTCGGTCTGATGGCGGCGATGGTTGTACTAGTTGTCCACGGTTTCTTCGATACGCCGTATTTCAAAAATGATCTTGCGGTGATTTTCTGGACGCTTGTTGCATTGATGGTCATTCTAAAAAAAGAAAGTCATATCGACTACGGACGTTAAGCGACAAGGATTTTCTAAAAAGTCTGAACCATCGCGAGCTGACAATTTCGCTTTTTAGCATGACCTTGACATTATTTTATGTGCATGCTATCATATTTCGTTGTTCTTTCAAATCATTAGAAAAATAACGAAACACTGAGCGATATATTAGGCAAATAATGAAAAACTGAATGTAACCGTTGTTTTCAGGAGGTGATGGAGAGCCATGAGTAAGATCAATGTCAGTTGCCGTTGGATGAAAGTTACACTTGCTGTTGTCGGCTGTCTGCTTCTCGCTGGGTGTGGGCCGCGGCTCAATTCTGGAATAGTGGTAAGTAAGAAGTATGAGCCGGAAGAGAAGTGGATTCAGATCCTTATGGTTCCCCGCATCTACACAGTGGGAAAGTCGACAGTGACTAGCTTCATGGCAGTCCCTGTGTTTCATAGGAAACCAGAATGCTGGGTGATGACCATCCATGGTTCAGTCGAGGATAGGAATGGGAAAAAAAAGGAAAAAACAAGAGCACTATATGTACCTCGTGAGACCTACGAGAAAACCTCGGTGGGAGACTTCTACACAGTGCAACCGCCTGATAAAGCTGAGGTGCCCATCGAGCAACATGATGCAACCAGCGAGGAACAATTGGCCTATAGAGAAAAACCAGCCTGTCCTCGCTAGCTCAATAGCCCACCATGTCTTCGGACCTCTGGTGGGCTTCTTCTTTTTGTAATTTGAAAGAATAAAGAATTTGCCGCCATTGCCGATTGGCTGGCCGATACACTGAACGCAAAGACCGAGCTTACGTTCTCCCAGTTCCGTATCGTCATGACGCTGAAGCGACGCGGCGAGATAACACAAAAGCATACTGGGGAAGATATGCCTGTTTCGGAGTGATGCCGCGATGTTTTCAGGGGTCATCTCTATGTTTTGAAGGTCGAGTTCTGCATGAAGAGTTCCTCGTACTTCTGTCATGCGGATTCGGTGAAGCCCCTTGCCTACTTCTCAGAAGAAATATGTACCCTATCATTGCTCTTCTGAAAACGCGCCGGGATATTGTTGAACTGCACACGGCACCGGGCGCGGACTGCGGAGTCAAAGAGCAGGTGGTGAATCAGCGATTTATCATTAAATAGTGAAAGTAGGGTTAAACTGTTACCACTTAATACTAACTGTATGCATACCGCATACTGGACAAAAAGGTCAAAATGAGGTATACTGTAAGGTGAAAATAAAATCAAACATGAAAAGACAGGCGGTAAAAAAATCGGTGATTTTTATCATCCTTGGGGTCGCCATGGCCGCAGGTATTTTTGTCTTAGAACCGGTGGGACGTGCCTCCTCCGGGGAAGAAGTCATAGCAAAAACTATGACAATATCGTCTTCCCTGTCGAACACAGAAGTAGTTCAACCGCAATATGTTCGGTCTTCCGTTTTATATGCAGAGTTTCCCTTTATCGGAATCGGTATGTCATGGGACGGTGAGCTGCCGGAATCGTATAAGGTGTCAATTCGGGCGCGCGCCAAAGACGGTGGATGGGGCGAGTGGATGGATGTGTCTCCCCAAATAGATTTTCCAGATGGATGGACTGCAGCTGATGGGAAAAATTACGCTCAGCCAATCTTTTTCCCGGAAAGTGATGCATGGCAGTATTCACTCTGGACACTCGAGGACGAACACTTGCCAAGAATAGAAGATATTACCTTCCGGTACTTTGACTCGCGCGAAGAACGTACCACAAAAGCGAACATTGGCGATTGGTTGCGTTCATTGATCTCGGGGGCATCAGCTGTCACACCAATAGGAGTTGATGTTGTGTCACGTGCAGAATGGGGCGCGAATGAAAGTTTGGGTCAAACATCAAGTGGTGGTCCTATCTGGGAACCCGAATACGCTCAGCCAGCCAAGATAATCATCCATCACACAGCTGGGTCAGATGGTGGCAACGACCCGAAAAGCATTGTACGGGGTATTTATTATTGGCATACCGTGTCTCTCGGATGGGGTGACATCGGCTATAATTATTTGATTGATAAAAACGGGGTCATTTACGAGGGGCGAGAGGGTGGTGACGGGGTGGTTGGCGGCCATGCCTATAATGAAGCGAAGGATATCGGGTATAACCGCGGATCAATCGGTATCGCTGTTCTTGGGCAATATGAAAGCGGTGTTCCAACCGCCGCAGCTATTGATGCTTTAACTCGCCTGAGCGCTTCCCTTGGCGTACGGTTTGGCTTGGAGCCAGACGGTAACGGGTTTTTCGTTGACGAGACGCTGCCCAACGTATTCGGCCATAAAGAGGTAGACAATACATTATGTCCGGGAGAGAACCTTGGGAGCAATGTGGACACTATCCGATCTGAAGCACAAAAACTTTTCGAGGCGGCAGGAGGGTATGCACAGAGCACGAACACGTTAAAAGCATCATTTGTGCGCCAGAGCGTACAACCGGTAAAGATTCCTTCAGGAAGCCAGAAACAGCTTTGGGTTGAGTTTAAAAACACCGGTACTGTGACATGGCGTAGCTATGCACAGCCAGCCTTTAAGATAGTATCTGCAAATGTGTCCTCCAATCTCATGGCTGGTGGAGCTGCATCGGGGAATACGGCGGTCCTAGATACACCTAATGTAGCCCCGGGAGAAGTCGGGCGATTTTTCTACACACTCAAAGCGCCTAATGATACCGTTGAAGCTAACGATACATTTGTATTGAAAGCGGGCAGCGCGACCGTAGCAATCGCCTCTTTTAATGTGACTGTGCAAGTTACCGGCCTATCCTACGCTGCAGCGGCCCGTGATATTGAGATATTACCTGCAACATTTTCACGCGCGAGAAATACTACAGTGGTAAGGTTTACAAACCTCGGCACACAGGCGTGGAAGCGCGGTGAGGTCAAACTGGGCATCTACGATCTTGGTAATCGTGGAAGTCGTTACCAAGATGCAAGTTGGCCAGACGATAATGGCATGTTTGATTTTGAAGAGTTGGAGGTTGTGTCGGGCGGTACTGCGACATTTCGTTTCGTTTTGCTAAGTCCTGACGAACCCGGACTTTACTTAAATGTATACCGTGTAAGCGGACCCGATGGACTCGCACAAAAAGAAGACCGTTCGGTAACACGGGTTGATTCTCCCTATGAAGCGAAGTTCATTAGCCACACAGTACCAGCCGCTATGTTGAATATATGGCGTCCAGCGGTTACGTTAACATTTAAAAATACCGGCGTCATGCCATGGGACCGGAGCGTGGGACTGCAGGTTGTCGACTTAGGTGATACTGATAGCCAATTTGCGAACTCGAATTGGGATGACATCCGTATTGCTACTCATTTAAATGAGGCCCAGGTCAATCCAGGGGAATTTGGGACGTTTACCTTAAGATTATATCCGCCACAAAATCCTGGCCTCTATCTCAATATTATGCGCGTATTCAAAGATGGCCGCCCGATTAAAGGTGGGACGTTTAACGCAGTTACTCGCGTAGATTAATTAATAAAACAAAAAGCAGGCCGGCATAGCCTGTTTTTTTGGTGGTAAATCCCAAACTTTGCACAAAATTTAGACTCTCAGCGAGCCACGAAACGCCCTAGCGCCATAGTAAGAGGGTGCACTGTTGTGATACACGAAGACATTGCCGTAGCGGCGATCAGCAAAGAGGGCGCCGCCGAGTTTTCTAATATCAGAAGGTGTTTTCACCCAGCTCGACGTTTTCATATCGAAATTTCCAAGTTTCTGCAACTCTCGATATTGTTCTTCCGTTAAAAGCTCAATGCCCATGGCAGCTGCCATATCAATAGCGTTATCTTCTGGTTTAAATGCCTTCCTTGCCTCCTGCCCTTCACGGTCGTAACAAACACTTCTGCGGCCTTTAGGACTTTCCGCTGAACAGTCATAAAAAATGTATTCGCCCGTCTTTTTGTCATGACCGACAACATCCGGCTCACCACCAGTTCTTTCCATTTCATCGAGTGACAGCAGTTTTTCAGGATTAGTTTCCAACTTTGCTCGTACTTTAGCCCATTCAAGACCTTTATGGCGGTTCATGTTTTTCTCAAAACGGGCCTTCAATGCTCTGAGTAGTTCTTCACGTTGTTCTGGTGGCAACTTCTTTTTGTTGTTATTAATGTTGTTCATACTTTTTTGCTATCACTGTTGAATAGATGTGTTAAGCGTATAATCGCTTAAATTTATTTTAAAAGGCTCATCAACGGAAACATCAAGCGTCTGGGCGAGTCGTGGGATTTTGCTACGTCTCGCCTTACTGGGCGCGCCCCTGCCAAGCGGCGAAGCCCCGAGGCAACTTCTTCGGCAAATCAAATTTGGTGGACCAGAGGGGACTCGAACCCCTGACCTCCTCATTGTCCCGATAGCATTTCTTGGGCTCAGTGGACCCAAGCGGATTCGAACCGCTGACCTCCTCATTGCAAATGAGGCGCTCTAGCCAGCTGAGCTATGGGCCCAAGAAATGCTATCGAGGATCCTCGATTCCTAGAAATGTTTTTTTAAAGAGTCGTTTAACAGCTAATCGCTTCTTCCAGGACTTTATCTGTTTTTCACGCTTTCGAGCTTCACCCCGCGTTACGAAAGTTTCATGATATATAAGCTTCCAAGGAACCCCAAGTTTAGTTGACCTTACTTCTCCGTTGTTATGCCTTTGTAGACGAGCAGTTAACTGATCGCATGACCCGACGTAGTAAGATCCAGTTTTATGAGATTGTAATATATAACAGTAAAACATTTCTAGGAATCGGGACAAATGCAGTGCTCTACCGCTGAGCTAACGGCCCTTAGTTACTAAATACTTCCCGACTTGCGCCGAAGATTGATCCAAGCATCGACTCAACAGCTCCACTCATATACAGGAACGCACCGATAATGATGACGATGCCGAGTAACTTATAAAACAGTCTCGTACCGCCTAAACCGGAGGCTAAATGCCGTTCGGCAAAATCAATCCGGCCAAAATTCTCGACGAACCAGTCTGACTTCCAGACAAAGACATAGCCAATACCGATAATAATGATGCCGAGAAAGTAACGCATAGAATTAGACGGTCATTTGAAGTTTGATGGTGGGCAATGGAGGGGTCGAGTCCGGGGCGCTACGCACGCTTGCGCCCTTCGACCCTACGTCATATGCCGCTTGTTGCTTCTGCAATCTTCTAAGGTTGTTATAAGCTGAATGGTGGGCAATGGAGGGGTCGAACCTCCGACCTTGCGGATGTAAACCGCACGCTCTAACCAACTGAGCTAATTGCCCAGAATAATGACGCTCTACCCTGGGCAGTCGGTTCGTCGAGCTGAGCTCGACTCACATCGACTGCTCGTTCTCACGGCCGCCCCGCCATCGGCGGGGCTACCCCGCTCAGCGGGGTGCCGCTCGAACCCAACTGAGCTAAAGGCCCACACGGTCGGCTTGCTGTCAGAGTTGGTGGGACTCGAGTTCCGGGCGCTGCGCATACTCGCGCCGTTCTCGTCCCACAGGTTGTTAATTAGCTTTACTAGCACAGCAAGGATATTGCTTGTTTACTGCCTGAGTTGCTGGTGCTCTCGGTGGGACTTCCCCGCCGGCTGCGGGGCCGGGGCGCTCCATGTATTCGCGCCCTTCGAGTCCCACGGCGTTACTAAGTCACTTGATGATAAAGTATCCCTCTTACTGATTTACTGCCTTAGTT
>LCPQ01000021.1 GCA_001003705.1 Parcubacteria group bacterium GW2011_GWA2_48_9 | reverse complement strand
AACTTGCCCTTGAGGTTGGCGACATCGCGTTCCAGCAGGCGGATTTGTTCGCCGAGGCGTTCAGCATAGACAGCAAACCAAAATCCGAACGTGACGGTCGAGGCGTGTTTGAGGTGAGTGCGGCCCGGCTGAACAACACGGGCGTTTTCGATAGCAAGCCGGATGAATTCCCGCTCGACATCTTTCAGGATCGGGATCACCTTGTCGAGCATGACGTCGCGAATGCGCGCAATGTTTGCGTTGTCGATAATGTCACACGACGTCGCAAACTCGTGCAAATAGCGCCACACCCATTCAGGTACGTGCTTCATGATCTGTACGACCAACGCACGCACATCATGCTTGGTGCCTTTGAGGCGGCCTTTCTTGCCATACTCTTGTAGGTACACCTCGCGCGGCACCAGCCTCAACACTCCAGAGACAATTAGTCTCACTGCTCGGAACGAACATCTCCGGCGTTTGTTGAGCGCGATCGCGATCGCCGACTCAAGCATGCCCATGTAGTCGAGCTTGGCCGCTTCCGAAGTGTAGGGTGCCAGTTCGGGATGTACGTACCGAAATGCAAGCGGACTGACCTGTGAGAAATCGCGTCTGCGTTTGATCCGCCGCGTTTTCCGCACAATCCTCCTCAATTGAGGATGGTACCGGCGTAATCGTGGGTCCTTCATCTGTCTCCCCTTTCCCTTCTGTATCTGTTTGACTTTCGTTGTCAACGTCCTCTTTTCGAATCAAAACACCAAAAACCGGATGTTTTACCTTATCAAAACGGGCCTCCATAGTCAATCAGGATTTGCAATAATTATTCCCTGTGCTAAGGTGGTTTTATTCTGCTGAAGAATTGACCTTTTGGCTCTTCCAAACCGTACCGGAGGCGCGATGTCAAGAAAGCGAGCTTTGGAAAACGGGCAGCGACGAGACTGTAAACAGCACGTCGCAGCTCACATCGTGAGTGGAAACATGGTTCGCTGTGATTGCGGCCACACGTGGAGTAGTCCAACGGACGCGGAGAAACTGACTCAACAGTTACTCCACAGAAAACCGCACCACGTAGCGTAATTACGAGCACCGCCTATCCCGGAATCTTCTGATTCCGGGTTCTTCTTAATATGAAAACTCCCACCAACCGAATTCCAAATCTTCCTAGCCACTTTAGTGGCGTAAGAATGTGATGAACCCAACCCGACTAAAGTCGGTTTGAAGAGAGTATCTGTAGTCGGTAGTCCGTAAGCGGTAATCGAATAAAGAAAACTCCCGCCACCTTGGAATGGTGAGGGGAGATGGTGCCTATGGGCACCTGTACTACATGTTACTCGGGATCTTCACGGGGAAAGAACCAATGTTTCGGACCCCATTCTTCGACCCCTTGATGTGGTCTGGGTTTGGGAATACGCCTCCTCTGGCCCGGTGCTCTGCGCCGACACGGATGAGCCGGCTGGTCACCGATGGGCCTGACGACCTTCTTGGCCACTGACCCTCCCTGATAAAACTAGCTGATGTTCAGATCAATTTAACAGCCAGATGGTCTCCTCGGTATCAGGACCAGTGGAAATGCCAGCGAGTGGGACATCAGCAAGTTCCACTACCCGATCCACATAGCGACGGGCATTTGACGGAAGGTCTTCGAGGCGCTTCATACCGCGTGTGGATGTCTGCCAGCCGGGAAGCTCTACATACACAGGCTTCCATCCATGGAGTCCCATGCGAGGTGGGAGCTCGCGCTTTTCGCCATCGTGCTCGTAGGCGACACATATCCGTAACTCCGGCTCTTCGTCCAAGACATCCAGCTTGGTAATGAAGAGATGGGTTACGAGGTCCGTTCGGATCGCATGACGAAGCATGACACCATCGAGCCAGCCACAGTCGCGTTTCCTACCTGTAGTGGTACCAAACTCGTGACCGCGCGTTGCAAGGCGATCACCGACTCCATCCGTCAGCTTTGTCGGAAAATCACGGCGTCCCACGCTGGTGCAGTACGCCTTGCATACGCCAAAGATGTATCCCCAGTCCTCCGGGCGCAGATGGAAGATCTTCGCGGCATCGTGCGTGGTGACCCCGGAGCTCGTAACATAGGGGTAGCAGGGTGACTCACGGTCGAGGGCCACGCCTTGCGCACCCTCAAGAAGCAGCGAGTCTCCGTCGGCGAGTACTTCGTCGAGAAACGTATCCATCTCGACAACGTACGGACGGAGTTGATCCCCGAGACGGAGAAGACGGTCGGTCATGCTGTCGACATTCCAACCCATTTCAGGGATTCCTGCGATGCGGTTTTTGATCGCAAGGTTTTCGGTTACTCTGACCCGCAATACATCCGGATCAAGTAAATCACCAATAGTGACCCCATAACGACCAACTGCATCGCTGTACGCAGGACCGATCCCACGAAATGTGGTATCACGATTGGTCTTGCCCAATGCCTCGGCTTCAAGCTCCTCAATCCTCAGATGCCAGGGAAGGATAGTAAACGCTTCCCGCGCAATCCGAAGTTTTTCGAGACCGATACCCAGTTTGAGGAAATCCGGAATCTCAGTACCCAGCAGGTTCTCCCCATTCACTGCGCACATCGGAGCAATGAGAGACCAGATCGATGGATGCAGAACACTCGACGGCAAACCATGGAGTTTTGCCTCCAGCTCCAGTCGCTTCACGGTATGTCCGGCATTCGGTCCTCCATTGTAGCGAGCGACTGCCTTCAGTCTGCTCAGGAAGCCGAGCAAAATCAAGAGATCGATGAGCTTCCCCTTCCCCGAGTCGCCCCAGTGCGTATCACCTACTTTGTGCACCTTGCGAACCTTGCGTTTAGCCATGAAAACACCTCCGCGGTTTATGGAACAGTTAACGTACCTTCTGTGTTTTAGTAGTGTACTTTACCACCTCCTATTTACTCCCGTCAAAGCCCTTGAATAGTGACAATATCTATTGTAAACTTCCCCCATTATTCTTTACTCGCCAAGACATATGAAGAAACAGACCTCATTGATAATTATTCTCATTTTGTCAGTCCTCGGCATGATGCTCTCTGGGTACCTGTCGTACCTCAATCTCTGGAAAGTAGGATGCTCGGAATTTTTCATCAGCTGCGGCGGGCCGAAGCAGGTGTTGATTTTTGGACAGCCGACCTGCGTATACGGATTCTTCATGTACCTTATCGTCTTCATCCTCGGCATCATCTCGCTGGTAAAAGAGAAGGGCGGATGCGCCGCGAAGACACTCCTTGGTTTCGCAATCCTCGGCACCGCATTTTCGGGCTTTCTTACTTTCTATGAACTCGTGGTGCTAAAAATCAAATTCAGCGGCCTGCCTGCCTGTGCATACGGATTGATACTCTATGCGGGAATCCTGGTCTTCAGCATCCTATTGGTCAAGAATAAGCAGGAAGTCATTCCGCAACAAACTCCTCCACAGATTCCCCAACAATAAACACCCAAGCGCAGGCCGAGCCGCCTGCGCTTTTGTGTTGCCTACTAACCAACACGCAAACCCGCCAACTCGTTAACTCGCTATTCTTCAATCCCTAACTCCGCTTTCGCTTCCTCCGACATCATCGACGGTTTCCAGGGAGGGTCAAACACGAGTTGGACCTTTACGTTGCCGACATCGGCGAGGGTCTTCAGCGTCGCGTGAATGTCATGCATGAAGTAATCGATCAGCGGACACCCGGGGGTCGTGAGCGTCACCTGGACGAAAATGTCGTTTATCGCCTCGTCAATCTTGACCTGATATACCAACCCAAGCGAAACCATGTCGATTCGCAGTTCGGGATCGTTCACGGTTCGTAACTTCTCCATCACCTGGTCTTTCGTGATGGCCATGGATGTGTTATCTAAAATAGGCGAAGTAGTACAGAACAGCGAGCGTTCCGAAGTTCACAATGACGAACCATGGAACCGCCCAGTTAATGCCGTTGACACGGAAATTTGACAGTGGCCAGAGGAATGGCGTAGGAAAGAAATTCTTCGGATGTGTCGGTATATCGATGAGGATATGGAGGAGCCAGCCAAACGCAGCCCAGGGAATAGACCCCATCACGAGCCAAGCGATCAGGAAGCCGGCTGTCCATATCGGAATGCTGTGGGTAATATCGTAAATGCGGTACACCCAGGGCGGTACTTTTTTCGCGACTTCATCATATGACTCCTTCCGGATAGAGAGCCACATTTTCAGATGCGTCTTGTTCAGCATGCTCGGGACAAATGGGATGAGATCGGGCATCACGCTCAATGCCGACGCCGTATACCGGGTCGCAGGATCCGCTTGCTGAAAGATGATATTTGCCCAAAGGGCGTGGGAAAAGATATCCATAGGTTATGAAACTTTCTTCGTGGCCAGCGTACGCGGCCATAAGAAGTTCAATAATACCACAAGCCCTCCGAGATACACAATCACCTCGAGAAGCGACGGGTTACCGTTGTAGCCGAAGAGTGATTTGAGAATACTGCCGGCAATTCCACTCTCTGAAACGATATGGTTAACATCATATGCCTGTTGAGCAAAAACGGGGAGTACAGACGCCTCCTGGAGTTCATGCACTCCGTGAGCGAGTAAACCGACCGCGAACAATCCTAATACAACCGTACTAATTGTGAAAAACGTCTTAAGTGAAACTTTCTTCCAGGCCGTAAAGAGTACGACAACAAGTAGCACTGCGCCGGCAATGCCAAGCAGTGCTCCACCAATACTGTTGGCTTGTGCGAACGACGTAGCTGCTAGCAAAAAAATCGCCGTCTCAATGCCTTCGCGCAAAACCGAGAGAAAAATGAGGAAAAATATTCCCACAAGTCGTTTTCGCTCAATGTGTCGTTCAACCTTTTCTTCAATCTTCTTCGTATGCCCTCGCTGCCGCTTCATCCAAACGAGCATGGTAGCGAGCAGGCCCGCCGCGAATATCATGGTGACACCTTCGAAAATCTCTTCTGCTGCTCCTTCGAAGCCTCCAGAGACATAAAAAAGGACCACACCAACCCCCAGGGAAAGAGTCAGACCAACCATCCCGCCCCACCATACATATCGCAAATACCGCCTTTGCTCCGTACGCAAGAGATAGCTAACAACTATGCCAATAACCAAACTGGCTTCGAGAGTTTCACGGAATGTTATGAAAAAATCGGCCATATGTGTTGATAACTTGCCACAGCTGAGAATCATTCTCACTATAGCATAGCCTTTCCCCCACTAAGTTATCCACAGGCCGCGAGTATCTTATGATCAACCGGCTGCTAACTACAACTGATCAGTTCTTCTCCAACAAACAAACCCGCAAAACTCGCGTAACCCACTTAACTCGCCGACAAAACATGCAGAGCAAGCTCTGCCACTACACGTGGTCTCTTTCCGGCTCAAGAGGTCTTCTGTTTCTTTAACTGGCGTGCCGGCTTGCAGACTTGCTAGCTTCTCTTAAAAACCTACTCCCATTCAATAGTCCCTGGCGGCTTATTCGTCACATCATAAAAAACAAATGAAATGCTCCCGGTCGCTCGTATTCTTTCAACAATTTTCACAACAACCTCTTGGGTTAGCGGGTAGTAGTCGACAGTCATCGCCTCTCGCGACTGGATAGGACGTAGAACGATGCTTTCTTTATCGTCAACACCGAACGGGAGAAGTACGATGGGAAACTGCCAGATACGGTCATAAAGGCCCGCCTCACGAATAATCTGATTCACGTCCGCGTCGATGCGCTGGAGAAGTTTCACTCGATCAGGTGTGATATATGCACGATGAGTCTTCGCCGTCTTCAGCTGGGCAGCATCGCCGCCGACAAGCGTAACTACTCGATTGATAAACGGTAAACGGTTCGCGATTGTTGGAGCAAGTGCCCCAACCTTCTGTAGATCAGTTATACCCAAGATGAGCGCGGGGTGATGGTAACTCCGCTGGTCGCCCTGCACGCCCACGCTACGTATAGGAAGCACGTGCGCTTCTCCTGCCGTCTCACCTGCATCACGGACTGCCTGTTGCAGCGCTTCTGTGTGTTCACTGGGAATATCGGAAAGTGTTTTCATCTTATCTTCACAGAGTATGCGGATACCGAGACCGGGACCAGGAAATGGATGCTCGGGAATCCGGTTGTGATGAGTTTTTATCACATCAGCATGTTTGGTGCGTCCTGTCTCAATCGTATCGGGGTAAATTGTACCCTGGGCAAGCATCCACTGCTCGTCACCAAAGCCAAGTGACTTCATGGTCTCTTCTTTGACTTCGAGGAACATTTTTCCAATTGCTTTTCTTTTTTCCTCCGGGTCGACAATCCCTGACAATGCTTCGAGGAACTTCTCTTGGGCGTCAGCGACATGCAGATTGCCAAATCCGGCTTTTGCCAGTGTTTCAGCGACCTGACGGGATTCATCCAGCCGCATGAGTCCACTGTCGACGTGGAGCCCGTAGACACGCTCTTTTCCTAACGCTTTTTCTAGAAGGGCAAAGCAGACTGTCGAGTCCACTCCCCCGCTCACCAGCAGGAATACATTGCGATTCTGGACGTGATTCCGGATCTCCTGAAGTATGTTCTCGAGCATTTCGTGTTCGGTCCACGATGGTTCTGCGCGGCATATGGTAAAAATATAGTTGCGAAGCATCGTTATGCCCTGTACCGTATGCGCCACTTCAGGGTGGAACTGGAACCCGTACAGACGGCGGTGCTCGTCAGCCATCGCAGCTACCGGGCAATCATCTGTCGAGCCAACTGCCGAAAACCCCGCGGGAAGCTCAGTGACCGAGTCGCCGTGGCTCATCCATACATGCTGGTCATTAGAAACTTTTTCAAAAATTGCCGAGGAAGATATATGCAGCTGTGCGATACCGTATTCGCGTACCGTGCCGCCTTTTACGTGTCCTCCGAGCACGTATGCCATGAGCTGGTGCCCGTAGCACAGGCCTAAAACGGGGATATTGAGATCAAATATTTTTCTGTCAAACTTGATTTTCTCATCGTAGACGCTCTGGGGACCGCCTGACAGGATGATGCCTTTTGCCGATCGCATCTCGCCGGAGGGCGTGTCAGGAGAGAGAATACGGGAAAACACGCCTAGCTCGCGAATGCGCCGGGCAATTAAGTGAGTGTATTGGGAACCGAAATCCAGGATCACGATTTCGTCCCGTTGGGGCGACATGATTGACATATGCTGTATCTATTGTATCATAAGCACTATTCTCTACCATATACGACTATGAAATCTTTCGAAGAAACATTCACCTACGACGACGTATTACTTGTCCCGCTGCTTTCTGATATTCGCCCTCGACAAACTGACGTTAGCACGCAGTTTTCCCGCCGGATCAGGCTGAAGGCGCCGCTGGTTTCAGCGCCCATGGATACCGTCACTGAAGCTCCCCTCGCCATCGCACTCGCACTCGAAGGTGGCATGGGTATCATCCATAAAAACATGTCTTTGGAAAAACAGGCCGAGGAAGTAGAAAAAGTGAAAAGATTCGAGAACGGTTTCATCGAAGACCCTGTCGTTGTCACCCCTGAGCAAAAAATAGCAGATGTCTACGCCACGAAAGAACAGAAAGGGTTCAGCAACATACCTGTCGTCGATGCCAAACGGAAACTTGTCGGAATTATCACCGAGCTTGACTATAGCGTGCCAGAAGACCTCCAAGTCCCGGTGAAATTCAAGATGAGGATACTGAAAGAAATCATGACGGCAAAAAAAGGTATCACGCTGGAACAGGCAAATAAGATTATTAAACGGGAGCGAATCGCCGTGCTACCCGTGATAGATAGCAGTGGCATACTTATATCAATCGTTACCCGCAAAGATTTGGAGAAAAACGTCTTTTATCCCAATGCATCAAAAAATGAACAGAAACAGCTCCGTGTTGGAGCGGCAGTATCAGTTGGCACTGAAGCGCTTGAGCGTACGCGCCTTTTGGCAGAGGCGGGGGTTGATGCCATTGTTATTGATGTAGCGCATGGCCACTCACGGGGAGTCATCGAAACGATTCGCCTGCTGAAAAAAGAGCGTTCACTGAAAGCTATCGATATAGTTGCGGGGAATATAGCAACAGCAGAAGGATGCCGCGCACTCATAGCTGCTGGAGCTGACGCAGTGAAGGTAGGTGTGGGTCCCGGATCCATCTGTACGACCCGCGTCGTAGCGGGCATAGGTGTGCCACAGTTATCAGCTGTTTTAGATGCTGCGCGAGGCCGCGGGAAAAGCGTGGTTCCCATCATCGCTGACGGTGGCATCAAATATTCGGGTGATATTGTAAAAGCACTTGCCGGAGGTGCTCAAACCATAATGATCGGGAGTCTTTTCGCTGGTACTGACGAGGCACCTGGTGAAATCGAATACCATGAAGGACAAATGTACAAGTCCTATCGGGGTATGGGATCGCGTGAAGCGATGCCCTTTGGTAGCAAAGACAGGTACGGCCAAGCCGATGCAAAGAAAAGTAGTGAGTTAATACCAGAAGGAGTCTCTGGGCGTGTCCGATATAAGGGTCCTGTTGCCAAACATATACGACAATTGATCGGTGGCATCAGAGCTGGCTTTGCATACATTGGCGCCGCAAACATAAATGATCTTCAGCGAAAAGCACAGTTTATCCGGATTTCAGACTCCGCAAAAAGAGAGAGTCATCCGTACAACATCTCGATAACGAAAGAGGCTCCGAACTATCCTCTGTAGGTGCGGCTTGTCCTTGTTTTGCAACTGCTACGGATATGATGATCCGCTATTTTTTCATTCGCTCGCGTAAGCGCTTATGCGATTCATGAAGCTTTTCGAGAAGCGCGCTCTCGTCAATGAGGTTGTGGTATCTATTTGAGATAACGAACTGCCCGTGAATCATGAGATCGCGTATGTTGTGCCCACCATGGGTAATCATATTGGAAACGAGCGTCGAAGGATCTTCTTCGTCAAATGGCATAAAGCCGCGATCCTTCAATTTCCAGAATGCTATGTCTGCTTTGAAGCCCAGCGCTATGCGGCCCACGTCTTTGAAGCCCAGCAGCCTCGCTCCCTGCCACGTGATCATATTAAAGAGGGCGTCGTACCCTACATTAGACATCTCCTGGTGGAGCGTCTTTGCCTGGAGCGCTTCCGAGAGTAAGTCGAGGCGATTTTTGCTGATAATGCTGTCGGTTCCAAGTGCAATACGGTCAGTTGCGTTCAACTCTTCAAACAACGGGTAGTTAAATGTCCCGCTACGATGAAGAAGATTAGATGTCGGAAGGTGGACGACGCTGGCTTTCTTGTCCCGGATAATCTTCACGTCCTCAGGAGTCAGATAAATGCCGTGCGAAATGGTTAAAAGCGGTCCGACAAGCCCGTATCGATCGAGAACCTTCACCTCCGAATCACCATGAACCGTGTGGCAGCGAGCGACTGAATCGGGCGTTTCAGCCGCATGAAGCGTCAATCGCACTTTGTGCTTTTTAACGAGACTTGCCACCCGCTTCACTACCTCCGGTGACGCTTTATAGAGGTAATGCAGTGCTATCGCTGGCTCACTGACGTACTGTTTTCGCTGTTTGATGTACCCTTCAACATACTCGGGTGTATTCTTCGGATGAGAATTCGAAACAGCGCTCAAGGCATTGATAACACGCTCCTTGGTGGCAGCTGCCGCTTTTTCTATAGGATCAAAAACGCCATAATGGGACAGTACGGTGGAAATCCCCCATCGCTGCTCCTCGGTAAAATCACCAAGTGTGCCGAGAAAGAAATCATCATCGTCCATTTGCTGCTCGAGAAGCGCCATGTGGCGAAGTGAGGCTGAAAGATGTTCTTCTTCAAATGCAAGCGCGGATCGCAACAGATACATTGGTGGGTGCGCATGTGCGTTCACGAAGCCAGGGGTGATGACGATGCCGCCGCGTTGCTCCGCATCATAGATCACATCCACCGTGTTCATATCGACTTTGGACCTGTCAGAAGCCGGGAATATATCTTCGATAACCCCCCGACGGATAAGAACCGACATCTTTGCCCTGATATCGAGGTGATCTCGCACGCCCATCGAAATGATAAAAGGACACCCATGGATCAAGATGACTTCAGGTGGCTTTCCAGTCTTCAGCACGGAATATCGACTCCGGCCTTTGTATTTGGCAGTCAGATTCGCGTACGGATCTTTTAGTTGGACTTTCGCGAAAGTATCTGACACAAATGATATATGTAAATTAAAGTGCCTGTAATACTACGACGGGACGGCAAAGCTGTCAACCCTTCGACACCCCAGATGACAAGTCTTCGATCCTGAGGTCCTCAGACCGAAGGACATGGAAGTTTGTTATCTTACGAATATTCAGGGCCTGCGGCTCTGCCCTCGGCCCTGAGGTCTCAGGCTCGAGATGAGAGCCACTTAGGATCGAGGATGTTGACGAAAATCGGGCCGAAACGTACAATACATCGGCCTTGTGGATATCTTTTTGTAAGTGGAAATAATAAATAATTAAGAGGTCCCACCTGCGAAGAACCTATGAATTCTAAGAAAAAAGTCCGCGTCGCTTTCATCGGCGTGGGCAATTGCGCTTCGTCATTCGTTCAGGGTGTACAGTTTTACCAAAAAGCTCTGGAAGACGATTTCGTTCCGGGACTGATGCACGTCAATCTCGGCGGCTATCATATTTCAGACATTGAGTTCTCCGCTGCGATCGATATTGATAAAAATAAGGTGGGAAAGGACCTGGCGGAAGCTATTTACACCAAACCGAATAACACCTACCGGTTTGCTGACGTGCCCGCGACCGGCATTGTGGTCCAGCGAGGCATGACGCATGACGGGCTTGGTGAATACTTGCGCAAGATTATCGAACCAGCGCCCGGTGACACGGTGGACATCGTGAAACTCTTGAAAGATACAAAAACTGACGTGGTAGTCAACTACCTGCCCGTCGGGTCAGAAGAAGCGACAAAATGGTATGTCGAACAGATTTTGAAGGCCGGGTGCGGATTCGTGAACTGCATCCCGGTATTCATCGCCCGTGAAAAGTATTGGCAAGCCCGTTTTGAGGAACACAACCTTCCGATGATTGGTGATGATATTAAATCACAGGTAGGCGCCACCATCACGCACCGGGTACTGACGCGTCTATTCCGCGAACGAGGAGTGAAGCTTTTACGCACTTCTCAGCTGAATGTCGGCGGAAACATGGATTTTTATAACATGCTTGAACGAAGCCGCCTCGAATCAAAAAAAATTTCGAAAACCAATGCGGTAATCTCACAACTTGACTACGATATGGGCAAAGATAATGTGCACATCGGGCCATCCGACTACATACCATGGCTTCAGGATAGAAAATGGGCCTACATCCGCATGGAGGGACAAACATTCGGTGATGTACCGCTCAACCTCGAAATGAAGCTGGAAGTGTGGGATTCGCCTAATTCGGCCGGAATCGTCATCGATGCTGTACGCTGTTGCAAGCTCGCAATGGAACGGGGAATGAAGGGCACGCTAGGGGGGCCATCTGCATACTTCATGAAGTCACCTCCCGTTCAGCACACTGACGACGAGGCGCGCCGCATGACTGACGACTTTATCAAACAGAACGCACCGAGCTAACTCTCGGGTTGTGCACTGCACAAAAACCTCGATGCGCGAACATCGGGGCATTTTGAGTGTAATAAGTGCCGTACCTTAGCTCGGGTGGTAATACAACGCCCGATAAGCGTTAATAATCCCTGAACCGGTGTACTGATCCGCACCCGGGCCGTATTCGACGTCCCATGACTGACATTGTTTGACACCGCCTACGCACGAATAGAGATCCCAGAACCAGACGCATTGCGGATCAGCCTCACACGGGTCGAAAGCATCGTACTGCCTACAGTAGCTATTATCTACCTCATTGAATTCGATTCCCCAATAGCATGTGGCTGAGGGTGAAGTGCTGCATGTCGCCGAATCGCTGTGCGCTTCGCACGCATAGGGTACGTGCATCGCGTCAATTGCAGACTCTTCGATGGTCTCCCTCACCTGCTCCCCGGTAAATTCCGGATGGCGGGTGATGACGAGCCCGGCCAGGCCTGAGACATGCGGTGAAGACATGGAAGTGCCGCGTGCGCGATAGTACAAATTTTTTACTATTGAAGTGCCGTCGCCATACATGTCTGTTCCGGCTGCACGGAGCGAAAGGATATTTCTCCCCGTAAATGGCGACTGCTCATATCCATTGTGCACGCGGATACTGTCCCCTCCCGGAGCTGCGACATCGACTTTTCCCCAGTTCGAGAAGTCGCTCTTTACCCCGAAATGGTCTACTGAAGTGACGGTAATGACTTCATCGTATCCAGCGGGAACGTATGACCCGACGTTACTGTTCGAGTTGCCAGCGCCAGCGACGAGCACCACTCCTTGCTGGGAAGCATATGTAATAACACTGTGAAGCAGATCACTCTGAATCACAGATATCCAGCTCATGTTAATGACATCGGCACCACTATCAACTGCGTAAAGGACTGATCGTGCCAAATCATCGAGGTACCCGTAGCCAGTAGAATCAATCCCCTGAATAGGCATGACCGTGCAGTATGGGCATACGCCGACAATTCCCTTCTGATTGTTTATATTCGCCACTAGAGTGCCTGCCACGTGTGTTCCGTGCCCATGCTGGTCACGAGGATCATTGTCCTCGCTTTTCTCCACGGCGCACTGGCTACCTACGCAATGAGTAAAATCCCACCCATGGACGTCATCCACGAACCCGTTTCCATCATCATCGATGGAATTGTCAGCGACCTCGTCAACATTCGTCCATATCCGGCCCTGAAGGTCCTCATGCGTTGCGTCGATACCTGTGTCGATCACGGCTATCGTGGCAGAATTTTTTGAGTAATCGACTGGCGCCGGGCCGCCCGTTAGATGCGCCGCTAAGTAGTCTACGTCGCCTTGGTCGAGCCCCTCATCGCCGTTCACGTCGCCCCGTTCCCAAGGCGAAACAAGCGCCGTTAAATCCTCATTGATATTTTGATCAAGCAATTTCACGTCCTGCTGATCTATTTTTCCATCCTGATTAATATCGCCCCGTTTCAGGTACAAAACGTCCCATGCATTCTTCGCACTAATCATTTTTAATGGCCATGTATCGGGATATAGCTGCCCCCACGACCGACTGGTATATAGAAATGGATCGCTCGGATCCAAAGCAGGCTCCGGGTAGGGAGTACGAGGACGTGCGAGAGCCAGTTCTGCAATGGTGAAAACTGCATTCGGCTCCACAGATTCAATCAGTTCAGTACTACCGAGCAGCCGTTCTACGCTCTTTATATCAATCGATGGCCCAGTAAAACTCACGAGATACCAATTGGAGAATTTGCCTCCTCCCGCATTTTCACTATTTACTGTTTCGAGTTCCGGAAAAGCCGGTTTGACGGAAGTAAATGCGTCAGCAATTGAGGAGCGCGCATCAACTGGCGTTTTTTCGTCAGATTTGGTAACTTCCATGAATTGTTCGACATCAGCAACCGTCGCTGCCTCACGCAGCCTTATCAGGTATTCATTTGTGTTTTCCCCATCATCCGGGAAAATGAATTCTGAAAAAGAGACAACCGATGCTGATGCGTCAGGCGTAGGTGATGCCACAGGTGCTTCGAAACCTTTAGCGAACGCCATAACAAAGCCAAAACCGCCGATCAATGCGCCGAGCATCATCACACTAATACTCACATATACTCCAGATTCAATGTGCGTGAGAACTGCCGTGTGGGTAAGCGGAGCTACTTGCTTCGATTTCATACTTGTTTTCTGATTTGGTACACGCTTCTTTCGCGGCATCATAATTGAGCCATCCTATCATGCAACGTTTAAAAACACAATACTCACACCTCAATATGAAAGACATTCTTAACCACCAGTCCAATGCAGAATGTAACGGCAGCAACGCCTAAACTAATACTTACCATTTCGGTAAATCGCCGGCGAAAAGACGCGTCGTGAGCGACGGAATAATAATAAGTAAAAATGAGAATGACGAGTATGGCGTTTGTGACGGTAAGCCCAAGTGCCATAAACGGAGAGGTAAAAATAAGATATGGAAAGATGAGAAACAGCACGGTAAAAATATAGGCGACGCCGGTATAAACAGCCGACGTAATTGGCATACGGACGCTTTTTTCCGCCTTTGTCGAGAGATACTCGGAAGCGGCCATGGACAGCGAGGCCGCGACGCCTGTGATCAGACCAACGGCGGATATGAGTCGCGTGTCCTGGAGAGTCAAGGTGAAGCCTGCCAGCGCGCCGGTTAATTCCACGAGTGCGTCGTTCAGTCCGAGAACAATTGAACCCACGTATGCCAGCCGTTTTTCATCGAGGAGGCCTATCAGCTTCTGCTCGTGTTTTTCTTCATCGTCGATGATGCCACGGTCAATGGGTGTCAGCTTCGAGATTTTTTCGTACGTCACCTGGGCATTTTCTTCTCCCCGTTCCATGAGCTTGATACCGAACGTGATGCCGAAGAGCTTTGAAAGAAAAACATACCACCACGCTTTCAATCCGTTGTGGGTGACGTCCTTTTGTGAATACCCTTTCCAAAAATGATAGTGCCGCAACTCATCATCAGCAATCTCCTGCAATACTCGAGCGTTTTGATCGTCTTTCGTAGAGCTCGCCAACCGGGAATAAATCCGATGCTCGGTGAGCTCGTTACGTTGCGCAGCAAGAATCATCTCTCGTGCCGATAGTGGAATTTCCATGTCCCAAGAATATCATACATTTGAAAGAAAATCACCGGATCCTGCTGTTCCCGCCTGCTTTTTAGCTGTTCGGAAAAAAGCTATACTGTCTCTATATGAAAACGTTGTTGTGGTGGGTTTGCGGGGTGGTTGTAATAAGCATCATCACTACCGGAGTCGGAATGATGAGTATTGCTGGATTCGTAAATGACCACTCCGATTCAACATCACTGACCGTAGCACAAGAGTCAGCCTCCGCTTCTACTGGTGTGCAAGAAAACCAGCAGCCAAACACGCACATCTTTGCGATGGGCGATATCATGCTCGGCAGATACGTCGAGACACTGATTGAAAAAAACGGCCCTGGGTATCCATTTGAAGACGTTCGCGACATGCTCAGAGGGTATGACATGGTGATCGCCAACCTTGAGGGGCCTGTCGTAGACGATGCGCCCCAGACACCGAATGGTTCACTGCAGTTCTCTTTCCCTACGACAGCGATGGATGTCCTGACCTCCGCCCATGTCACCCACGTATCGCTGGCAAACAACCATACTTTGAATTACGGAAGAAACGGGTACGAAGAAACTGTGGAACGGCTCAAGAATGCAGGCATCGCCCCATATGGAGACCCATCAGAAATTGATGAGGCGCATGTGTACCGTGGTAACACTGCCGGACATGAGATTATTTTGATCGGCTTCCTCGACTTACAGAAGATTGATACAAGCAAACTCATTGAACTCATCTCGTCATACCCGGAAGAGTCTTTTGTCATTGCGACGCCGCATTGGGGCAGCGAATACAGTTTACAATCCAGTGCCTCTCAGCAAAACCTCGCGCATGAGCTCATAGACGCCGGCACAGACGTCGTCATCGGACACCACCCGCATGTAGTGCAGGAAATTGAGCTGTACAATGGAAAATTCATTTTCTATTCGCTGGGAAACGCCGTCTTCGACCAATATTTTTCGGAAGAAACCCAAAAAGGCCTCGGCGTTGAAATACTGCTCAACAACCGGGGTGCGGAATATACGCTCCATCCACTAACGAGTGAGCGAAGCCAACTACAGCTTATGGCAGACGACGACGCGCGCGCGTTTTTAAAAGGACTCTCCCGACGCAGCACAAAAGCTCCGCAGGATCAGATCATAGCGGGCACCGTAGTTCAAACTGATGGGGACTCTACTCCAGCGAAAGCATCAACGCCATAACGGCAATACCAAGCATGAATATCAAGAGCTGTATCACGGAACGGCCGAGACGGACCTCTTCTTTTAACTCTGGGAGAAGATCGGCGGCGGCAATATAAAGGAATCCACCGATAGTAAAAGGCACGAGTAGTTGCTTGAGAATCTCAAGTTGGCCACCAATAGTAAGGACAATTACAGCTCCAAGAAAAGCAAGGGACGCGGAAAGGTAATTAAAGAAGATTGCGTGCCGTTTTTTCATTCCCGCGTGTATCATGATACTGAAGTCACCAATCTCCTGGGGTATCTCATGAAGTAACACGGCAATAGTGGTGGTGATCCCTAACGGAATATTTACCAGATATGCACCGGCTATAATCATACCGTCCAGGATATTATGAAAGCCGTCACCAATGATATTATTGACGGCGACGGGATGTGGGTGTTGTTCCGATGTGGGAATATGGCAATGCCGCCAGAAAAGAATTTTCTCAAGCGTGAAAAAAAGAATGATTCCGGCGAGAATCATATACATGGTGCGAAGCATGGATTCGGAATTTTCCACCGCTTCTGGAAGCAGGTGCAGAAAAGCGCCGCCTAAGAGCGACCCTGCGGCAAAGCTGACGAGAAAATGGAGAACTTTGCGCAATTTTTCCAAATTCACCGCAAGCGCGAGAACGCCGACGAGCGAGACTAGGCTTATCACAAAGACACTCCCAATTGTATATAGCCAAATGTCAATCATACTATTGTCAGTATATCATCAGAGATAGTGCTAGGCAATCAAAGTATGCAATACTGTTAACATAGTATGCCATTCCTCACCATCATTATTTTTATCATCACATTGATCCTCATGCTGGTAGGACTCTTGGGTGTCGTCCTACCAATTCTTCCGGGGATTCCAATCATCTTCACCGTTGCACTTGGGTTCGGATTCCTGACCGACTTCGCATACGTCGGCTGGAATCTCATAGCCATCTTCGGAATCCTTGCAGTCATTTCGCTTATTCTCGACTGGCTCGGGGCGGCATATGGGGTAAAGAAGATGGGTGGCACTGTCCGCGGCATGGTTGGTTCAGTGATTGGGATGATGATCGGTATTACGGGCGGACTTGGTGGCATCATTATCGGTTCATTCATCGGCGCTTTTGCCTTCGAACTCATTGGCGGAAAAACCCGTGAACAAGCGTTGCGGGCAAGCACGGGCAGCATCATTGGATTCGTCGGTGGCGGCATTATCAAGCTTGCTATAGGTGCGGCGATGATCGGCGTGTTTGTGTATCAGGTACTGATGTAATGGTACGCTAACAGTCTACGGACTACAGTTGAAGTAAGTACATCACTACCGCTTCGCACCTGAAGGTGCTTGATACGAAAGAATGTTGTATACAATCCATCTGCTGTAGCAAGGGTCTTTAGACCCGCAGCGGAAGTTAAACCAGACTAACCAACTCGTTAATCCGTAATTCGCAACCTGCCTGCCGGCAGCAGGTTCGAGAACTCTTTAGCCAGCCGATTAACTGATCAACTGATGAACTCATCAACCACCCAGCCCTAAGCTCCCAGTTTCTCTAACAACATTCCTCTCCGCTTCCGGTTTATGCTACGATACCTGTATGAGTACTGTCGTCAGCAGGATCGTAAAAATGTCAAACTCAATACAAATCAGCGAGCTGATTGTGTTCATTGCATTTATGCCTTTTTTTGGCATTAACCTGGCGAAGAATACTACTCTTAACCAAATAATTTACTCCGCACAGAAGCCAGTATTTACGAGCATTACCGTCCATAAAAATGTGAGGGCAATAAGTATAGCAGGCACTACGGAGTTCCCGAACCAACGAATACGTATCGAAAATGCAATTCAGGAGGAAATTATTGAATTAACTACCGATGACGGTGGAAAATTTATTGCCGTTCTGGGGAGTTCCTTTCAATCGTCACAGCCTGGAAAACATGAAGTTCTCACCACTGTTAAAGGCTCGTCCACCGCATCACCCATGATAGCGAGTGAAAGGCTGGGATTTACTATTGATGACAACTTTCTCATAACCCTTGACGAGGGTGACTCGGACACAGTTACCCTACAATATCGCGATATTTCTCGGGAAGATATTGCCTCTCTTCAGACACAGTATCACCTGACACTGGTTACCTCCCCGGGATTCATGCCCGGACTCTACCGTGAGATAAGCTATGAGCATCTCATACGCTTTTACACTGCGTTTTCACGTATCATCTACGGACTCGTGGGAGCATTTGCCCTCTTCGCCTTCACGCGAAGATGGCAAAGGAAAACTGCGAGTGGCAAGTCATTCTGGTCACTGGGCAAAGGAATATATTTTTCCAAGGCTAATGAGCCGGTTTCTCACCCGCCTTCAGCCGGCCTCCACCATACATAGCGACAGATTCAACGATTTCAACTTGCCACGACGCTCACCGTCATGGAGATGTTATAATCGCTAGCTATCGGCTGTTCTGCCGGTATCGTCTGTGCGATACCGACTCCGGTAATGTCCCAGTAGCAATTCGTATTGGCCGAACTTCCGGCCGTGACCAACGTAATAGAATTAGTCACCCCCTCAGAATACCCAGTCTGACTTCCTTTTGTGAGATCAGTCGTCGAACATCCGGATTTTGGCGTAATGGTTGAAACGGATGGATCTATCGTCATTCGTCCACCTACTGAATCCGTATCCCCTCCATCACCTGCTCCGGCCGTGGGATCGTTGAAGTCGTAGTCGGTACCGGCACTGTCCCATACGGCCGTGCTCGCCGATGCAGCCAGTGAAAGTGTCCATGTTGGCGTACCGGTAGTATTACTCACACGGACTTTTTGGCTTGCAGCGCCGAATGAGCCTGTCGCCGTCTGATAGACAAATGACAGGCTCACAGAACTCATCACCATTGAGGGACTTGAGACAGGCACACCACTACCATCAACGATGTCGACGGAGAGGCTCCCGCTGGCAGTGGTCAGACTGGGATATGTGCACGAAGACGAAGCACAGTCATTACTGCCGTCGTTGTCTTGTTCTCTCCTGACCGGCTTGCCTTGGTCCACGTCATACATACGGAAATAGTAGGTCGTGCTGGATGTAGCGTAGTATGCTTCAACTGAAAATTCCAACTCGCGAAGTTGCAATGCGGCATGATCCATGGTTGATCCGCCGGCCGCATCTTTATCCAATGTCCACCAGCCTGTGGTGGGTGAGCCACTCAAGGTCGTTCCGCCTAATGCTCCATTGTCATCACACACTCCGCTTCCTCCATTGCAGTCCACATAGCGCCAAACCGCACCTGTTCCACCAGGGTCATCAACATCGGTCCATGTCGTTGCGCTGGAATCCGGATCAGCCGTGGCGTACTGAAGTTTCTTGCGGGCATTATCCTGGCCTGTGCCTGAGAGTTCTACTACCGAAAAGCGTAACCGGAACTTCCCATTACTGCTATTGAAACCGGACGGAGTTACATTTTCATTGGCTAACTGGTTCGTAGGCGTATCGGTCGTGTCAGTTCCCTGCCAGAACTTCCAGTTTCTGGACCACGCCGAGTACGGGATATAGGTAAAGGTTGCGGGCATGGCCGAACAGCCGTTTCCATTGCTGTCGGAAGAGCACAGCGACAGCGTATTCTCGAGCACGCCCGAGTCACCGCTCTCCCACGCACTGCCGTTCCAGTGCTGGGTAATTAAGTTGTTGTCATTGTCAGTCAATAACATCATGATGTCGTCGCTGTTTCTAGAGGCTGCCGTGCGGATCATCTGGGCGTCATCGGTCAGGCCGGTCGTCGTGATAGTTGTTTGGGAAGTTGTGACGCTGCAGCTCCCGCTACAGGTGACTCTGATGTAGGCACCAGTATCGCCAGCCCCTGCATCCATCAGAACGTACATAAACTCTGATCCTGTTTGTTCCCACTGCACGTCGGTGTAGGCTGGACCGGCAGTCGTGCCGTTTCCACCTTCGATCGTGCCATCCGTTGCAAGTACGGTAAAACCGGCTGTTGAACCATCAGTCTTCCAGACGGCGCCATTAAAGTCATTTGACGTATCATTTGTAGCTACGGCGATGCGGTCGGACTGCTGGTCGCCTTCGGCATTGACCCAGACGGTTACCGCGCCATTTGCGTTGGTATTGAAACCGCCCTGTTCAGAGCCCCATGAACCACCGGACAACACCTTGTACTTGATTTCATTCGACGTAGCGGTAGTCGCATATATGACTAGCCCATCGCCGGAGTTCGATTCCCACTCGATATCGAATACGGCTCCCTGCTCGTTTCCACTTGACGAAGCGTTGGTAGTGTCAGTGGCGACCACTTGATTTGTCCAGGTAGAACCGGACCAGCGGTAGGCTTCCACCTCGTGAGTCCCTGACACCTCAATCCCTACACCCATGAGGA
>LCPQ01000020.1 GCA_001003705.1 Parcubacteria group bacterium GW2011_GWA2_48_9 | reverse complement strand
GGATTGCTCCGCTGGCTCTGCCATTTTCTAAATTTTACTTTTTTCGGAATTAACATATATTTAGTCGGTTTTTAATTTATTATCTTTTCCACTCTCGGAAGCGGGAGTAAGTGTGTTGTGGGTGGCTTTCTTGTCTGCGAAAATCTTGCCACGATAAATCCACACCTTTATACCCACGACACCGTATGAAAGGGTCGCCCGTTCGCGCTTGAAATCTATGTCCGCGCGGAAAGTCTGAAGCGGGATACTTCCGCGCTTAAGCTCTTCTGTGCGAGCAATTTCGGCTCCACCGAGTCGTCCTGCAACCATCGATTTAACGCCTTTTGCTCCAGCGCGTCGAGCTTGATCGACAGCTGTTTTGAGCACACGGCGGAATGGGATGCGCTTCTCTATTTGTTCAATCATGTTTTGGCATACAATTTGCGCATTGAGCAGTGGTTGAGCGACTTCTTCGATCGTGATCCGGACGTTTTGTTTTTTGTCAAAAAATTTCTTTGCCACAGTAGTTCGAAGCTCTTCGACTCCCGCGCCGCCTCTACCGATGACAACTCCGGGACGCGATGTATGAATCATAATAGTTACTGTGGTTCCCGAACGTTCAATATCAACAGAGGCTACTCCCGCATCCTTGAATTTATCCTTAATAATGCGGCGAATCTGTAGATCCTGTTCGAGAAATTGGGCATATTGCTTTTTAGCAAACCATTTTGATTGCCATTGCTGAGTGATGCCCATGCGGAATATTTTCGGATGTACCTTTTGTCCCATAAAAAGTAGTTTAGGTGGTTCCCTGCCGGGGAACTATCGTATCACTGATACGCTTTGTCTTACCGAGCGGTTGAGCTTTGGGTTTAGCTGTATCTTTAGGCACGAGTTTATCCCGCTTCTCATGATGTATGTCTTTTGCTTCAACGAGTGGACCGGAAGCTGCTTTGCCGATGATATGGGGTAACTTGGCTGTGGCTGGTGATGAGTCAGTGAGTACAATGGTAATATGCGACGTACGTTTTCGTATTTCTGCAGCCCGGCCAAATGCGCGCGGACGGTAGCGTTTTAAAACAGGCCCCTGGTCAACGGTGACGGTTTTTACTATTAACGAAGCTTCATCCATTTTGTGCGTGCTTGTTGCGTTCGCAACCGCTGATTTAACCAGCTTCAAAAGCGGGAGGGCGGCGTGCTTCAAGGCGAAAGTGAGTTGATCTTTAGCAGCTTCGACTGGCATACCCCGAATCAGGCTCCCGAGGAGTCGGACTTTTCGTGGAGATATTCGTAAATAACTGAGTGATGCACTGGCTTCCATACAAAAATAGTATTACTTCTTTGGTTCTGGCTCCTTAGTCGCCGCTTCTGTAGCTTGCTTTTCCACTTCTGCTGCTGCCGCTTCAGCTTCACGCTGCATACGCCCTCCATGTCTGACGAACTTTCTCGTAGGAGCAAACTCTCCTAGGCGGTGTCCGACCATATTCTCGACTATCAAGACCGATATATGGTCCTTGCCATTATGCACCCCTATCGTATACCCGACAAATGCAGGAATAATGACTGAATCACGTGACCAGGTTTTCACCATCTTTTTTTCGCCCGGCTTCGTGTTCTGTATCTTCTTCACTAGATTCAAATCTGTGAACGGCCCTTTTTTTAAACTTCGAGACATAAGATTATTTCGATGACCGCCGGTGAATAATAAATCTGTCGGACTTCATAGAAAGTTTGCGCGTTTTCACGCCCAGTGCTGGTTTGCCCCATGGCGTCTTCGGGTGCTTGAGACCAATTGGATTGTGGCCTTCGCCGCCGCCGTGAGGATGGTCAACGGGGTTCATGGCTTTCCCGCGAACGGTGGGTTTCACCCCACGCCAGCGACTCCTACCTGCTTTACCCAGCCGGACATTTTCATGCTCGATATTTGACGCTTGACCAATGGTGGCCATGCATTCTCGGGAAAACATGCGAACCTCGCCGGAAGGTAGCTTCACTTGAGCATACGGCCCTTCCATACTCATGAGGACGGCGGATGAACCGGCAGAGCGTACTATTTCTCCGCCACGGCCCGGGAATAATTCAAGGTTGTACACTGACATGCCGACAGGAATTTTTGCGAGTGGGAGACGATTGCCTGGCTTGAGTTCGGCGCTTTCCTTCGACGCCACAACCATATCACCAATTTTGAGTGTTGCGGGCGCAAGTATGTATCGATATTCCCCGTCCGGATACTTCACTAAGGCGATGTGGGCTGTTCGGTTCGGATCATACTCTATCGATTCGACGTGTGCAACAGCATCGAGTTTATTAATAAGGAAATCAACCTTTCGATAAAACCGTTTGTTACGGCCGCCGCGATGCCGAACAGTGATCTTTCCCTGCCCATTGCGGCCCGCATGGTTTGGCAATACTGACCGGAGTGACTTCCGTACATGACTCGACTTGGATCCCTGCGGAGCTTTTATGACAGATGCATGCCGTCTCCCTGGAGTTGTTGGATTGTAGAGTTTCAGTGTCATAAAATGTTATACACCTTCATAGACATCGATTTTCTCGCCTACAGGCAACGATACGATTGCTTTCTTCCAACGGGCAGTCCTCCCAGTAATTTTTCCGAAACGGACATCTCTCCCGACTACATTGATGATGTGGATTTTTGTTGGGTGTACACCATATGTATGAGTTACGGCGGAGCGGACATCTTCTTTTGTCGCATGTGAGTCTACGGCGAAAGCGTACTGACCCAGTGATCCTGCCATCGAAGCTTTCTCTGTCACTATGACCCGTCGTAAAATACGAAACGCATTCTTAGTATCTTCTTTGGTAACACGGGTATCCTTCTTTTTAGGTTTGTCCTCGATTTTCTTCTGTTCAGCTTCCTTTGTAACAATCTTTTTCGAAGAGTCGCCGACTACGTTTCTCGGTTTTTTGGTCTTGCTGACTGATTCAAATTTCTTCTTAAATTTATCGAATAACCCCATACATGTTATTTGGCTACCGATGAAGCCGCGCGATATGTCGATCCGATGACTTCAACCGATTTTTTTAAGACGACCATGCCGCGGTGCCGAAGTACATCTACGACATTCAAGCTATCGGCACGAATAACTGAAACATGTGAGATATTTCTTGCTGATTTCTGTATAGATTCCATTTTTTCCGGTAAAACAAAGAGGATGGATGAGTGGAGGGGAAGTTTTTTAAAAAGACTCACGAGAGTTTTCGTCTTTGGCTTTTCGATAGACAAGCCGTCGAGAATGACCAGTTGCTTATTCTCTGCCTTATCGGTAAGCGTCATGAATAGTGCTTTTCGTCGTGCTTTCTGGTTCATCTTGAGCGAGAAATTCCTGTTGCTGCGAGGTCCAAACGTCACGCCGCCGCCACGCCACAGAGGGGATCGAATTGATCCGTGCCGTGCGCGACCCGTGCCTTTCTGGCGCCAAGGTTTGCGTCCGCCTCCGCGAACTTCCGACTTAGTCAAGGTATGTGCAATCGGTTTTCGACGATTCGCAAGCTGTGTTACGACAGCCTGCTGAACCAAACGGGGATCTATTTTCACACCAAAGATTTCATCGGGAACGTCCATCGTTCCGGCTTTTGCTCCTTCTGCATTGTATACGGGTACCTTCGCCATAGTTATGAGATGCTTTCAATAATGACTGTCGTATGTCGTGCTCCCGGGATAGAGCCGTTCACGGTGAGCAAGTGCTTCTCAGGGTCGACACTGATCACTTTCAGATTGCGTACCGTCACCTGTGTAGCACCCATGCGTCCTGCCATGCGCATGCCCTTCATAACGTTCTGCTTGTCAGTGGCACCGATCGAGCCAGGCATGCGGAGCTGATCTTTATGACCGTGAGTGGCAGGACTACCATGAAATCCGTGGCGTTTCACGACGCCCTGGAAACCCTTGCCTTTCGACTTGCTCCGTACAAGCACCTTTTCTCCAACGGTAAACAATTCGACAGTCAAGACTTTTCCCCGCTGATATTCTGATGGGTTTTTTACCCTGAACTCCCGTAACGTCGCGAAGGAAGACAAATCTTTTAAATGCCCCTGCGAAGCCTTTGATTGCTTTTTCCGCTGGCCAAACCCAACCTGGACGGCATTCGTACCGTCTTTTTCGGCCATTTTGACCTGCGTCACTGTACAGGGGCCTGCGCGCATCACCGTGACGGGGATGACATTCCCGTCTGTATCAAACTGCTGGCGCATTTCAATTTTCTCACCAAGCAAGAAATTCATATCTTGTAATACTCTGCGAAGTTACAAAAAAACCGGATTCACTGATGAGCCAGATCGCTGTTCCAAGGGAGATACCGTCAATAAAGAGAATCTCTTGAGGGCTCATTAGTCTCCGGATGTCGTAACGTTCTGGCAAATTGTTATCCAAGGATTACCCCAACAAACTCTACGGAATTGTCATCCTTGGAACCGATTTACCTTTAGTATGAAGTTGTAAAAAGAAGTTTAACCTAATTTACATTTTAATCTCGACGTCCACACCAGCAGGAAGATTGAGATTCATCAGTGCGTCAACCGTTTTCGGAGTTGGATTGATAATATCTATAAGTCGCTTGTGAATACGCATCTCATACTGTTCGCGTGCATCTTTGTGCACGAACGTCGATCGATTCACGATATAGCGGCTTTTTTCAGTCGGTAACGGTACCGGGCCTTTAATTTGCGCACCGGACCTGACGGCGGTATCTATAATTGTTCGGGTGGACTGGTCGATAATTTTATTATCGTATGCGCGAATCTTGATGCGAATGCGATTCGTTTGGAGTTCTTCAGCCACCTTTGTTGGATTTGACTCTGGCATGTGTAATGAGCAACTTCAGGAAAAAGGTCCTCGTGTCGCGCATCACGCGCAGGTGAGGACCTTTTCCATAATTATTTTAGTATCTTGGTTACCGCGCCAGCGCCGACAGTATGGCCGCCTTCACGGATGGCGAATCGCTGTTGTTCTTGGAGAGCGACTGGCACGATGAGCTTGATCTTCAGGTTTACGGTATCACCAGGCATTACCATCTCTGCTTTTTCTGGAAGTTCCACCTCGCCGGTAACGTCAGTCGTGCGGATGTAGAACTGAGGCTTGTAGCCCTTGAAAAACGGGGTATGGCGGCCGCCTTCTTCCTTCGTTAAAATATAGACCTGTGCTTCAAATTCTGTGTGAGGAGTGATAGTTCCGGGCTTGGCGAGCACTTGTCCGCGCTCAACCTCTTCCTTCTTTGTACCGCGAAGAAGAACACCAGCATTATCACCAGCACGTCCTTCATCCAGTTGCTTATTGAACATTTCGATGCCGGTAACAACCGTTTTCTGGGTGTCTCGAATGCCGACTATCTCTACTTCGTCATTAATTTTTACCACACCCGTCTCAATACGGCCCGTTACGACGGTGCCGCGGCCTTCGATAGAAAAGATATCTTCAACAGGCATGAGGAATGGCTTGTCCACCTCACGCTTCGGCTCCGGGATGTACTCATCGAGCTTCGCAACCAATTCAAGAATGGCTTTCTTTGCTTCAGCGTCTCCTTCGAGAGCTTTTAGCGCGGAACCCTTTACGATCGGAACCTCATCACCAGGAAATTGGTATTTCTTTAAGAGGTCGCGAATTTCCACTTCGACAAGGTCGATAAGCTCTTTATCGTCCACCATGTCGATCTTATTCAAAAAGACAACGATATTCGGTACGCCGACTTGGCGGGCAAGTAAAATATGTTCGCGGGTCTGTGGCATGGGGCCATCAGCGGCAGAAACCACCAGAATAGCTCCATCCATTTGTGCGGCTCCGGTAATCATGTTTTTCACATAGTCCGCATGGCCGGGACAGTCGACGTGGGCATAGTGCCGTTTCGCAGATTCATATTCTACGTGTGCTGTAGCAATAGTGATACCACGTTCGCGCTCTTCAGGCGCATTGTCAATCTGATCGACTGATTTCTCTTGTGCGGCAAAACCTGCTTCATGCAGGGTTTTGAGAAGTGCTGCAGTTAACGTGGTCTTGCCATGGTCAACGTGACCGATGGTTCCAACGTTTACGTGTGGTTTAGACCTGTCGAATTTTCCAGCCATGGTAATAATGGTTAATGATTGTTGGTAAAATGTTCCCCAAAGCCTTTAAGGGATAGATACTAAGATATAATATCTCCACCCATCCTGTCAACCCCGTCAGGAAACCTACAAACCACTACTTAACCAGAGATAGGTTCTTGTAAGGGGCTAAATTCCCTGTTGGTACGGTAAGTCTTGCGAAAACTTTCTAACGTGATGAGCCCAGCACACTTCATTTCGTTAGCGTATTGTAGCAGGAGAGGAGCTCTGTGGCAAGTAATCCAGAAAAACCGTTACTAGACAACAATTTCGTAAAAAGGGCAAATAATCCAGGTACGACTTATCCCCACAACTGTGGATAGGGGAAAACCTCAACTTTATGATTTTTTCTGCTTTTCAGTTGTATACTCGCCAATGATGTTCAGTGCGACATGTTGAGGAACCGGGGCATAATGTGAAAATTCCATCGAATACGATGCACGTCCCTGGGTCATGGATCGTATTTGAGTAGCATAGCCGAACATCTCCGCGAGCGGCACTTCGGCGTCAATAAGACGGTTCGTTTGCCGTTCACGCATTTCCTTGATAACCGCGCGCTTTGAATTCAAATCACCTATCACATCGCCCATGTATTTCTCGGGTGTGACTGCCTCTACTTTCATAACCGGTTCAAGCATGATGGGGCCGGCTTTTTTCACGGCGTCTTGGAGGGCCATCGAGCCGGCGATTTTAAACGCGGCTTCGGACGAATCAACTTCATGGTACGTGCCGTCATAGAGTGTGGCTTTTATATCGACAAGCGGATACCCAGCCAAAGCGCCTCTATCCAACGCTTCCTTCACACCCTTTTGCACGGGAACAATGTATTCCTGCGGAATGGCGCCGCCTCTTACTTCATTTTCAAACTCAAATCCCTTGCCACGTTCGAGCGGTTCGACCCGGAGGAATGCATGACCGTATTGGCCGCGGCCGCCCGACTGGCGGATGTATCTCCCTTCCCCTTGGGCTTGCTTTGTAATGGTTTCTTTATATGCAACTCGCGGTTTGCCGACATTTGCTTCCACTTTAAATTCCCGCTTCATGCGGTCGACAATGATTTCCAAGTGTAATTCTCCCATTCCGGCAATAAGCGTTTGGTTTGTTTCCTCATCTGAGGATACACGGAATGTCGGATCCTCTTCTGCGAGCCGCATAAGCGCCATACCCATCTTTTCCTGGTCTTGCTTGGTCTTCGGCTCAATAGCGATCGAAATAACAGGGTCCGGAAATGTAATTGATTCGAGCAGGATGGGAGTGTCTTCATCGCAAATAGTATCACCCGTCGTCGTTTCTTTTAGTCCGACAGCTGCGGCGATTTCTCCTGCATTAATTTCTTTGACCTCCTCACGATGATTGGCGTGCATGCGAACGATGCGTCCGATGCGCTCCTGCTTGCCGGTTCGGGCATTCACCACGTACGAACCTGCTTGGAGCGTGCCTGAATATGCTCTGAAGAACGCAAGCTTCCCGATGAACGGGTCGGCAGCTATCTTGAATACCAGTCCTGCAAATGGCTGTGAATCATCTGCGGGCCGTTCGATCTCCTTCTGGGTTTTCGGATCGATGCCTATCATGGGAGGGACGTCCAACGGGGAAGGTAAATAATCGACGATAGCGTCGAGGAGAAACTGCACGCCTTTATTTTTCAATGCGGAGCCGCAAAATATCGGGACGAGTTCGTTATGTATGCAGGCATGGCGCATTACCCGTTTTAACTCTTCAATCGGCGGCTCGGTGCCTTCGAGATATTGGTGAAGCAACTTTTCATCTTTTTCAACGATAGCCTCGACGAGTTTGTGGCGGTATTCTTCAACCTTCTCCCTCATATCATCGGGGACATCCGTGATATCCCACTCTTTGCCCATCTCATCCTTATAGACTACGGCTTCCCGCGTGAGAAGATCAATAAGGCCTTTGAATGTTTCGGCAGCGCCGATGGGCAATTGCATCGGATGCGCGTTGGTAGTCAGCCGTTCGTGGATAGAAGCGATATCGGCATAGAAGTCAGCTCCCATGCGATCCATCTTATTAATAAAACAAATGCGCGGAACTTTGAACTTCTCCGCCTGATGCCAGACAGTTTCAGACTGTGGTTCGACTCCGGCTACCCCGTCAAAAACGACAACGCCGCCGTCGAGGACGCGCAAGCTTCGCTGGACTTCAACGGTGAAATCGATGTGTCCGGGCGTGTCAATAATGTTGATGCGGGTATCTTTCCAGAAACAGGTGGTAGCAGCCGACGTGATGGTGATTCCGCGCTCCTTTTCCTGCTCCATCCAGTCCATTTCCGCCTCGCCTTCATGTACCTCGCCGATCTTATGCTTTTTGCCCGTGTAATACAAAATACGCTCGGAAACGGTTGTCTTGCCGGCGTCTATATGGGCGATAATGCCTATATTACGTGTTTTTTCTAAGCTGTACTCTCTCATAGTCTACTAATGTACGAATCTATACGAATTTACGAATACGTACTAATAAAGGTTTAAAATTCTTTTGTAGGTGACTCCTGAAGAGGTAAAATTCGCGATTATACCCAGCTGTAACTTAGTTGCCTTCAGGTATGCGTATACTTGTTCAATATCTTTCTTTGAAAAGCGGTTTCCTCGCTTTAGTTCCAGAATAATCTTTTTCTCAATAAGGAAATCCAGAAAGTAGTGGCCGAGGTGTTTTTTATCAAACTTGAGATTAACCCTTACTTGTTCTGTAAATGGTATCCCGATTCCGCGCAATCTGATCGCGACCGCGCGCTGATAATACTTCTCCTGGTACCCGTATCCAAGCTCGTTATATACATCGAACAGGATGCCAATAAGCTGGTAGCTCAACTTCGGATATACTAAATCTTTTCTCTCGATGTACTTCATACAGCCGCATCTCCGATTCGTACATTCGTACTAATTCGTAGTTCGTAGTTACCTCGAGAAATGCGCAAATGCCCTGTTGGCTTCCGCCATACGGTGCACGTCTTCACGCTTCTTGATCGCGTCGCCCTCGCCTGTCGCGGCGTTCATAAGCTCAAGTGCCAACTTGTCTTTCATCGATTTGCCCCGCTTGGCTTTGGCTGCTTCAATGAGCCATCGAAATGCCAAAGCGAGTTTCCGTTCGCTCGTGACTTCAACGGGAATTTGGTAGTTTGCACCCCCGATGCGACGGGATTTCACTTCAACCATCGGCGAAACATTCTTCAGAGCTTGTTCAAACACAGTCATCGGGTCTTTCTTTGTCTTTTCTAAAATAATATCAAAAGCGCCGTATACAATCTTTTCGGCTATCGACTTCTTGCCGCGTTTCATGATTTGGTTGACGAGCCTGGTGACGACTGGTGACTGGAATTTCCAATCTGGCGCTAAAGGCCGTTTGGGTGCTTGCTTGCCGCGCATATTATTTCTGTTTCTTCATCCCGTAAAGACTTCTCCCCTGCTTCCGGTCTTGGACGCCTTGGGTGTCATACACGCCACGAACAATATGATAGCGAACACCGGGAAGATCTTTGACTCTTCCACCGCGCACCAGTACAACTGAGTGCTCCTGCAGATTATGACCGACACCGGGAATATAAGCCGTGACCTCCATACCATTCGACAGCCGCACGCGGGCAATTTTCCGCAAGGCAGAGTTCGGCTTCTTCGGAGTCGTGGTAGTAACTTTTAAACACACACCGCGTTTGAAGGGCGAGCTATCGGGCAGAAGGGTACGTTTGCGATTTAATGCATTAAAAACCGACTCTAACGCCGGAGTTTTTGACTTTTGGGGAGTCGTGCGTCGACCCTTCCTGATAAGCTGATTAATGGTTGGCATACGATGTCATCATGGGTACGAAAAAGGTCTCATACGATAACGAGACCGATAACTGGCGATAGTATAGAATAGCGCGAAGGAGGTGTCAACCCGGTCAGGATATTGACGAATTAGCTATTTAGCAGATTTCACAAAGAAATGTCTACAAAACCAATCCGCAATGCGCAACCTGCCGGCAGGCAGGTTCGTTAATCCGTTAATTCCTTAAGCCCTTCCTGGTTCTCTAAACCTAGGTGAATACCCTCAATACAAAGTTAGTTAATCCTCCAAAGAGCGACCCGAGTATTGATACAGGCAACAGCATATCAAGGACGATGAGCGCGATGAGAAAAAATGAGCCGTTGCGCTCAAGCATGAGCTTCAAGTTCATGTATTTATCTGAGATGAGGCCGTAGAGAAGCTTCGATCCATCCAATGGGGGAATTGGGATAAGGTTGAAGAGTGCAAGAATAAGGTTTATCTGGATTACGGCCACTAGAAATAGGGTGAGAAGATTATCAGAACCAATGAGGTTATTCGCGTAGAGTAATTTTAAAATCAATCCGAAAAAAACCACACTGAGAATGTTCGAAGCTGGGCCGGCAAGCGAGACAATCGACGGACCCCACCGCCGAACCTTCAGGTACATAGGGTTAAATGGCACGGGCTTCCCCCAGCCGAATCCGACGATGACCAGCATGAGGGATCCGATTGGATCGAGATGTGAGAGAGGATTCAACGTCAATCTGCCGAGATCCTTGGCCGTATGGTCACCGAGCCGATAGCTGGCAAACGCATGGGAAAACTCATGGACTGTAATAGCGATAACGATCGCAAGCAGCCATATGATGAAAAACTCCGGGTTGGTGAAAAGGGATTGCAATATCATAGGGTGTATGGTACTATCGTCACATTATCATTTTTTAGCAATTATGGCACGTTCTTGCGACATTTGCGGACGCGGTTCACTTCGGAGCGCTTCACGCAGCCACTCGAATATCAGGACTATGCGTCGACGACACGTCAATCTTCAGCGAGCAACCATTGATGGCGAATCAATACGGGTCTGCACGAGTTGCTTAAAGACGCGCATGAAGCGCATGGCACCCGCTGTTGCTTAGACACAATCTTTACATTTCCAACGAGGGTTACCAGCCCTCGTTTTGATTATGGTCGGGGTGGCGGGATTCCCCCGCAGTCGCGGGGCCCGGGGGTCCAAAAATCTTGGTGTCCTGGGTCTCGCGTCTGGCTTCGCCAGACATGCTCGACCCGTGCTCACGGTCGCGACTCAAGAAGTTGAGTCGCTTTTCCCGTTCGCACCCCTTCGAGTCCCGCTTCACTGTTGCGGGAAAATACAATGAGCGTAGCGACAAATTCCAACTGGGTAAGTAATACCTTTCGGCCCTGGTCCAGGATGTTCGAACCTTTTATACCAACTCATGGCCGGGGGCGGTCATACTTACCAAATCTGAAATTCGTCCCTCTTCTGCATGTCTACGAGGGAATTTGTGGAGCCGCGTCCGATGGTGATGCCTTCGGCATAGGTCTCGGAGGTGGGGCACTTGCTGGTGACTCCTTGGATTTGGCCTCGTCAAAGCTCTTAAACATCTCTGCCTCTTTGTGAAATTCATCAACATCCACAACAGCTGCTAGCCCCGGAAGGGTCTCCCCCGTACTTCTGTTTGCGTAGTAGTTTGTTACGACTCCAATTAACTCAACCTCATTATCATTTATCCGAAACGCAGGGCCACCACTAACACCATGAATTGCCACCCCATCAACTAGATATTTGGAGTCAGTTTGTATATAGGCGCTGATTTTCCCCGAGAAAAAGCAGAGTTCAGCTTTTGGGATCGCGGGAAATCCTAACCATCCGATCTCGACGCCTGGCTTGAGGACATGCATTTTCTCGAATAACTTCGGCGGGTTACCCGGAAATGGAATTTTGCTCTTAATCAAATCAAAGACGACGACGGCTTCATCCTTTCCGGCCTCGACCCTGATGGCTCTGTCTCCTGGCCTAAGTAACACAGTCGTTTTCGATGTCGGATGGTATAAGCGGATCGGCTGTTCCCAGTAGTGAGCATCACCAACTACATGTGCAGCAGTTGCGATGGCACAGAGTGACTTCGTAACTGATTTAGAGATGAGTACCCCAGTACCAGAAACGTTAGGGGTAGATATTCGAACAATAGCGGGAATAAGCTGCTCAATGGCAGCGTGCCATAAGAGTGGACGCGTGTCTGTACTTTCGTTCTTAGTAGGAGTCATTTGCAAGAACTAACTAATAATATAGTAGCACTGTACACCCGAGAATGCTCTCGCTGCAAGGATTCCAAAGAACAAGGAGGTGATTTTGTGAAAGTGACAAGTGAAGACGTCGAAGAGTTTAAAGCGATTTATCGGGATGAATTCCATGAGGACCTGACCAACCAAGAGGCAAAGGACATGATCATCCGAGTCGTAAATCTCATTGCACTTGTGACCAAGCAGAAAGGTCAGTTGAAATGGTCTGACTTCGAAGACGACACGGATGAAGACTGGAAGAAAGGATTACCGCGAAAGGTGACATGGGTTCGAGTCCCGTTAGGGTTCTTGCCAGTTCCGGGGCTTTGTTGCGTAGCATCCAAAAAAGCTCCGCTACAGTTAGCGGAGCTTTTTGAGGTTCGAGAAATACAAAATGGTCGGGGTGGCGGGACTCGAACCCGCGATCTCAGGACCCCCAGCCCTGCGCCCTACCAACTGGGCCACACCCCGTAACTAAACAAGTATAACCAACTTCCACTTTAGGTACAAACAAAAAACCCGCGTTCACAAAACGAGCGGGATCAGCTAATTCCTTATTAAGCTATTTGCAGAACCTAGAGTTGATAGATTGGCGGTCTTTTAATTTGCATATTTGTTTTACTTCGTCACAGCATTAATAGTAGCATAAAAATTGATTTTCGTCAATACTCTTTAGAGAAAAAGAAAACCCCCACACCAATCACATTGGTGTGGGGGAAACCCGCCGCCATGTTTTATGAAAAGCAACGTTGGTAGCGGGGTAAAAAGTGTCTCAGAAGTACTTAGACAATCTTCCGAGAGTAGGTACAAGGGTTCCGGATGGAACACACCAAGCCCAATTGGTTCCCTGCAACTGGGTCGTGCTCGACGATCCGGATCTCGAGCAATCCTTGGTGACATCGAGGACAGCGCGTACCCTTTAACGCGTCAGCTTTTTTCGATATTATGGGTCCTAATGACATCAGTCCTCCCTGCGTCTCATGACGCGAAACAATAGACCAGCATCGATAGTGGTGCCGCATTGCCGGCAAGTGAGGTGCCCGACGGGCATTTGGAGAGAGTCACCATTCAGGAAGGCAAAGCGGAGTGTTTCAGCGCTCCAGTGATGACCCCCGCCTTGCAGACAGGAATGCTCGACGCCATATTTCATATCGGCCCAAATTGGTCCCGTCCTGTTCGCAGGTTCTGGGAAATATTTTGTATTTGATACGTCTGGATTCTGATAATGGAGTCCAACTCCGGGGACTGTGTTGAAGCCCAGGCCTCTGTATATAGAAAGATAATCAGCGTAGTCCTTTCCAAATTCTCCGAAATTGCTCCATGTGAAGCTTGTGACAAGCCTTTTTGGAAGCGCAACATTCGGCCTTGGCTTTATTGTCAAATTAATAGTCTGGTAATTATTCCAATTGCTTGAGCAGGACAATTTCATTTCTCTTATGCCAGACTGCAATGAGGTGTTAAAAATCAATTTGAAATAATTATATTGCCCGGCAAGTTTACTATAATTGAATCTTTGATACCCTGGCTGAGCACCTGAAATCTTTGCAACAGAATAAGTTGTATAGGTCGTATTGATTGCCTGAATATCAATCGGAAGCTCTAGCTGATAATTTGTATCTGCTGTTGAATTGCAGAAAGGCAGGATTACATAACTGCCGTCTGTAATTGTAATCGATGTCTTATCAAGTGGAAATCTTGGGAAAAATGGGGTGTTTGCAGGAGGCGAGACATTAAGAAGAACGGGAGATATTGAGCCCAGCCCCTTATTCTTTGTATACATAGAAAAGAAGCCATTTCCTACATCAGATAATCGCACTGTAATATTTGAAGAGCTCCTGAAATTCAATCGCATTGAGTTCCCGCCATCCTCAGAATGACTGCTCCAGCATTCACCACTGCTTATTCCCGGAATGCCACCATATGTGCAGAAAAGATAAACCTCCGCCTGACTTAACAGGCTATTCCTAAGATTTACATCTGCGGGTGCCGTTGGTATTGCTGTCACCATGACTGAACCAGGCAAAGATTGGATTGGGTTTGCCTGCAATGAAAAATCCAACTGCCTATAGGTGAAATTGAAAACCGCAGGAATGACAAGATCGGAAGAGC